>CAUGVQ010000096.1 GCA_959602875.1 uncultured Collinsella sp. | reverse complement strand
TCATCGCCGACGAGCCCACCACGGCTCTCGACGTGACCATCCAGGCGCAGATTCTGGACCTCATCTACAAGCTCCGCAGCGAGTTCAACATGGCCGTCCTGCTCATCACCCACGACCTGGGCGTCGTCTCCGAGGTCGCGGACCGCGTGGTGGTTATGTATTGCGGCCAGCTTGTGGAGGAGGGCGAGAAATTCGAGCTTTTCGAGCATCCGCTGCACCCCTATACGCTGGGCCTTCTCCAGTCGATTCCGCGTCTTGAGGACGAGGAGTCCGAGCGCCTGTACCAGATTTCTGGCTCGGTTCCCAACCCGCTCGAGATGCCGGCAGGCTGCCCGTTCTCAGACCGCTGCGAGCGCTGCTTTGACCGCTGTCGCACCGAGCGCCCCGAGCTCATGACGGTGCCGGGCACCACACGCCGTGTGCGCTGCTTCCTCTACGAGGATGCGGATGAGGTCACCCGCGCCCAGGAGGCAACCGAGGCGGCGCACAAGGTCAAGGCGGACCTCGAGGCGCAGGAGCGCGAGCGCATTGAGCGCGCGGCCGCAGCGGCACGTCCGCGTCGCCGTACCGAGACAGAAGGGGAGGTGCGCTAGCATGTCCAACGTGAACGACAACCTTATCGAGGTGCAGCACCTCACCAAGAGCTTTGTCGCTGCAACCAACTTCTTTGGCAAGCCCACGTCGTTTGTCCAGGCGGTTGACGACGTCAACTTCACCATCCGCCGTGGCGAGGCCTTTGGTCTTGTGGGTGAGTCGGGCTGCGGCAAGACCACCATCGGCAAGATGATCGTGGGCCTGTTGAAGCCCACGAGCGGCAAGATCCTCTTCGAGGGTAAAGACATCACCGCGATGAACCCTAAGGATCGCCGCCGCATGAGCACCGACATCCAGCTCATCTTCCAGGACCCCTATGCGAGCCTGAACCCGCGCATGACCATCGGCCAGATTGTGGCCGAGCCCATCCTCACCAACAACATCCTGCCCAAGGACAAGGTCGATGCGCGGGTGGACGAGCTTCTTGAGCGCGTGGGTCTTGCGAGCTACATGAAGAATCGCTATCCGCACGAGTTCTCGGGCGGCCAGCGCCAGCGCGTGGGCATTGCGCGTGCGCTTGCGGTAAACCCCAAGCTCATTGTGTGCGACGAGCCGGTGTCGGCGCTCGACGTGTCCATCCAGGCGCAGGTGCTGAACCTGCTCGACGACCTCAAGGACCAGTTTGGCCTCACGTACCTCTTTATTGCGCATGGCCTGAACGTCGTGAAGCACATCTCCGACCGCGTGGGCGTCATGTACCTCGGCCGCCTGATGGAGGTCGCGCCTAAAAACAGCCTCTACCACGAGCCGCTGTGCCCCTACACTCAGGCGCTCCTCTCGGCGATCCCGAGCCCCGATCCCAAGCTGCAGCGCAAGCGCATCATTCTCGAGGGCGACGTGCCGAGTCCCATCGACCCGCCGGCGGGCTGCCGCTTTGCGAGCCGCTGCTTTGCCAAGGTCGGTGCCTGCGACGTATCCTCGCCCGACCAGCGCGAGGTCCTGCCCGATCACCTCTGCTCGTGCCATCGCTACGACAACGTACCGACCGATGCGGTGCGTCAGCTCGCGCTCGACATCCAGTACGATGCGGCGCGCCCGACCTACGGCCGTGGTAGTGACCTTACGAACGCCGACCCGGTGGTCACGCCCGAGACGGACGTCGACGCCGAGGTCAACGCCGAGGCGCCCCTCGCGCCCTAACCAGACCTCCTTCCCGGCGAGCGGCGAGTCAGTTCCTGCCATGCCTTGCCCGTCGCTCGCTTTCGAGGTGCGGCCCTGTTGCGATTTAGCGCAGCAGGGCCGCGTTTTGCATAGTTGGGGACAGCAGGGCCGCGTTTTGCATAGTTGGGGACGGGGTCGTTTCATGCGGCGTCCGCCTCAGTCGTGCCCCAAGCGCGTGCTGCACATCTTGAACCCGTCCCCAAATGCGCACTCTGTCGGCCTTGGGGTATAACCCCGGTAACGGCTCAACAGGAGGTGCGCCATGTTCAGCCCGTTTCGCGATGACCGGGGCAAACCGCTCGGCCTGCACGAGATCACCTACGCCGACCTCGCCCAGCTCGCCGATATGGACGAGGGCTACGTGCTCGAGTTCAAGCGCTCCTTTACGGCGAGCGTCAAGGCAAAGGTGCCCAAGATCATTGCCTCGTTTGCCAACTCGCGCGGCGGCTGGCTCGTGATCGGCATTGCCGACGACGACCGCTCAATCTGCCCCGTGCCATGTCTCTCGGCAGACTACGGGCAGGTCATAGGCGAGATGTGCCGTCGCCACGTCTCGCCCGCCCCTCCGTTTGACGTCCGCTTCATCCCCGATCCCGCCAACGACGACCAAGGCGTTGTGGTGGTGCGGGTAGACGAGGGGAGCTTTCCGCCCTACGTTGCCGACGGCGTGGTAGAGATTCGCGAGGGATCCACCTCCGGCCCCGCAACGGGAAGCGCGCTCGTTGAACTCTACGGCAAGGCGACGCAGCGCCGCGCGCACATTACCGAGTTCTGCCGGCGCACCGTCTTCTTTGCGCGCCCCGTGCCCCTCTTTGACCTGTACCTCTACCGTATGGACGCGCCCGGGCGCGACGTTCCCACGCGCGACGAGGTAGGCGCCTGCGCCGACGCGATGCGGCGCGCCTTTGCGTCCCAGAAGCTTGACTGCCACGTGCAGCATGCGCACGACTCCCTTATCTTCCGCACCTCGGTTGCCTTCGACGGCATGGTGCCGCACTCTGCCATCGAGCTTTTCCCTGACGAGTCGATCAAGCTCACGGTTCCCGCGGTGCTCTGCGCGCCGGCCGAGCGCGACCATGCGCTGGCCGAGCTCAGGCGCGCCTGCGAGCCTCTGCTTGTGCCGGAAGGGGAGGGCGAAGGCCTTGCTGCGGCAGGCGCGCAGGCGGCCGCTATGCCTGAGGCGCGCGTCATGTCCGCCTCGGACACGCTGCGCCGCGTGACGCGCATGGCGTCGCTGCTCGACCGTTACGTCCGCGCACGCAAGACGAGCTGGCGCGCCTATGCGGCGGCCTATGAGCTCGAGAACATGGCGGGCGTGCTTTTGTGGTCGAGCGACCCGCTGTACCTCGAGTACGTGCGCGGGCACGGTCCGCTCTTCTGCGGCACAACGGACTGTAGGAGCCGTGTGCGCTATCTGGACGATGGCGCTCATGACTCGTTCCGCGCACGGCAGTTTGCGGGAAGCCACTTCTTTGAGGCGTGCGGTCTGCCGCTGGGCTCTCCCGCGCGCGAGGACAACGAGCTTGTGGACGCGCTCCTGCGCACCGAGCGCGGCGCTCGAAAGTAGCGGGGGAGCAACGAGGGCGCAGGGCGCGTCTGGTTGTGCGATACTGTGTCGCCGGAAGTATACGAGGCGGCACGGGGGATGCGCGTGGACATTCTCATCATCATGGCGGTGGGCATGGTCGCCGGGCGTTTTGCGGTGCCCGAGGCGTTTCGTCCCATCAACGGCCGGCTCCAGACGCTTTGCACCTGTCTGCTCATCGGCGCTATGGGCGCCTCCATCGGGTCTGAGGAGGGTTTTGTCGAGAGCGTCGCCGCTTGGGGCGGCGCGAGCGCGGTCCTCTGCCTTTTGCCCACGGCCTGCTCGGTGGTGCTCGTCTATCTTCTGACGAGGCGCCTGCTCGGCGATGCCGCGTTCGCCGGCGCAAATACCCCTGCCCGCTCGGACGCATCCGCCGACGGCACGCGCCCGTGCTTTCACATCGATGGCATGGCGCTTGCGGCGCTTGTCATGCTCGCGGCGGGCATTGCGCTCGGCGTCGCCGCGCCGGATAGCCCGCTCGTCGTAGCGCTAGGTCGTCTGAGCGAGCCGGTGCTTTGGGTGCTCATGGCACTCGTGGGCATAGGCGTAGGCATGCACCGCGGCCTTCTTGCGAGCATTCGCGAGCACCATATCAAGACGCTCGTCATTCCCCTTGGCGTTGTGGCAGGCTCGCTTTTGGGCGGCATCGTTGCGGCACCGCTCATCGGCCTCGATATGCGCGAGGGCATGGCTGCGGCGAGCGGTCTTGGCTGGTACAGCCTTGCGGGCGTGCAGCTCGAGAGCATGGTCGGGGCGCAGCTGGGCGGCATCGCGTTCCTCGCCAACCTCATGCGCGAGATAGCATCCTTTTTCTGCATCCCGTGGATTGCTCGGCACCTCAACGGTTACGCCTGCATCGCCGCCGCGGCGGCCACGAGCGAGGACACTACGCTGCCCATGATGATCCGCTACACCGACGAGCGCTGCGTGGTCTACTCGCTCATCAACGGCGTTATCTGCTCCGCCCTTGTACCGGTGCTCATCACGCTCTGCGTAGGCTGAGGTGCCCGTGCTATAGAGCGCGGTTGCTTGTCGCTACGGTTTGGAAAGATGAGAAAACGGGGTTTCTGCCATCGAATATGACAGAAACCCCAGGTAAATGGTGGTGGAGGCGCGGAGAATCGAACTCCGGTCCACGAAAGCCCCCTGATCGGCATCTCCAGGCTCAGTCGCTGATTTGATCTCGGACACATTGCGCGCAGCGACACGCTCGCAGCATCCCAACCGGTTCAGTCTTAGCCTGTGCCATACCGATTACGTGCACAGGAGCATTCCCCTAACATGACACCGCACCCGGGGCGGGGAATTCCCGGGATTGGCGTGCCGCTAATTAATTAAGCAGCAAGAGCCAGCTGGGGCTCGTAAGAAGAATTCTTGTCAATTCATTTTGACGGTACCCCTGTTTAGCGTGGCGAGGAGACCACGGCCTGCTTCCTCTCTCAGAGCTATCGCGTCGAAACCAGTCGCCCCCTCATGCGAGAGGTCTGGGCCGGCACCGTTGGGTGCCAGACTCGACCTTGTCAAAGAACGTCCCCTATCTGCGGGATAGGGATATTGCATCGTAGCATAGTTACCCGAAAAAAGCCGCTGGTATGCGCAATATCGCGCAGAGGATGCGCTCTTCATAGGTATGGTAGGGCAGCGGCAAGCCATGCGGCGTTGCAATGGTGAGACATGTTGCTTTGCGGTGTCGAGGCCGGTCGTATTGGGTAGAAGGGCAAACAAGGACCGAAACGCGGGCACGTGGGGAGCGCCCGCTTCCCACATGAGAGGACACGCCATGGCAGAGCAGGGGTTTGGAAAGACCACTAACGGCAAGGTTGCCCTTATCCTCGAGGGCGGTAGCTTCCGCTGCCAGTTCACAGCGGGCGTCCTCGACGTGCTGATGGAAAACGGCGTCACGTTTGGCGCCTGCTATGGCGTCTCTGCCGGAACACTCTGCGGTCTCAGCTTCAAGTCGCACCAGATCGGCCGTCCCAATCGTGTGAACCTCGCCTTCTGCAACGACAGTCGCTACATGGGCTCGCGCGCGGTGGCCACGTCGGGGAGCCTTGTGGGCTATGACTTCATCCTCTACGACGTGCAGGACCGCATAGACCCCTTTGATACGTCCACCTATCTCGCCAACCCCATGCCGCTTTTTGCCACGGTCTCCGATATTGTCTTTGGCACTGCGGACTACCTTGAGGTGAAAGACCCCATTCTCGACATCGATGCGGTGCGTGCTTCGACCTCGATGCCACTTGTGACCCCTCCGGTGGAGATCGATGGCCACCTGTATCTGGATGGCGGCATTGCCGACTCCGTTCCCATCGAGCGCGCCCTCGAGCACGACGGCTACGACCGCGCCGTGGTGGTGCTCACTCAGGACAGAAGCTACGTCAAGGGTCCCTACGAGTTCATGCGTCCGGCGCACGCGCGCTACGGCGACTATCCATACTTCTTGGAGGCGCTTGAGAACCGCCACGAGCGCTACAACGAGCAGCGCGAGCACATCTGGTCCTACGAGGACAGCGGCCGTGCCATCGTGGTGGCGCCGCCCACCCCGGTTGAGGTGGCGCACGTCGAGCGCGACCCCGAGAAGCTTCTGCGCCTCTACATCCAAGGCCGCCAGGAGGCGGTGCGCCTGCTTGCGCGCATCAAGGATTTCCTCGCCTAACAACATACGGAGACTATGAGAATGACACCCGCTTGACGGTTGACGGATACGTACTTGGCGGTATACTCGACAAGTTACTTTTCAGAGCCCCGTGAATCTCTGTCAAGACACGTACTGTTGGAGGAGTCCAAGTGATTTCTAAGTCGACTCACTACGCCAAGCAGGGTGAGGTCCAGCGCAACTGGGTCCTCATCGATGCCGAGGGTGCCGTGCTGGGCCGTCTTGCTACCCAGATCGCCATGATCCTGCGCGGCAAGAACAAGCCTCAGTTCACCCCCAATTCCGACTGCGGCGACTTTGTGGTGGTCATCAACGCCGATAAGGTCCAGCTTACCGGCAACAAGGCCGCTCACAAGACCTACTATCGCCACAGCGGTTGGAACGGCGGCCTCAAGGCGGAGAGCTTCCGCGCAGCTATGGAGAAGCACCCCGAGCAGGTCATCGAGCGCGCCGTCCGCGGCATGCTCCCCAAGACCACCCTCGGCCGCAAGCAGCTGACCAAGCTCAAGGTCTATGCTGGCTCCGAGCATCCCCATGCTGCCCAGAACCCCGTCAAGATCGAGCTGGAGGCGTAAAACATGGCTGAGAACTCCGTTGTCTACCAGGGCACCGGGCGTCGCAAGAACGCTGTGGCCCGTGTCCGTCTCGTTCCCGGCACCGGCAAGGTGACCGTCAACAAGCGTGACGCTGCCGAGTACTTCGGCCGTCAGAACCTGCTTGACGACGCACTCGCTCCTTTCAAGGTGACCGACACCCAGGGCGCCTTTGACGTCATCGCTCTCTGCGATGGCGGTGGCATCAGCGGTCAGGCTGGTGCTCTGCGCCTCGGCATCGCCCGCGCGCTTCTTGACGCCGGCGATTACCGTGCCGACCTCAAGCGCGCCGGTTACCTCACGCGTGACGCGCGCGTGGTCGAGCGCAAGAAGTACGGCCTCAAGAAGGCCCGTCGCGCTCCTCAGTTCTCCAAGCGCTAATCTGCCGGAGACATACTGGTTCGCATGCGGGGCTGCCTCAGGGCGGCCCCGTTTTTTTATGGCGCGCGAGTCGCTCTTTTCGAAATATCCTCATTGCGCTACGATGCTTTCGACACGCCCCAGGTGGCAGGGAATTCGTGCGATACCACGCAAATACGCTCGCCGATTTGGGGTACCATTGAGGCATAACAGGTGTCAGATCGCCGCAGTGATGAGTAAGGGGGGTTATGTTCAGCCAGTTCTTCAACTCATTGGTTTCTCGGAGCAAAAACGAAGTTCTGCTCTCGCCTTTGGCCGGTACCGTGATACCGCTGTCGGAGGTTGCAGACACCACGTTTTCCTCTGGGGCCCTTGGCGAGGGCGTGGCGATCCTACCCTCGGGCAACACCGTGGTTGCCCCTGCCGATGCAAAGGTAAAGGCCGTGTTCCCCACCGGGCACGCGGTTGCCTTGCATACCGATGACGGACTTGACGTGCTCATTCACGTCGGTCTGGACACCTATAAACTTGAGGGCCGTCACTTTAAGGTGCATGCGCAGGTGGGAGATACCGTGCACCGCGGCGACGTGCTTATCGAGTTTGACGGCGACGCCATCAAGGCCGAGGGCTACGACC
>CAUGVQ010000095.1 GCA_959602875.1 uncultured Collinsella sp. | reverse complement strand
TAGCCACCAAGGCCGGGGCGTTGTGTTGCATTAGGCACGTTGCCGCAAGATTGGCCGCGCAGTTAGCGGGGGAGAGGAACTGAGATGAAAAAGCTGATACTCGATCTTGATATGGGCGTGGACGATGCCATGGCGCTGGCCTATGCGCTGGCGAGTCCCGAGGTGGAGCTTATTGGCATCACAACGGTGTTTGGCAACGTGCCCTGCGCCCAGTCGGTTCAAAACTGCCTCGCCATGCTCGAACTCCTCGGTCATCCCGAGGTACCGGTCTTTGCGGGCGCGGACCGCGCGCTTGCGGCCGAGGCGCCCTATACCACGATGGTCGACGTGCACGGCACCAACGGCCTTGGCGGGGTTGCACTTCCCGAGCCCACGCGCGAGGCAGTGGGTAAGCCCGATGCCGAGGGCGGCGCTGCGGTCGACTTTTTGTTGGACGCTGCACGCACCTGGGGAGACGACCTCATCTATGTCCCCACCGGTCCTTTGACAAACCTGGCGCTTGCCGTTCGTCGCGATGCGGAGGCGCTGTGCGCCATCGGCGGCATCGTCTTTATGGGTGGCGCCCTCACCGTTCCCGGCAACGTCACGCCTGGTGCCGAGGCAAACATCGCCAACGACCCGGAGGCGGCCGACGCCGTTTTGCGCTCGGGCGTGCCGGTGACCATGGTGGGGCTCGACGTCACGCACCAGACGATTCTTCCTTTTGACGAGCTTGACTGCTGGCGCGCGCTCGGCAACCCTGCGGGCGCGGCCTTTGCCGATATCGTGGGCTACTATTTCAACTTCTATCTGGAACATCAGGGTTACCTCGGCGGATGCGCCCTGCACGACCCGCTGGCGGTGGCGATCGCACTCGACCCGGCGCTTGCGGGCACGCTCGACATCAACCTCAAGGTCGATCTAGATGGGCCGTTCCGCGGGCGCACCATCGGCGATCCTTTGCGCCTGCATGATTCGCAAAAGTCTGCCAAGGTCGCCGTGACCGTGGACGCGCCCCGCTTTGTCGAGCGCTTTTGCGAACGCGTGCGCCAAGCGCTCGGATGAGCGAGCGTGCTGCCTCGCTAGCGTATGCGAGCGCGCATCTCGGCCGTGCGCAGGGGTGAGTCTGGTACCCTTAGTCTCATCTGGATACACGTGAAAGGAGCCCATCCATGGAGGCTTATAAGCAGGAGTTTATCGAGTTCATGGTCGAGTCCGACGTGCTCAAGTTCGGCGAGTTCACGCTCAAGAGCGGCCGCAAGTCGCCGTTTTTCATGAACGCGGGGGCGTACGTGACAGGCGAACAGCTCAAGCGTCTGGGTGAGTACTACGCGCGCGCCATTCGCGATAACTTTGGTCTCGACTTTGACGTGGTGTTTGGTCCTGCCTACAAGGGTATCCCGCTTGCGGTAGTCACGGCGATTGCGCTGCATGACCTTTATGGCAAGGAGGTCCGTTACTGCTCCGACCGCAAGGAGGTCAAAGACCACGGCGCCGACAAGGGCGGCATGCTCGGCTACGAGCTCAAGGACGGCGACCGCGTTGTTATGGTCGAAGACGTCACGACTTCGGGCAAGTCCATCGACGAGACCTACCCCAAGCTCATGGCCGCGGCAAACGTCGAGGTAAAGGGGCTTATCGTCAGCCTCAACCGCATGGAGGTCGGCAAGGGCGGCGTCACCACGGCCCAGAAGGAGATCGAGGCCAAGTACGGTTTCCCTGTGGCGTCGATTGTGTCGATGGCAGAGGTCACCGAGGTGCTCCACAACCACGAGGTCGGCGGCCGCGTGGTGATTGACGACGCGATCAAAGATGCGCTCGACGCCTACTACGAGCAGTACGGCGCCAAGGAATAGGCAGGTAGCGCCCTGCTGCGGGGCGTAGGTTAGAATGGGGGAGGACCCATGAAGAAGAAGTTCATCGTACCGATTATGGCGTTGTTTGCCGCGTGCCTTTTGGTGCTCACCGGATGCAGCCCTTCTGCCGAGCAGCTCATCCGCGAGGACCTCGAGGCGCAGTTCGCTGAGGTCAAAGCCGATAACGAAGAGATGCTCGAGGCCATCGAGAGCTCGGCGGGCGAGAATTTCGACTCGCTTGGCATCGACCCCGGGGAGTTTATGAATACCTACCTGGATGGTTTTGCTTACACCATCAACGAGATCACGGTTGAGGACAAGACGGCTAATGCCAACGTAACCGTTACGGCAAAGTCGATGGGCGATATCGTGAATGAGTTCCAGCTGCAGTTCACCGAGTATCTCTCTGGCATCGACCTCACGACGATTTCGGGCGAGGATGAGCTCTTCCAGCAGGCCGGCCAGATTCTGTTGGAGGTTGCTCAGGGTATCGAGCCCCAGGAAGTCGATTGCAACTTTACCTACTCGCAGGACGACGAGGGTGTATGGAGCGCCGACGAGAGTGCTGCGAGCGAGCTCACGAACGCTCTCATGAGCTAAACGCACGACTGTTTTAGTACGAGATGTGTTCAATTGCGGGGCGCCGATGCGAGTCGGCGCCCCGCAGCGTTTGGCGAGGCGCTCCGCTGGCTAGCGCGTGGGCCGTGTGGCGAGGATGCGCGCAGAGAAGAACTCGGGATGCTGACGCGAGTAGATGACCTCAAACTGGTTGCCAGTCGAAGCAAAGGTATGGGACTCCACAAACGCTAGGTAGGTATTGGGGTCCAAAGAGAGTAGCTCGCCGTCTTCCGCGCCCGCCTTGCGCATGGTGATAGTGCGTTTACTGGTGAGGATTTCTATGCCGAGCGTACCCTCGATATGGGCGTAGGTACCGGTGATGGCAATCTCGGGCGTGATGCCGGGAACCTCAAGTTCAGAGGTGTAGGTCTCCTCTACGGCAACAGGGTACCCGCTTGCGATGCGCAGGCGCAGAAGGTGGACGAGCGGCGTGCCCGGCGCAAAGCCCGTCGTCTCAGATAGGGCGTTGTCTGCCGTTATGCGCTCAAAGGTGAGCAGGCGCGTCTTGGGGGTGAGACCGCGTGCTGCACAAATTTCGGGGAAGGTGTCGATGCCGCCGGTGGCATAGCCTTGCGCGCCCCTTGGCTCCGGCTGCCAGATGACGGTGACCCCGCGGCCTTGGCGTGCCTGCACGTAGCCCTCTTGTGCGAGTTCCGCAAGCGCGCGACGCACGGGCGCATGCGAACAGCCAAAGCGCTTGCAGAGCTCGGCCTCGGTGGGTAACAGCGTTTGAAATGGGTGCGCGCCGGTGCGGATCTCGTCGCGGAGCGTAGCGGCTATGGAGTGATAGATACTCTTCACGGTTTGGAGCTCGCAATCTGTTGATTTATACGAATAAATATACTACAATGCTCTCGAGAAATTTATACGCATAAATCCTCAACTCTCTGCGTATAACGCTCTCAAACTGGCTTTTGGGTTACGTGTGGCGTCGTGCCCGATTGCCCCCGGCCGGCCCTGCCGGGCGGTGTGGATCCCGGCGGGGTCCCATTGCGCATGCTGACGGCATCAAGGAGGACCCATGATCAAGGCGGCGTTCTTCGACATAGACGGTACGCTCGTGAGCTTTAGGACGCATGCGATTCCCCCGTCGGCACTTGAGGCACTGCGTCGCTTGCACGCCGCCGGCATCAAGCTCTTTATTGCGACGGGACGTGCGTCAAGCGGCCTGCCGGAGGTTATCCTCGACCTGCACAAGGAGCTCCCCTTCGACGGTTTCCTCACGTTTAACGGGCAGTACTGCATAGATGCCGCAGGCAAGACCTATCGCGACGTCCCGCTCAACGCAGAGGACGTCAAGACCATCGTCAAACAGGCAGAAGAAGGGCTTTACGAGCTGCAGGTCATGCAGCTTGGCCAGAACTTCGTCAACCGTCGCGGGCCGCGCGTGCGCCTGGCCGAGGCGCGGGTGGGTGGCGAAAGCATCGTCCTCGACCTCTCCCATGCTTTCGACGAGCCGGTGTACCAGCTGTGCGTATATGTGGCTCCCGGCGAGGAGGGGATCTTTGCCGACGTTTGCCCCCATGTGACGCACGCGCGCTGGTGCGATTATTTCTGTGACGTCATTCCCGCAGACGGCGGCAAACCTGCCGGCATTGCGGCCACCCTCGAGTGGCTCGGCATCAAGCCCGAGGAGTGTGCGGCCTTTGGCGACGGCGGCAACGACGTTCCCATGTTTGGTTGCGTGGGGACGAGCGTCGCCATGGGCAACGCCTCAGATGCGGTTAAGGCCGCAGCAAGCTACGTCGCGCCTGACATCGACGAGGACGGCATTCTTGTAGCCTGCGAGGAGCTCGGCCTTATCTAGTGATTGCCTCCTTCTTCGTTTGGCTGCCCGCCCTTAAGGCAAACCGTTGCTTCTCAGTTTCTATGGCGCGCCGCACCGTGTCGTCGAACATGCGGACGTACATGTCCATCTGTCCGATGTCTTGGTGAGTGACCGGCCCGCACTTGAGGTCCACGAGCACGTAGCACTTGAGGATGACGTTGTACTTGAGGATGACGTTGTAGAAGACAAGGTCGATGTAGTAGTCTCCGCTCATGCCGCGCAAATGGTATTGGTGCCCCATAAAGGCATAGCCCTTGCCCATCTCCAAGAGGAACTTTTGTAGGTTGGCGAGTATGGCGCTTTCCAGGTCCGTCTCGCGCACCTCGGCATCGGGTGAGAAGCCGAGGAACTCGGCCACATAGGGGTCCTTGATGAACTCGGCAACCCGATATTCGCGTGTCTGATAGGTTGCCGTCTTTGTCTGCATCTCCTGCTCTACAGGCGCTTTGTTTCCCGAGAGAAGCAGACGCTCGTAGTATTTGGTGCCGATATTGCGCGCGAGCGTACGTACGCTCCAACCCTGTTCGGATGCTTCGCGCGCGTACCAGGCCCGCGCGACGTCGTTGATAACGCGCAAAAGCTCGCGATAATGCGTCCAGGAGAGCCGGTTTTCGAATTGTCGACTCAGTGAGTCGACAATTGCGGGGAACAAGCGATAGAACTGTACATACTTATGAAGTTCCTGCTTACCAAACCCTTTGCCCATAGTTTTAAGCTCGTAGAGAGGCGTTCGATAACCTGCTTGCCGTATTCCGCGCGATCGGCGCCTTTGAGTTCCTCCTCGGCTATGCGCTTGCCCAGATACCAGTTGCGCAGCACTAGGGTCGTGTTGACGGAACGGCGTGCGGCGTCGTGGGCGCTTTAAATAATGGTCCGAGCGTCCGCTACGATATCCGCCGTCGACTGGTATGCGATACCCGAGAGACCGTCCATCTCCGGAGAGACGATGGTCGCATCAGCGGGTTTTGCACCCTTATTGCCCGCCTTCTGTCCGTTGCTTGTCTTCCGTGCCATCTCGTCCGCCTTTCCTCGTGGTTGACCATGCAACAAGCCTAAAACCTCGTACGGACATATGTTCGTATTTGTGATCGGATTATGAAGAGTCTGCAGGTAGTGCAGAATATTGCCGATTGGTGGAGATGACTGGGGCCCGCAGGGACGAGGCGCCCGTGTCGCCGCCGTACGCTAAGATAGGGCAAACGAGATTGACTGACCCGCACCGGCTTGCCTGGGCGGGTTTTCGGCGTGCGTGGCGCGAAGGCCGGCGCCCGCGCCCGGCAAGACGGGAGACCGCATGCTTATCCATCGAATCGCCGCGCAGCTCTTCTGTGCAGAGGGCCCTGCCACCATTGAGGCCGCGCTCGATGCGGGCAAGGATGCCACGCTTGCGGTGTCGCAGTCGGGACGTACGCTTATGCTTGCCGCCCAGTTTGCCCGGCGTCCTCGCGCGACGGTCTACATTGTCTCGGGCGAGGAGGCGGCTGACCGCGCTGCCCGGGCGCTCGCGGCGTACCTGGGGTTGGAGCACGTGGTGCGCTACCCCGAGCGCCGCGACTTTCCCTGGAACGCCAAGGCGGATCTGGATGATGCCGCCGTGGCCCAGCGTTGCCAGGCGATCGGCCGTGTGGCGCGCGGCGAGGCCGTCATTATGGTTGCCTCGGCCCGCGCCCTGCTGCGCTGCGTGCCCGATCCCTCGAGTCGCTACTGGCAGGAGGCGCATTTTGCGGTGGGGGATGAGATTCCCTTTGAAGACGTGCCGCGCCGCTTGGTGGGTATGGGCTACACCGCGGCGGAGGCGGCAGATGCGCCGGGGCTTTTCCGCGTGCACGGCGATGCGGTGGATGTCTTTCCCGCGCAGGGCACCTCGCCCGTACGCTTGGAGTTCTTTGGCGACGAGATAGACCGCATCCGCCGCATGGTGACCTCTACGGGGCAGACCATCGGCGACGAGAATGCCGTCGACATCTACCCCTGCCGCGAGCTCGCGCTGACCGATGATGCCCTGCATCGTCTGCGGGCTGCTCTGTATCAGCCGGCGCAGCATGACACCGAGCTTGCGGCGCTGCTTGAGCTTGCCGAGGCCCGCGTGGCCACGCCAGAGCTCGACCGCTTCCTGCCCCTTTTGTACGAGCGCGCCGTGACGCCACTCGAGCATCTCGCCAAAGACGCGCTCGTGGTCCTCTCGGAGCCGCGGTCGCTTTTCGACGACTGCTCGCGCGCCTATGAGGACTGGGAGCGCCGCGCGGGGGAGGCCCGCGTGAGCAGGCTCGACGGTCTGTACGTGCGCCCGCAGGAGCTCGACTTTGGCCGTCAGCAGCGCTTGAACTTCGTCTCGCTCATCCGCGCAGGCGGCGCGGTCACCGCTGAGCTCAAGATCGAGCAGCCTGCCATCGCCGGGTCCGACACGCGTTTTATCTCGCGCATTCGCGAATGCGTCTCAAACCGCTTTGCCGTGGTGTTCGCCGCGCCCGACCGCGGCGCCCGCGAGTCGTTAGAGCTTTCGCTCGGCGACGAATCGATCCCCTTTGAGGAGTCGCTGCAGGCCGCGCCCGAGAACGAGGGGGAGGTCGATGCGTCCATCCAGATCCGCGTGACCGATCCGCTCAACCTAAAGCGCATCGACCCCGCCGAGCGCGCGTCCACGGTGCCCACGCTCACGCGCGGTCGCGTCACCTTTATCGATTTACCGCTGCCCTCCGGCGTGGTGATTCCCGAGGCGCACCTCGCCATCTTCTCCATTGCCGACCTGAACGCGCGGCTCGACGCCCGTCGCGGACGTGCCCGTCGCCGGCGTGTGGACATCACCGAGGTGACCTTCCCCTTCAAGCCGGGTGACTACGTGGTCCACGCTACGCACGGCATCGCGCTCTTCTCTTCGATCGTGCGCCAAGAGGTCGCCGGCCGCGAGCGCGACTACTTTTTGCTCGAATACGCCGGCGCCGACAAACTCTACGTGCCGCTCGAACAGGTCGACCGCATCACGCGCTACGTCGGCCCCGACGGCGACAGCCCGCGCCTCACGCGCCTCAACACGGCGGACTGGTCGCGCGCAACAAACAAGGCCCGCAAGAGCGCCAAAAAGCTCGCCTTCGACCTCGTCGACCTTTACACGCGCCGCAGCTCCATCACCGGCTTTGCCTGCCCACCCGACACGCCCGAGCAGCTCGAGATGGAGGCGAGCTTTCCGTACGAACCCACGCACGACCAGTTCGAGGCCATCCACGACATCAAGGCCGATATGGAATCCGCCAAGCCCATGGACCGTCTGCTCTGCGGTGACGTGGGCTTTGGCAAGACGGAGGTCGCGCTGCGCGCGGCGTTCAAGTGC
>CAUGVQ010000094.1 GCA_959602875.1 uncultured Collinsella sp. | reverse complement strand
CCGCGCGTTTGTCACGCTGGAACGAGAACCATCTCTACGAGCAGCTTCAGAAGAAGAACGAGGGGCATGACAAGTTCGTCTTGCATGACGGCCCCCCGTACGCGAACGGCCCTATCCACATCGGCCACGCCATGAACAAGATCTCCAAAGACATCATCATGCGCTACTGGGCCATGCAGGGGTATCAGACCCCCTATGTTCCCGGTTGGGACTGCCACGGTCAGCCCATCGAGCACAAGGTGGAGGAGGCGCTCGGCACCGCTACGTTTAACGCCACCCCAACGGCGAAGATTCGCGAGATGTGTCATGAGTTTGCGGTCGAGAACCTCGACCTGCAGCGCGAGGGCTTCAAGCGCCTGGGTGTTCTGGGCGACTGGGACAATCCCTACCTTACGCTCTACCACGAGCACGATGCCGCCGACATCGAGGTCTTCAAGGCCATGTTCGATAAGGGCATGATTTATCGCGGTCGCAAGCCGGTTCACTGGTGCAAGCACTGCCACACCGCGCTTGCCGAGGCCGAGATTGAGTACGCCGACGAAGTGAGCCCCTCGATCTTTGTGCGCTTTGAGATGATTGACGCTCCTGAGGAGCTCCGTGCCTCCGGCATGCCCGTCGACGTGGTTATCTGGACCACCACCCCCTGGACTCTTCCGGCGAACTCCGGCGTGGCGCTTCTTGCCGAGGCAGACTACGTCGCTGTCGAGGCCGAGGGTCGTCTGGGCATTATGGCAAAGGCGCTTTGGGAGAAGGTCTTCCACGGTGTCGCCAAGCTCGAGGACGCAAAGCTCTTCGTGCCCGAAGGCGCCACCGAGCCTTGGTGCGCGCACGGCGAGGACCTCGTGGGCCTTACCTACCAGCAGCCCATCTTTGAGGGCGTCTCCGGCAAGGTCGTCACTGCTGATTACGTGACCCTTGAGGACGGCACCGGCTGCGTGCACACCGCCCCCGGCCACGGCGTCGACGACTACTACACCGGTATGCGCTGCGACCTGCCGATCATTATGCCCGTCGATGACGACGGCCGCTTCTACGTGGGCGACGAGTACGGCACTGGCGGACCCTTCTCCGGGCTCGACACCGACGAGGCCAACCCCAAGATCATCTCCTGGCTCGCGGAGAGCGGCAAGCTCCTCGCCGAGGTTAAGATCAACCACTCCTACCCGCACTGCTGGCGCTGCAAGCAGCCCACGATCTTCCGTGCAACGGACCAGTGGTTCGTCTCTATGGACGAGACCGGGCTCCGCGAGCAGGCGCTCGACCAGGTGCTGAACCATGTAGCCTGGTACCCTGACCGCGCCAAGAACCGCATTGGCGCCATGGTGGAGGGCCGTCCCGATTGGTGCATCTCGCGCCAGCGCAACTGGGGCGTGCCGATCCCCAGCTTCACGTGCGCCGACTGCGGCGAGAAGGTCATGAACGACGCCACGCTCGACGCCGTGATCGCGCTCTTTAAGGCGGAGGGCTCCGACGCCTGGTTCACCACAGAGCCGTCCGAGTACCTGGGCGACGCCTGCGTGTGTCCCAAGTGCGGCGGTCATCACCTCAAGGCCGACCGCGATATCCTCGACGTGTGGTGGGACTCCGGCGTCTCCTGGAAGGCGGTCTGCGAGAAGCGCCCCGAGCTCGAGTACCCCGCGGACCTCTACCTCGAAGGCTCCGATCAGCACCGTGGCTGGTTCCAGTCGTCGCTTCTGACGAGCGTGGGCGCCAATGACGTCGCGCCCTACAAGGCCGTCGTCTCCCAGGGCTTCACCCTTGACGGTCAGGGCCGCAAGATGTCCAAGTCGCTCGGTAACGTCATCGACCCCAACAAGGTTTGCGACGAGATGGGCGCCGACATCATCCGCCTGTGGGTCGCCTCGGTGGACACCTCGACCGACGTTGCCATCGACCACGAGATCCTCGCACGTACCTCGGACGCGTACCGCCGCTTCCGCAACACCTTCCGCTTCCTGCTGGGCGAGCTCGAGGATCAGTACGACGCCGCGCGCGACCACGTGGGCTTCTGCGACCTCACGCCGCTCGACAAGATCATGGTGGCACGCATCACCCAGGTTCAGGCCGAGGTCGACGACGCCTACGCCTCCTACGAGTTCAACCGCGCCTACCGCACGCTCTACGACTTTGTGGTGACCGAGCTCTCCAACGTCTACCTCGACGCACTCAAGGATCGCCTCTACTGCGAGAAGGACGGCTCTCTTGCCCGTCGCAGCGCGCAGACCGTGCTCGCCGAGCTTCTCTCGATGCTCCTGCGCGACCTGCAGCCCATTCTCGCCTTTACCACGGACGAGGTCATGGCCTACACGCCCGAGGGAATCCGCGCCGGCCAGGACTATGCGGCGCTTCTCGATTGGTACCATGCGCCCATCACGCTTGAGCAGGCCAACGAGCTCGCTCCCGTGCTCGATGCGGCCCTCGAGGTTCGCGCCGGCGTGACCAAGGCTTTGGAGGACAAGCGTGCCGAGGGCACCTTCACCAAGAGCCAGGAGGTCCGCGTTACCGTCACCGTTCCCGAGGAGCTCTACGCGCCTCTCACCGGTGAGGACGCGCCCGATCTGGCCGAGTTCTTCATCGTCTCCGAGGTCGAGCTCACGCAAGGCGATGAGCTTGCCGTCTCCGTCGAGCCGGCGCGCGGCGAGCGCTGCGACCGCTGCTGGAACTACCGCGAGACCACCGGTGCCCACGGTGCGCACACCCACATCTGCGACCGCTGCGCCGAGGCTCTGGAGGCATAAGTGACCTCGGCCGCGAACCATCAGAATGAGACGCCAGGGGAGGGCGCACGGAGCTTTGCGCCCTCCCGCGCATGGCGCGTCGCGGTGGCGCTTGGCTTCGCCGTTGCGTTTCTCGCCCTCGATCAGCTGACCAAGGTCATGGCGCGCCGCGCGTTCATGACCGGTGCGCTTCCCGTGACCGTCATCCCCGGCGTTCTCGAGTTCGATTTCGTCGCCAATACCGGCGTCTCGTTCGGTCTGGCCTCGGGCTTTGGTTACGCGTTCGTCGCCCTTGCGGTGGTCGTGGTGTGTGCGGTCGCCGTCTATCTTTGGCGCGCGCCGGCGCTCTCCCGCCTCGAGGTGATCGGCCTTGGCATGCTCGCGGGCGGGGCCATCGGCAACGCCTACGACCGTGCCGTCTTTGGGTTTGTGACCGATTTCATCGCCACCGTATTCATCAACTTCCCGGTATTCAACGTCGCCGACATCGGCATCACCGTCGGTGTGACATTGGCGCTCATCGGCTTCATGTTCCTCTCTCCGGCGGCAAAGGCGGGGGAGAAGGCCTCGCAGAACGGCAAAGCCGACGCTGGCGACGCCGACACTGACGCGGGCGAGGACTATGGGGATGTGAACGAGAAGGGCGGCGCGTGATGGCGGGAGACGTCTATATTCTGGTTGACGATGCTGCGCGCGGCACGCGGCTCGACGCGTTTCTAGGCTCTCAAGAGTCCTGCCCCTCGCGCTCGGCGTGCGCACACCTCATCGAGGCCGGAGCCGTTGCGGTGAACGGCGAGACCTGCCTTTCCAAGAAGTACGCCGTCATGCCGGGGGACCGCGTTTCGGTCGAGCTTCCCGACGAACCCGAGCCCGGCGTCGTCATCGCGCAGAACATCCCGCTCGACATTCGCTATGAAGACGACTACCTCATCGTGCTCTCCAAGCAGCGCGGCCTTGTATGCCATCCGGCGCACGGGCACGCGGACGGCACACTCGCCAACGCCCTCGTCTATCACTGCGGCATCGATCACCTCGGCACCCTTCAGGGCGAGGACCGTCCCGGTATCGTGCACCGGCTCGACCGCGATACCTCCGGCCTCATGCTCGCCGCAAAGGACGACGACACGCAGCGCGCCCTTCAGGACCTTATTCGCCTGCGCACGCTCGACAGGCGCTACATCACGCTCGTGCACGGCTATGTGGCTATGGACGAGGGACGCATCGACACCGGAATCGCCCGCTCCACGCGCGACCGGCAGAAGATGGCGGTGTCCGACGACCCCTTCGCTCGCCAGGCCATCACCACGTTCAGGGTTCTCGAGCGCTTCGATGCGGGTCGGTTCGATGATGGCTACACGCTGCTCGAATGCCATCTCTACACGGGGCGCACCCATCAGATTCGCGTCCATATGCGCCATATCAACCACCCTTGCGTAGGTGACCCTCTTTACGGGAGGGGAGGACGCAACGCCGAGCGCGCCGATCGTGGCCTTACGCGCCAGTTCCTCCATTCCTGGCGGGTCGCTTTCACGCATCCCGTAACCGGCGAGACCATCGAGTGCCGCGACGAGTTGCCGTGGGACCTTGCCGAGGTTCTCGATGAACTCGCGCCGCTCTCGCTCGGGCGTACTGAGGCGGGGGAGGAGATCGTGCCTCAGCTCGGTCTTTTGTCATAGGGGCGGCTTCGGTATCTGGAAACCGTGCGGAAATGCCCTGGCCGCAGCGCACGGCGCCGCCGGGACGATGCGCAGTCGGTTACACTTCAGCACAACCTTGGTCGTCAACAGGAGGCCGACGCGCCGATGCCGTTATCTGAATTCACGCCCATTACGCTCTTCAACTACGTCGTCATGACGCTTCTGGGCGTGCTTACGCTCTACCAGTTCGTGTTCTATGTTGTCGGCCTTATCCGCGGCGAGGTAAGCTATCCCAAGGCCAAGAAGCTCCACACGTACGCTTTTTTTATCGCGGCGCACAATGAGGAGCCCGTTATCGCCAACCTCGTGCGTTCCATTCGCGACCAGGACTATCCGGCCGAGCTGATCGACATCTTTGTTGTGGCGGACGCCTGCACCGACAACACCGCCCAGGCTGCGCGCGAGGCGGGCGCGATCGTGTACGAGCGCAACGACCTCGCGCGCAAGGGCAAGAGCTGGGTCATGGACTTTGGTTTCCGTCGCATCCTCGAGGAATACCCCGGCAAGCACGACGGCTTCTTTGTATTCGATGCCGACAACCTCATCTCGCGCGATTACGTGAGCATCATGAACGATGCGTTCGACCAGGGCTATCAGGCGGTTACGAGCTACCGCAACTCTAAGAACTTCGGTAGCTCGTGGATCAGCGCCGCTTACGCCACTTGGTTCATCCGCGAGGCGCGCTTCCTCAACAACGCTCGCATGCTTTGCGGGACCTCCTGCGCGGTGTCGGGCTCGGGCTACCTCATCTCTGCCGACATCGTGCGCGGCATGCAGGGGTGGCGCTTCCATACGCTTACCGAGGACATCCAGTTCTCGACGTTTTGCGCTATGCACGGGATTCGCATCGCGTACGCCCCGGCAGAGTTCTTTGACGAGCAGCCGCTTACCTTCAAGGCGTCCTGGAAGCAGCGTATGCGCTGGACAAAGGGCTTCTACCAGGTATTTTTCACTTACGGCCTCGGGCTGGTGAAGTCCTTCGCCTTCTTCAGAAGGTTTGCCGCCTACGATCTCTTTGTAACGGTCGGCCCTTGCACCATCTGCTCGATGCTCTCCATGGTCGCCAACGCCGTGTTTCTCGTCGTGGGCACGCTCAGCCACGGCTTTCTCGCCACGGCGTCCGAGCTTGATTCCTGCGTCGTCTCGCTCATAACCATGCTCGTATCAAGCTATCTCATGTTCTTCGCCATGGGGCTCGTGACCGTCGTCGTCGAGCACCGTCATTTCCATTGCCCCAAGCGCTGGAGGTTCTTTACCAACCTCTTTACCTTCCCGCTGTTCATGCTGACGTATATCCCCATCAACGTTGCGGCGCTCTTCCTCAAGGTCGACTGGGTGCCCACGCCACACAATGTCGCCATGACGCTCGATGACGTGGTGAAGGAAGAGGCGTAAAGGCACATTCGGTTTGTCGCGGGCGTTGGCTCTAGAGCTTGCATGTCTGTTGCACCAGCCAATTCCGCGTGCGCTTATGTCGCATGGCTCATCATTTTTCCAGCGGGATCTCTGCGAATCGAACGATTCACGCCGGTTCTGCTATGCAGGCGTATCGCCCTGAGCGCGTGATGGCGGAATTGCGAGCATGATAATGGCGAATGGCGGAAACTCGAGCATGATGATGACGGAAACGCCGTCATTCTTTTCAGCTGTCAGCGTTTTCTGTCACTTAGTTAACTAGAGGGGGAGATTAATGAAAAGAATCACTGGATAATGAAAAAAACAGCAGGGAGGAGGCCGTAGCGAGTGTTTGGAGGCAGTAACGAGTGTATTTAAAATAAAAAACCCGCCGGAAGGGCGGGTTGGAAGTTCTGGCTCCCCGGGTAGGACTCGAACCTACAACAGCGCGGTTAACAGCCGCGTGCTCTACCATTGAGCTACCGAGGAATGTAGGTGCTCTCAAGCAACAGTGACTAGTATACAGAACTCGTGGCGTATGGCAAGCGCAATTTTGAGAAAAAATCGGTGTGCTAGAATGCAGAGCGAACTTACGATTCCGATACCAGAGGAGCCGTTCGTGGCAATCACAAAAGATGGCGCCTTCGCCTCGCATGCGCGGAACGATTTCGAGAAGGATATCTTCGTTCTCAAGCAGCTGGTGACCAAGGACTTCAAGATCAAATATCGTCGTAGCTTCCTCGGCGTGGCCTGGAGCGTGCTCAACCCGCTGCTCATGATGGTCGTGATGAGCGTTGTCTTCTCGACCCTGCTCGGCTCCAACATCGAGCACTTCCCGCTCTACCTCATCTTGGGCAACATCACCTACTCGCTCATGAGCGATTCCACCAGCAAGGCTGTCACCTCAATTCTTGATGCTGCCCCCTTGCTCAAGAAGGTCAAGATCGACCGCTTCGTTTTTCCGGTGCAGAAGATTCTCTTCGCACTCGTTAACTTTGCGTTTTCGCTCATTGCGGTTGCGATCGTTATGCTGTGGTTCCGTGTGGTACCCACGTGGCACCTCATTTGGCTTCCGGTCTGCTTGGGCCTTCTTATGATCTTCTGCATCGGTATCGGGCTTGTGCTCTCTGCAGCCACCGTCTTTTTCCGCGACGTCATCCACCTGTGGAGCGTCGTTCTTACCGCTTGGAACTATTTGACCCCTGTGTTCTGGGATTTCCAGATGTTGCTTGATCGTGGTGCCCCCGCATGGACTATCGGCATCGTCAAGATGAACCCCATGTACGGATTCGTGACGTTTATGCGCGATATCGTCCTTTGGCAGCAGAACCCCTCGCTTGAGATTCTTCTGCTCTGCACCGTCTGGGCGGTCATTATGCTCGTAATCGGTATATTCGTCTTCCGCAAGACCGAGCACAAGTTCATCCTCTACATCTAAGGACGCATCATGGCAGCACCCACAGGAATTTATCGCCAGTTCAACGAGCCGGCGCAAGCGGATGAGTACGCCATCGAGGTCAACGATGTGACCATGATCTTCAACATGGCGTCCGAGCAACTGAACAACCTCAAGGAGTACTTCATCAAGCTCGTGCGTCATGAGCTGTTCTTCAGCGAGTTCCGCGCGCTCAAGAACGTTTCCTTCAAAGTCAAGCGTGGCGACGTTGTGGGCCTTGTGGGTACCAACGGTTCCGGTAAGTCGACGATGCTCAAAATCATCGCCGGCGTTCTTGAGCCGAGCGAGGGCACGTGCATCGTGCGCGGCAACATCGCGCCGCTCATCGAGCTGGGCGCGGGCTTTGACATGGAGCTCACCGCGCGTGAGAACATCTATCTCAACGGTGCTCTTCTGGGATACACGAGGCAGTTTATCGACGAGAAATTCGATGAGATCGTCGATTTTGCCGAGCTGCGCGACTTCGTGGACATGCCTCTGAAGAACTACTCGAGCGGCATGGTTGTGCGCATCGCTTTTGCCATCGCAACC
>CAUGVQ010000093.1 GCA_959602875.1 uncultured Collinsella sp. | reverse complement strand
GAGGAGATGGAGAAGCTCCTCGAGTGCGTCTATAACGACGTGGACGTGGACTTCTAAACGAGGTTTCGACTCCCACCGGAATCCCCCTGCGGTTCCCACGCGAACGTCCTCGGCCTTACGGCCTGCGGAATGTTCGCTTTGGGAATCCGCAGGGGGATTCCTGCGTTCTCGGCTTTGCTTCTCGTTACGATAAAGATCGGAAAAACCAAATCAGAAGTACCGGAAAAACAGAAATAGAATATCCGGAAAATCTAAAACGATATTGGCGGAAAAACCATAGTACAAGTGATTTAACTGCGATGATGCGGTATGTGCCTCTCTGCGTTTCACCAGTGCTTGAGAACAGGGGGAGATCGATTGCAATATCCATTCTTTGTCATCGAAAACCTGGAAAAGTTGCATTTCTATCCAGAACAATGGGCTGAATAATTTCCTCCTCGAGCCGGGGCTGCGCGAAGTGTTCGAAGAGTCTATCGGCGCGGATTCCATCTCCCGTCGGATATCTCTGGTAAAAGAGGCCGCTCGTTTCGTGCCCGAGGAGACATTGCTGTTCCTAGACGAGATTCAGTGGTAAAGGCTAGACGAGGGGCACGGTTTCGGGCACTCCGCTCGATGCGCAGTGCGTACCATTCGTGGTACCTTTCCTTGCTCGCTGATAGAGGGTAGGGTAGCATGGTCCAAATAGTGCAAAAAATGCACTTCATGCAGCTTATTCGTAGCCCAACCCGAGAAGGGGGCTTTCCATGCTTTCCCGTCTTCGTGCTCGTCTTGCAGTCGTTGTCGCGTCGTTGCTCGTGGTTATGGGCACTCTTGTTGCCACGCCGCAGCTCGCTCTCGCAGCTGTAACCCATAACGAGGTGGGCGAGTGGTTCTACAACAACGTGTTGGACGAGGGCCAGAAGCTCGCTTACGATCAGGTTCTCGAGCAGGTGCAGGCAAATCCGACCATCCTCATGGACGGCGACGATCCGAGCAAGGTCACCATCAGCATTCCGGTGGACAAGGTTGGCTCCGGCTCCACCTGGCTCCCTGCGATCATGAACGCTTTCACGCGCGACCACCCCGAGTACTTCTGGATTAACGCCGGTCAGCTCGCGTGGACGCGTACCGCGGATGGCGATGCCAGCAACCCCCGCACCTATGAGCTCTCTACCAAGGTCGATGGTTTCATCTACAGCGGCATCAACGAGGCCGAGCTGCTCCAGATGTGGAAGAGCTTCAACACGAAGGTTGATGAAATCGTTGCCGACGCGCCTTTGAACCTGCTCGAGGCCATTACCTACTTTGACAACTGGCTCTCGCTGCATAACGTCTACAACTCCGCTGGCTTGGGTGCGCTGAACATCTCGCGCTGCGCCTACAGCGGCATCGTGAGTGATAACAGTGCCGAGGACGGTCCGGTCTGTTACGGCTATGCCACCGCCCTGAAAGTCTTGCTCGACCGTAAGGGCATCAAGAACGCCTACATCGAAGGGCGGGCGTTCAACGGTACAAATGGCGTCAACGGCGAGCAGCACGCGTGGAACGCGGTCGAGTATGACGGCGTCTGGTACGCCATCGATCCCACATGGAACGATCCCAGCTACAGCACGCTTGGCTCAAACCAGATTTACTTTATGGTGGGCACCAACACCGAGACCACACCACAGCTCCCTGGCAAGACGCGGTTTGGCCAGAATCACGAAGCCAGTGCCGTTAAGGGCTTGAACTACAACAATCTCAAACTCTCGACCGGGCGTCTGACGGGAACAGAGCCAGCTGGTATTCAGGTGCTTCTGCCGAGCGGAACTTCGCAGACAGTTGACTCGTTTAAAACGGCGATTGAGATCGCTGGTGCAAACCGCGGCTCCACGATTACTCTCTTTAAGCCCGTTACGCTTGCCAACACGGTTACCGTACCTGACGGAACAACAATCAACCTCAACTCGCAGGCCGGGGCCAACTCGACAACGACCTCGAGCGCCATCGCGGTTTACTGTGAGGTCGGACCCGCATTTGAGATTGAGCAAGGCTCCACGGTCACAATCGTGAATCAAAACGCAAGCAGGGTGGTCAAGGTTCAGTGCGGTCAGGGTAGCGCCGTTAAGAACGATGGCACCCTCAAGTTGGGAGCATTTGCGCAGCTGACGGGCGGCAGAGGGTCCGGTATTCAGCCGAATGCCGATGCTGTTTCCGGACAAGCTCCCATTGCCGCTGAGGGCGCCATGTTGCTTGCCACTGCGGGAAAGACTGTCTATCCGGCCCTGGTTGTGCAGCCTGAAAACCAAACGATGAGGTACAACGGGGCCGCGGGTTCAACAGTTAATCAAATGGAGGCCTCTATTCTCAACAGCGCGAACGTGCCCTTACTCCAGACGATCAGTGACCCTACGAGCGCTTCCTTTGAACGCCCTGGGCGTGCTAATGAGTGGGTGCTCACAGCGGGTCCTGATGGGGTGCGCCCCAACGATGCCGACAAGCTCGTGAACGGCGACTACACGTTCATCCTGCGCCCGCAGGGCTCGGATGCAACCGATTACTACGGCTATACCGTAACGCTTACGGTGTCCGTTACGGTGCCCAAGACCGTGGAAGAGCTGCGCGCGGAGCTTAAGCAGCAGCTCAACGATGCGCTTGCCACCTATGTCGAGGGGAGCTACTTGACCGACGATTGGGCCGACATTCAGAATGCGCACCAGACGGCTTCCGAGGCAATCGACGCTGCGACCGATGAGTCGGCCATGGAGAGCATCGTCGACAACTTCAAGACTACGGCGGACGCCGTCCCCACGGCGGCAGAGCGCTTGGAGGCTGAGCAGCAGAAGCTCAAGAACGAGCTCGGCACCAAGTTCACCACCTATAAGGAGTCCGATTACACCGCCGAGAATTGGGCGGAGCTCAAGGCTGCTTACGAAAAGGGTTTGAGCGATATCGCGGATGCGACGACTATCGCCGGCGCTCGGACTGCCCAGCAGAAGGCACTCACCGCCATGGCCGCGATCGATCCCAAGCCGGTCGACCCCGGTACCGACCCGGAGCCTCCCGTCACCCAGGTGACCGTTACCTTCCAGAGTCGCGTGCCCGGTGAGGATCCGACTACCGTCACGGTCGATAAGGGTTCGACCGTCGCTCGCCCAACAGACCCCGTCCTTACGGGCTGGCGTTTCACCGGCTGGTTCTCGGATACCGCCTACACCAAGGAATGGAACTTCGACGACCCGGTCACCTCCGATCTGGTGCTGTACGCCGGTTGGGAGAAGACCGCGTCTGAGCCTGCCCAGGAGCCTGACGAGCCCAAGAAGCCTCAGAGCGATTCCTCTCAGAACACGAATGACGACACGCTCGCCAAGACCTCCGACTCCTCCATCATTCTCGTGCCGATGGGTCTTGCTGCAGCCGGCATCGCTGCAATAGCGGCATCTCGCAAGAGGTAGCTTCGGCTACATAATCTTTCAGGAGGGTCGGGACATCGCGCCCGGCCCTTCTTGTTTGCGCTCGCCCTGTACGGGCGCAAAGCGAAGTGATACGATGACGCTGCTGTTTCAGGGCGGGGTGGAATTCCCCACTGGCGGTAAATCGGTCAGACGGCCGGGTGCGGCGGCGCGTGTGCGCTGCGGCGTGCGGGGCAAGATGCCTTCCGTCTGGGTGTGCGGCAAAGGTGCCGCGCGCCGTGCCGATGAGCCCGCGAACCCGTCAGGCATTGGGTTGCCTGCGGGCCGATCCGGTGAGATCCCGGGGCCAACGGTTAGAGTCCGGATGGAAGAGGCAGGTGATTCAAATGGCTGAACAGTCTTCACACATCCATTTCGAGAATACGAATCGGTGGAGCACCAAGCAGTTGGTGACCATGGCGCTCATGTGCGCGGTGGCCGCCATCCTCATGTTCGTGCAGATCCCGCTCATCCCTGCGGCGCCGTTTCTGACCTACGACCCTTCGCTCGTACCGGCGATGATCTCGGGCTTTATCTACGGTCCGGGTTCGGGCGTGGCGGTGGGCATCGCCGCTATCGCCATCCACGCGCTTACCACGGGCGACTGGGTCGGTGCGCTCATGAACATCGTGGCAACCGTCTTCTTCGTCTTGCCAGCGGCGCTTGTGGCCGGCCGTGTCCAGTCGCTTCCCGGCCGCGTGGCGGGCCTGGTCCTCGGCGTTATCTTGGCAACAGCCGCCTCGATTGTGTCCAACCTCACCATTGGCGTGTGGTTCTGGTACGGATCGGCCGATGCTATCCTCCCGCTCATGGTTCCTGCGGTGATTCCGTTTAACCTTGCAAAGACCACGCTCAACGCGGTGCTCTCGCTTGCGGTCTTCTCCGCCGTGTCGGCAATCACGGGCGAGCGTCGCTAGCAGCCATGATTCGCTGCGAGAACATCGTCTACTCCTACGACGGGGCAACGCGGGCGCTTGACGGGGTCAATCTTACGATTGCAGACGGCGAGTTTCTCTGCGTGCTCGGCGGCAATGGTTCGGGTAAGTCCACGCTTGCCAAGCACCTGAACGCGCTTCTTGTTCCCGACGAGGGGCGCGTGACTGTCGAGGACCTCGACACGGCGGATCCCGAGTACGTCTACGACATCCGCTCCCGCGTAGGGCTTGTGTTCCAAAATCCCGATGACCAGCTTGTTGCCACGTTGGTTGCAGACGACGTTGCCTTTGGTCCGGAGAACCTGGGTGTGGCGCCGCAGGATATCGAGGCGGGCGTTGCCCGGGCGCTCGACGCGGTGGGCCTCGGCGGCTTTGAGCGGCGCGAGACCCATGCGCTTTCCGGCGGGCAGAAGCAGCGAGTTGCCATCGCGGGCGTTCTTGCCATGAAGCCGCACGTCATCGTGCTTGATGAGGCAACCGCTATGCTCGACCCCCGTGGTCGGCGCGGCCTCATGCGTGCGGCGCGCGCCTTGCACGAGCAGGGTATGACGGTCGTTATGATTACGCACTTTATGGAAGAGGCGGCCGACGCCGACCGTGTGGTGGTCCTCGACCAGGGCAAGATCGCGCTTGAGGGAACACCTGCCGAGGTGCTGACGCATGCAGATGAGCTCTCACGGTTAGAGCTCGACGTGCCCCCTTCCTGCGCGCTCGCGGTGGCGCTTGCGCGCGGCGGGGTCGCAGTTACGCCCCAGGTTGACGAGGACGCCATGGTCGCCGAGATTGCACGCGCCTTTACCGGCGCCGCCGCTCAGGCAGAGGCGCCTGCGCGTCCCGCTGCGGGGGAGCCGGCTGGTCCTGTTGCGGTGGACTCGTCATGCCCTGCTGCGGCGTCGGCGGGCGAGGTGTGTCTTGCGCTCAAGGGTGTGAGCTACAGCTACGAGACGTCCTCGCGCGAGCGCACCCGCCGGTCGCGCCGCCGCTCAGGTGCGCGACGTGCGGCGTGGGGGAGCGACCCCAATGAAGTCTGGGCGCTGCGTGACGTCGACCTTACGGTACGCCAGGGCGAGTTTCTCGGCATCGCGGGCCACACCGGTTCGGGCAAGTCGACCCTCATCCAGCATCTAAACGGGCTTATCCATCCCACGGAAGGCACGGTTGAGCTCTTTGGGGCGGACCTTGCCGGCCGCCGTGCAGCCGCCGCGGCAAAAGGGCGCGTGGGGATCGTCTTTCAGTATCCTGAGCAGCAGCTTTTTGCGCGCGCGGTCTTTGAGGACGTCGCCTTTGGTCCGCGCAACCTCGGCATGTCTGAATCTGAGGTGACCGAGCGCGTGCGCGAGGCGCTCGATTCGGTGGGTCTTTCTTTTGACGAGGTGGCAGAAAAGAGCCCCTTCGCCCTCTCCGGCGGACAACAGCGTCGCTGCGCGTTTGCCGGCGTTATCGCCATGCGCCCCGATATCCTCGTGCTCGACGAGCCCGCTGCCGGCCTCGACCCCGCTGCCCGGCGCGAGCTCCTCGACCTCATCGCGCGCCTGAATGAGCGAGGCCTCACCGTGGTCATGGTCTCGCACAGCATGGACGACCTTGCTTCGCTTGCAGATCGCATCGTCGTCTTGAACGAGGGCCGGGTAGCGCTCGAGGGGGTGCCGCGCACGGTCTTTGCGCGCGCGGAGGAGCTCGAGCGCATCGGACTCGGCCTTCCCGCCGCAGAGCGCATGGCACGACGTCTGCGCGCGGCAGGTGTGCCGGTAGGTGAGGACGTCTTTCTCACGGTGGACGAGCTCGCAGGCGCCCTCTGCGCCCTCAAGGGGGTGAGGTCGTAATGGGTACCTTCTCCTTTGGCAGCTACTATCCCGGCAACGGGGTGCTCTACCGGCTTGATCCTCGAGTGAAGCTTTTGGGCGGCATCGCGTTTCTCATCATCACGCTTCTGGCGCGCACCTTTGCGGCGCTCGTACCCCCGGCGCTGTTTGTCGTGGCGCTCTATCTGCTTGCCCGCGTACCTGCCGGTCGCGCTGTCCGCTCGGTGGCGCCGCTTCTTGGTATCGTTGTGGTCGTGGGCATCCTCAACCTGTTCACCGACCACAGCGGTGCCATCCTCGTCCAGCTCGGACCCCTTGCCATTAGCGAGGGGAGCCTCTCTTCCTTCGCCTTCATCTCGGTGCGCATGGTCATCATGATGTGCGCGATGAGCCTCGTGACCATGACCACGCAGACGCTCGATCTCACCCATGCGGTGGAGCGCCTACTCGCGCCGCTTGCGCGCTTTGGCGTGCCGGCGCACGAGATTGGCATGATGCTCGGCATCGCCCTGCGTTTCATGCCGCAGTTTGCAACAGAGCTCACGCAGACCTACCGTGCACAGGTAAGCCGCGGCGCGCGCCTTGCGGGCGGGCCCTTGGGCGGCGTGCGCATGCTCTCCTCGGTTTCCATTCCGCTGTTTGCCAGCATCTTCCGCCACGCGGAGACGCTCTCCGCCGCCATGGACGCGCGCTGCTATCACGGCGAGCAGGGTCGCACGCGTATGCATCCTCTGCGCTTTGCCGCGCGCGACGCAGGTGCCGCGGCGTGTCTGGTCGCGCTTGCTATCGCGGTGGTGGCGGTGAGCGCACTCACATCCAAGTAGGTGCGCTGCTGAGGCGGCATACTCGTAATGAAAGGAAGCGCCATGTTTGAGAACGAAGCCAGCAATCCCGGCATCGCCGATGCCCCCTCGACCTCTCCGCAGGGGCTCGAGCTTGTGCTCACCTACCTCACCTCTATCCCCGCTTGGTATCTTGCGACGAGCGTTGACAACCAGCCGCATGTGCGGCCGTTCTCGTTTGCAGCTCTCGAGGACGGCAAGATCTGGTTTTGCACCGCCACCACCAAAGACGTGTGGGAGGAACTCGTCCAAAACCCGCTCTTTGAGGCGACTGCGTGGTGGCCCGGCCACGGTTGGCTCATCCTCCGCGGCCGCGCTGGCCTTACAGGTCAGCCAAGCACGACGGTGCGCGAGGCTGGCTGGCGTCACCTCGAGGGTTTGGGCGAGCACTACGACGGTGCGGACGACCCTGTGCTCGCGTTCTTTAGTGCAGAGGAGCCCGAGGCGTGGATTTGCAACCACGACGCGTGGCAACCGGTTGATCTGTAAGGGAGCAGGAGGCACCTATGGACGAGATTGAACGTTATCTGACCTCTATTCCCGCGTGGTATCTGGCGACCATCGACGAGGCGGACCCCGCGCAGCCGCGCGTGCGACCGTTCTCGTTTGCCATGGTCGACGGCGGGAAGCTCTGGTTTTGCACCTCGCGCGACAAGGACGTGTGGCGCGAGCTCGAGGCGCATCCCAAGTTTGAGCTTTCCGGTTGGAAGCCGGGGGCGTACTGGATCGTGGTTACGGGCGAGGCCGATCTGGCGGACGATGCAAACGTGAGCGAGCGTGTGCGCGAGGAAGGCTTCCGCCATATGCTTGGCATCGGCGAGCACCATGATTCGGCGGACGACGGGCGCTTGGCGTTCTTTAGCGTGCGCCACGGTCATGCCCGCTTCTGCGACATTGACGGCAGCGAGCGCGTCGTAGAGCTGTAGCACCCGGATGCTTAATTCAGATACGCAGGGTACTGCCGGTTTCACTAGCCTTCGCAGAGGCCCTGAGGGTTGCCCCGGGAAACATTCCGCAGCCGCCACGCGGCGAGGACGTTTCCCGGGGCAACCCACACGGCCCCGTGAGGTTACAGAACCAGGATATACATCGGGTAGCTGTTAA
>CAUGVQ010000092.1 GCA_959602875.1 uncultured Collinsella sp. | reverse complement strand
GCTCGAAGAAGCGCTTCCACAGCGGCGTCTTCTCCTCCTCGTCGAGCTTGTTGGGGCCCACCGCCGCAAGGCGGCTCGCCGCCGCATCGGCAGCAAGGCCCGCATCGGCGCTTGTGGATTGCTCCTCAAGCACCTCCTCGGCCGAAGCCAAGTATTCTTTTTGCATACGTTTCCCTCCCGGGAGCATCAAGCCGCCCTGCAGGTTGACGCCCGATCATAACTCCCCGGGAGTGGGGCAAGGGCTCGTCAAAGCCGCCGATCCGGGCAGCAGCTGACAATGCGCTCTATCTTAGCGTAAAATGACCCGTTCGTGAGCCCTTTAATCGGGTTTATAAGAGGTTAATTGCCTAAATCGCCCGAGCGAGCAGCCTCCAGAGCCAATGCCACCTCATCTTGTAAAAAATCTATTAGAAATCGGTGTACGGTCTCTATTTTTCGCTATTCGGTCTTGCCAATCCTTTTATAATGCGCATGACGTTACAAGGACTAAGAAAAGACTCTGGAGGACTGATGTACAAACACACCAAGATCGTGTGCACGATGGGTCCCGCCTGCGACAACGACGAGACGCTCCGCGAGATGATCAAAGCGGGCATGAACGTCGCCCGCTTCAACTTCTCCCATGGTTCCTATGAGGAGCACCACGGCCGCATCGAGCGCGTCAAGCGCATTGCCGAGGAGCTCGACACGCCCGTGGGCATCCTTCTTGACACCAAGGGCCCCGAGATCCGCACGGGCCTGCTCGAGGACCATCAGAAGGTCACCGTCAAAGCCGGCGACAAGATTATCGTCACGGCTGAGCCGACCACTGAGGAGAATCTCGGCAACGCCAGCCACATCTCCCTTGACTACGTGAACCTCCCCCGTGAGGTCCGCCCCGGCTCCAAGATCCTGATTGACGACGGCCTCATCGGCCTTGTGGTCAACGCCATCCACGGCCAGGACATCCACTGCACCGTTGAGAACGGCGGCGAGATCGGCGAGCGCAAGGGCATCAACGTCCCCAACGTCGAGACCAGCCTGCCCGCCATCACCGAGCGCGACCGTGAGGACATCCTCTTCGGTCTTAAGGAGGGCATCGACTACATCGCGGCCTCCTTCGTGCGCGACGGCGACGCCGTGCGCGAGATCCGCAAGCTCTGCGACGAGAACGGTGGCGAGCACGTCGGCATCTTCCCGAAGATCGAGTGCGCCCTTGGCGTCAAGAACTTCGACGACATCCTGAAGGCCTCCAACGGCGTCATGGTCGCCCGCGGCGACCTCGGTATCGAGATTCAGCCCGAGCTCGTGCCGCACATTCAGAAGACCATCATCGCCAAGTGCAACGCGGCCTACAAGCCCGTCATCACCGCGACTCAGATGCTCGACTCCATGATCCGCAACCCGCGCCCGACCCGCGCCGAGGTTGCCGACGTGGCCAACGCCATCTACGACGGTACCGACGCCGTCATGCTCTCTGGTGAGACTGCTGCCGGCAAGTACCCGGTCGAGGCCGTCCGCATGCAGGCCTCCATCGCCCACGAGACCGAGCAGCACATCGCCGACCACGGCCCACTCCAGGTCCCGGCTGGCAGCCACGGCACCCGCGTGATCAACAACGTCGTGGGTCTCTCCGCCGTTAACATGGCCACCACCATCGACGCCAAGGCCATCATCGTCCCGACGACCACCGGCCGCTCCGCGCGTCTGATCTCGCACTTCCACCCCAAGACCCCGGTTGTCGCTTTCTCGCGTCACAAGTGGGCCGTGCAGAAGATGATCATGTACTGGGGCGTCGAGCCGCGCTACGCCGCCATCACCCAGGGCACCGTCGACGAGACCGTGCAGAAGGCCATTGCCTCCGCCAAGGAGCACGGCTACGTCGATAAGAACGACCTCGCCGTCGTGACGGTCGGTGACCCCAAGACCTCCATCGCTCTGGCCGACAAGGTGACCTCCACCAACGTGGCCTACGTCGTTCAGGTGCACTAGCTCGCAGCTGCGCTGCATCGCACCCTTTAACTAAAAAAGGCGCCTGGCTCTGTGCCAGGCGCCTTTTTTAGTTACTCGCCGTCGCGGAAGGTCAGGAGGTTGCGGTAGTCCGTGTCACGCGGGCGCCGGCGGTCGGGGTCGCGGAAGAAGTCCTGCGAGAGGCGCCGGATCACCGGCGCGAGCGCAATGAGGGCAATTAGATTGGGGATTGCCATGAGGCCGTTGAAGAAATCGGCGAGCTCCCAGACCGTGTCGAGATTAGCCACGCAGCCGGCGAACACCATCGCCACATACGCCACCTGGTAGAGGCGAATCGCCACGCGCCCGCCGCGGCGCGCGCCAAAGAGGTACTCGACGCACTTCTCGCCATAGTAGTACCACGCAATCAGCGTCGCGAAAGCGAAGAGCATGAGCCCCACCGTCACCACGTACTGGCCACCGGGGATGCTCTGCTCAAAGGCGGCGGAGCTCATGGCGCCCTCGGTCATCATGGGGTCGGCACACCACAGTCCCGAGGTGATGATCACCAGTCCGGTGATGGTGCACATGACGATGCTGTCGAAGAACACCTCGAAGGTCCCCCACAGGCCCTGGCGAGCGGGGTGGTCGGTATCGGCCGAGGCGTGCGCGATGGGCGCGGAGCCCATGCCCGCCTCATGGGTGAAGACACCGCGCGACATGCCGACGCGGCACGCGTACATGACCGTCGCACCCAGAAAACCGCCGGTGGCCGCCGTGCCGGTGAACGCATCGCGGAAGATCACCGCGATGGCGGAGGGAATCTCCGCTGCGTTGAAGATGAGCACCACGGCGGCGCAGACGAGGTAGAAGATGGCGGCAAAGGGCACGAGCACCTCGGTGATCTGCGCGATGCGCTTGATACCACCGATAAGCACCAGACCCGCAAGCACCGCCACAACGGCGCCGATCACGACGAAGGGGACCCCAAAGGTCGCGTTAACGCTGCTGGCGAGCGAGTTTGCCTGCACGCTCGCCCCGATGCCAAAGGATGCCAGAAAACCAAAGATGGCAAAGAGCACCGCGAGCCACTTGAGCCCCAGGCCGCGGTAGATGTAGTACATGGGGCCACCCACAATCTCGCCGCGTTCATTGCGCGTGCGGTAGGCGACCGAGAGCGTGACCTCGCAGAATTTGATGACCATGCCCGCCAAGGCGGAGAGCCACAGCCAGAAGATCGAGCCCGGGCCGCCCGTTGCCACCGCAAGCGCCACGCCCACGATGTTGCCGGTGCCGAGCGTGGCCGCAAGCGCGGTGCACACCGCCTGGAAGGGCGAGATGGTGCCCTCCCCCGCCTCGGATTTGTCCTGGCGCTGGAAAAGCGTCTTGGTGGTGTAGCGCATCACCACGTTGAAGCGCGAGAAGACGACGCCGCGCGTTACGACGAGCAAAAACACGCCCGTCCCGATCATCAGCACGACCATGGGGATGCCCCACAGCACGTTGGTGTTCAGCGCGGCGAGCAAAGACATGATGTCAAACATGGGTACCTCTCTTGGGCGTCACAGCATCGGCGTCACCTGAGCGCACTAGTTTAACCCACCTCTGTTTCCTTCTTATAACGGAGGCCGAGGCACACGAACGAATAGGGCTGCCTAGCCCAGTCGCTCGATCACAAGCCGATCCGCCTCGTCGAGGTTCTCGCCAAAGACATGCTCAAAGAAGTCGGTCGTGAGCAGCTGATAGTGCGGGTTCTGGTCCCCATGGTTAGTGCGGACCGTCTCGTGCGCCACGCCTATGGTGGTGAGTATGGCCGCCTCGTCGATAGCGTACTGGGGAAACGCCCGGACGGTCGCCGCCAAGCGCGGGGTCATCCGCGGCAGAAGGTCGAGCGGCAGCGCCTTGCCAAACAGGTCGAAGTCACCCTGCTTCTTGATGCGGAAGCTTTCGCTCGGCTTTCCGCCGTGAGCGTCGAGGAACTCGTTTACCCGCGTGTTCCAGATATTATCGGCCAGAAGATGCGACCACGTACCCAGCAGCAGGTCAAAGAGCGACCGCTCGATGGCCGCCGGCGACAGGTCGTCGTCAGCAACCGAGGCCTGCCAAACGGGCGGCTCGGCATCCTCGTAGCGCTGCGGATAGTGCGAGCGGCTCACATAATCCTGTTCGATGGCAAGCGAAGCCGCAGGGATCGCCTCTTCTGCGGCAGGCGTGGTAACCGCCGCGGCCGCCGTGATGCCAAGCCTGTCTGCCGCGGGGGCAACATACGTGTCCCAAAACTCCCCCTCGCGCGGCTTGGGTATATGCGCGGGCGTGGCAAAGTGCGTGATGCGATACGGGATGGGATCCTTGATGGCAGGGACCATGTAGCCCACGTAGATATCGGGAATGAGGCTACCGAAGAGAAACGCATTGCGATCGCGCACGATGCGTGCAACCGCACCGCCTCGCTCGAATAGGCGCTGCGTTTGAGCGATATGAATGTTCCAGCTGGGCATCGATGCCTCCGGACAAATGATAGACAAGCCAAAGAAAGCGTAACAGACTCACGAGTAACTTACTCATGAGTCTGCTATCTACATCTCAATATGTAGGCGCGCAGGTGTGTGGCTAGCTGTTGCAGGGTGGGAGGGGGTTGTTTCGTGAAAAATAACCCGGCCAAAGCCCGGGGCGGTGTGGGGCGAACAGCCTCCCACCCCAAGAGAACTGCTAGCCGCGTACCTCGCCACCCACGGCACGGCACACCTTGGCGACGAGCTTGCCGTGGACGCGCTCGACCTCATCGGAGGTGAGGGTATGGTCGTCGGCGCGATACGTAAGCGCGAACGCCATGGACTTCTTGCCCGCACCAACGCGCTCCTCGTCGCGGTAGACGTCAAAGAGGCGAACGTCGCGCAGGAGCTTTCCGCCGGCGGAGGTCAGGCGCTGGACGAGCGTTTCGTAGGTCACCGACTCATCCACCACAATAGCCAGGTCCACATCGACCGAAGGATAGGTGGAGAAGCCGGCGTAGGCGCCCTGGTCGTGCGCGGCGCGCAGAAGCGCATCGAGCGAGAGCTCGAACGCTACGACTGGCAGTGCGATGTCATAAGACACGCGGACCTCGGGGTGAATCTCGCCCACCCAGCCGAGCACCGTGCCGCCCGAGAGCACCTCCGCGCCGCGACCGGGCTGCAAAAAGCCAAAGCCCTCGGCCGGACGGAAGCGAACCTTCTCCACGCGCAGCTGTGCCAGAAGCTCCTCGACAATGCCCTTACCGTCGAAGAAGCGCAGCGGCGCATACTTCTGATTCCAGGTGATGTCGCCCCAGGTGCCAGAGAGCACGCCCGCCACGCTCTGGTTCTCCTTGGGCAGGCTCGCGTTCTCACGGCCGTGAAAGAGCGTGCCGATCTCGTAGAGGTGCACGTTCTCGTGACCGTGCGCCTCGTTGTACGCAACCGAGGTGAGAAGTCCGGGCAGAAGCGTGCGGCGCATCTCGGACTGCTCGGCAACGAGTGGGCGCATGATCTTTACCGGCACGCCGCGGCCCTCGTCGGACATACCGCAACGCTCGAGGTCGCCGGGGGCGGCAAAGGCGTAGGAGAGCGTCTCGTTGAGGCCGCAGGCGCGCAGGATCTGGCCGACCTCGCGCACAAGGCGCTGGTCGTGCGTGAGGCCGCCGATGTGGTTCTTGGCGGCGGGGATGGTCGCGGGCACGCGGTCCATGCCCCAAAGGCGCACGATCTCCTCGATGAGGTCAATCTCGCGCTCGAGGTCGGGGCGGTTGGTGGGAACAGTTACGGCAAGCGTGCCGTCGGAGGCCGTCTCGACCGTGCAGCCCAGGCGCGTGAGGCGTGCGGACATGAACTCGGCCGGGATGTCGGCGCCGGCGATGGCGCAGGCGCGCGCCGGGCGCAGGGTGAGCGTCGTGGGCTCGGCGGGCACTGGGTAGACGTCGATGGCGCCCGAGACCACGGTTGCGCCGCAGCACTGCTCAAACAGCGCCGCCGCGATGCTCGACACCATGTCGCAGCGCGTGCGGTCGACCTGACGCTCGTAGCGGATGGACGCCTCGGAGATGAGCGAGAGGTTACGGCTCGTACGCGAGATGTGGCTCGAATCGAAGCACGCCGCCTCGAGCAGCACGTCGTGCGTGGTCTCGTCAATCTCGGAGTCGAGCGAGCCCATCACGCCGGCGAGGCACACCGGACGCTCGCCGTCATCGGTGATGACGCACATATCGGCAGAAAGCGTCCGCTCGGTGCCGTCGAGGGTCTGGATCTGCTCCCCCTCGTGCGCGGCGCGCACCACCACATGGCGGCGGCCCTCGCGCTCGGAGAGCTTGCCGAGGTCAAAGGCGTGCAGGGGCTGCCCCGTGAGCATCATCACGTAGTTGGTAACGTCCACCACGTTGTTGATGGGGCGCATGCCGGCGGCGGCGACGCGGCTCGCGAGCCACTCGGGCGAAGGGCCGATCTTCACGCCGCGGACCACGCGCGCCGTGTAGCGGCTGCAGAGCTCGGGGTCGTCCACGCGGACCTCGACGAGGTCGTCCACATGCACCGAGGTATCCTCGTGCTGGATGCGCGGCAGCTCGATGTGCGTGTCACGGTCAAAGATCGCCGAGGTCTCGACCGCCATGCCGATCATCGAGAGGCAGTCGGGGCGGTTAGGGGTGATCTCGCAGTCGAGCACGGTGTCCGCGGTGTTGTGGTACTCCGCAAAAGGCACGCCCACGGGCGCGTCCTCGGGCAGGACCATGATGCCCGAGTGGTCGCCCGAGAGCCCGAGCTCGCGCGCGGAGCAGTTCATGCCCCACGATACAACGCCGCGGAGCTTGGACTTCTTGATCTTGACGCCACCGGGGAGCTCGGCACCCACGAGCGCCGTCACAATGTGGTCGCCCGCCTCGAAGTTCTGGGCGCCACAGACAATCTGCAGCGGCTCGGGCTCGCCGTCCTCGCCGAGGTTAAAACGGCCCACGTCGACCTTCGTGACCCACATGTGATCAGAATCGGGGTGCGGCTCCTTGGAGACGACTTGAGCGGTGACCACGTGCTCAAAGGCATCGCCGACCGTCTCGATCGCCTCGACCTCGGTACCGGTGCGAATGTACTCGCGGGAAAGCTCGTCGGGAGACTCCGGCACATCGATAAGATCGCGGAGCCAGGTATATGAAACGCGCATGCGTATCTCCTTCTCTTAGAACTGCGCCAAGAAGCGCATGTCACCGGTCATGAGGGCGCGGAGGTCCGGCAGGTCGTAGCGAAGCGCCGCCACGCGCTCGACGCCGATGCCAAAGGCAAAACCGGTGTAGCGCTCGGGGTCGACGCCGCAGTTCACGAGCACGTTGGGGTCGACCATGCCGCAGCCCAGGATCTCGATCCAGCCCGAGTGCTTGCAGAAGCTGCAGCCCTTGCCGCCGCAGACATGGCAGGACACATCGAGCTCGCAACTGGGTTCGGTGAACGGGAAGAAGTGTGGGCGGTAGCGCGTCTTGCGGTCGGGGCCAAACATGGCCTTGGCAAAGTAGTCGAGCGTGCCCTTGAGGTCGCCGAAGGTGATGCCCTCGTCCACCACGAGGCCCTCCACCTGGTGGAACTGCGGCAGGTGGCAGGCATCGGCGGTGTCGGGACGATACACCGTGCCCGGCACGATGGCGTAGATAGGCGGCTTTTGGTTCTCCATGATGTGAATCTGCGTGCCGGATGTCTGGGTGCGCAGCAGCACGTCGGACTCGCCCGCCGCGTGCTCCTCGGGGTGCACGACACTGCCGGGCGCGTTATCGACCACGTAGAACGTGTCGCGCGCCGAGCGGCTGGGATGATCCATGGGGGCGTTCAGAGCGGTGAAGTTGTACCAGCTCGTCTCGACCTCGGGGCCCGCTTCGACGGTGTAGCCAATGGCGCAGAAGACGTCTTCCATCTCCTGAGCGATCTGCGTGATGAGGTGCTGATGGCCGAGGGTGGGGCGGGCGCCGGGAAGCGTCACGTCCACGGCCTCAGCGGCGATCGCCGCCGCCATCGTCTCGCGGCGAATGCCTTCGCCGCGGTTCTCGATCAGGCCCTCAACCATACGGCGCAGCTCGTTGGCGCGCTTGCCGAGCACCGGGCGCTCCTCGGGCGCCACCTTGCCCATCATATGCATAAGAGCGGTAACCTCGCCCTTCTTGCCAAGCAGCGCCACGCGAGCCGCCTCGAGCTTGCCGGCGTCGTTAGCGCCGTCGATCATCTCGCGCGCGCGAGCCTCGAGCGCGGCCAGATCTTCAATCAGACTCATACCTGTCCTTCCTGTA
>CAUGVQ010000091.1 GCA_959602875.1 uncultured Collinsella sp. | reverse complement strand
ACGCTCGTCTCCTTTGCTGTGGCAACCGGTTCGCTCGACCATGTCGTCTCCCCCGAGTTCAAGGGCGCCGGCCATCGCGTGGCGCTCATCTGCCCCACCTACGAGTGGGCAGGCGTCCTTCCCGAGGCAACGAGCCAGCTCAAGGCCTTTGAGCTCGTCGAGCAGCTCGTACGCGAGGGCAAGGTTCTCTCTGCCTCCACGCCGGGCTTTGGCGGCATCGCCGAGGCGGTCTTCAAGGCGTGCGTGGGTAACCGCATCGGCTTTGCCTACACGCCGGGTATCGAGGACGAGAACGGCATCGACCTCACCGACCACGCCTACGGCAGCTTCATCGTGGAGCTTGCCGACGGCGCGGAGCTGCCGGCCTACGGCGACGAGCTTGAGGTGTTTGAGCTCGGCGAGACCGACGAGGCCTACGAGCTCACCTACATCGGCCGCAAGCACGAGGTCATCGACCTTGCCGAGCTGCAGGAGGCGTGGGAGAGCGGTATCGAGAGCGTCTTTGCCTATCGCACGCCCGCCGATGAGACCGAGAAGCTCCCCGCGGTGGAGCCCGTCAGCTACCGCTGCGCCGAGACCGGCCGCATCAAGGCGGTCCACACCGGCGAGAAGTTCGCGCGCCCGCGCGTGATCATCCCCGTCTTCCCGGGCAACAACTGCGAGTACGACACCGCCCGTGCCTTTGAGCGCGCCGGCGCCGTGGCGGACACCTTTGTCATCAACAACCTCACGCCCGAGGCGGTTGCCGAGAGCACCCACGAGCTCGCGCGCCGCATCCGCGAGAGCCAGATCGTCATGATCCCCGGCGGCTTCTCCGGCGGCGACGAGCCGGACGGCTCCGCCAAGTTCATCACGGCGTTCTTCCGCGCGCCCGAGGCCACCGAGGCGGTCCGCGACCTGCTCCAGGCCCGCGACGGTCTCATGCTCGGCATCTGCAACGGCTTCCAGGCGCTCGTGAAGCTCGGCCTCGTGCCCTACGGCGACATCGTCGACGCCACCGCGGACGCCCCCACGCTCACCTTCAACACCATCGGCCGCCACCAGAGCCGCCTTGTGCGCACGCGCGTGGCGAGTGACCTCTCCCCTTGGCTCTCCAAGTGCGATGTGGACGACATCCACACCGTCGCCATCAGCCACGGCGAGGGCCGCTTCGTCGCTAACGACGAGGTGCTCGCCCAGCTCATCGCCGGAGGTCAGATCGCCACGCAGTACGTGGACGAGGCCGGTACGCCCAGTATGAACCTCGACGTGAATCCCAACGGCTCGGTCATGGCCATCGAGGGCATCACCTCGCCTGACGGTCGCGTCTTTGGCAAGATGGGCCACGTGGAGCGCAGCGGCAACGGTCTTTACCAGAACGTGCCGGGCGACAAGTACATGCCCATCTTTGAGGGTGGCGTGAGCTACTTCGCCTAAGCGCCCCTCTCCAGCGGGCTACACGGGAGGCCCCGGAGGGTTCCTCGTAAACGTCCTCGGCGCTGTGCGCCTGCGGAATGTTTACTCTGAATCCCTCCGGGGCCTCTTCAATTCGTATACGACACGTGCAAACCGCCCGTCAGCGTGCCGCTCGGAAATGGACAAGACCGTAGACGATGACGCTATCGGTCTTGGGATCATACTCATAAATCAGATCGAACGGCTCGACCACCGCTTTGCGGATACCGTCCCCATATTGGGTGCGCAGCGACGCTGGAATATCGCGAGAACCAATTTCTGGAAACGCCTCTATCGCGGCAAGCATGCGACCAAGACGATCCCGGACCTGTCCCGACCACATCGCTGCAGCATCATCGAGAAACCCTTCCGTGTACACCATCCTAGACACGGGCAGCCGCCCTCCGTTCGATTTCTTCCAACGCAGAGGCTGTTCCCTCAATATAACGTCCTGTGGCGTAATCGCCTCGTCCACGCTCCAATACGGCACGCATGCGCTCCTCGTATGCGGCGTTCTCCGCTGCACGGCGAATCTCGCTCTCGAAGACCTCCTCAGAGCAGAAGACAAACGCAGCGTTACCGTTCTCCGTGATGTGCACGACCTGCTTCTGCGCCTCATCTTTAATCTCGCGTTGACGCGTCTTAAGCGCAGCGGAAGAAAAAATGGCAGCCATTTCCAACTCCTCGGTATGCCTTAGAACACTCTTTAACGTATTGTATCAGGTCCCATATTTGATACTTGATAAAATACCATGTACTGCTCGCTACCGCTCCTGACGTGATTATTTAACAGCTAGATTCATCTCAACAGGCCAGAAAACAGGAGTATCATCTCCCCATATCAACCTCGGGATAGGGGGCAGCGATGGGCATCCTCGAGGCACGTGACATCGCGTTCGGTTACGGACGCACCAACGTGTGGGAGCACGTCTCACTCGCACTCGAACCGGGTGAGGTGGTGCTTCTTGTTGGCGAGAACGGTGCCGGTAAATCAACGCTTCTGCGCTGCCTTGCCGGATGGGAGCGTCTGCGCGCTGGTGAGATCGCCTTTGAGGGAACGACACTTGAAAAGTTGAGCCCTGAGAAGCGCAGCCGCATGGCATTTGTGGCGGACGTGCCCGCTTTCTACGACGACCTCACCGCCTACGAACACGTAGAGCTGCTTGGTCGAGCCAATCGCTGGAAAGACGCGCGTTGGGATGAGGCAGACCGGCTGCTCGAGCGCTTTGGTATCGCGTCCTATTGCGATCAATATCCTCAGACCTTCTCCCGCGGCATGCGCCAAAAGCTCGCCTGCTTGCTCGCGCTGGCGCTCGAACCCGCCTGCCTTCTGCTTGATGAACCCACCGGTCCGCTCGACCCCGCCTCCGCCACAATCTTGGAGGACGAGATTGCCCGCATCGCAGGCACGGGCTGCACCGTGCTTATGAGCTGCCATCACGAGCTCGAAACCATTGTGCCCACGCGCATACTCAAGCTTGACAACGGAACCCTCTCGACATGCGATGCCCCGAATGGGCCCTTTGCCGTCAGCGAGCACAGCGACGCCGCGCACGCTGAAAGATAACGAGGTCCTCATGTCCTTCGAACTTCCCGCGCTATTATGGCTTGAAGCAAAGCACCTGCGTGCTGAGCTCAACTTTTGGCTCTGGGCCGCGGGGACGGACCTCGACGAGGCGCGCGATGTCGCCGAGCGCGCCTACCTTGCGTATCTCGTTGTGATTGTGGGAGCGGCGGTCGCTGCCTGCTGGCTATGGATCCTCGGTCTTGTCGTTGGTGCGGCGCAGGCATCGGGCCCCGAAGAGGCAGCGTTGCTGGCAGACTTGGGCCGTTTGATTGCCGGCGCGGCGCTTGCGCTTCCCGCCACCGCCGCTGCAGCATGGACAGTACGCGCGGCGTGGCGCGCCCCTTGGATCCCATCACCACCCGATGTTGTCTGGCTCACGCAGCAGCCTATCTCCATCATCTCGTGGAGCGCCATCGAGCTTGCAAAGCGTATTGTTGTCCGCGCGACTGTATTCACATGTACAGGCTATCTTGTCGCCGCCTTTGCCTTAGCTTCAGCAGGCGATGCCCCCACACTCCACAGCTGTCTTCTCTATGGCTCTGCCCTGGGCCTTGCATACTCTGCAGCATATGCCATCGCATGGGTGGTAGGGATAGCGCGCCTGCGCCTGGGACGCGCGAGACGCTCTGCGCTCGCAATCGCCGTCCTTATCGGAGCGACGGCCCTTGTCTGCGTCGCCGCGGCGTTGTTTCCCACGTACCAGAGCGTCGCGCTCAACCTGCTGCGTGGAAACCTTGTGCCCCTGCTCGGTGCGGGTACATTCTTTCTCGCAACAGTTCTATCCGCCATCGTCGCCGCCCGCATGCTCTCCCCTGTCGCACTCTCCAGAGAGGCTGCGACTGACGCCTCGCTCTACGCGGTGCGGCGCATGGCGGTATACAACCCCAAGGCGTACCGAGCTCTTACCAAAAGTCATCGAGAGGCGCGTCGGTCGCCGCGTATCCGCATGCCTCGAGCCCAAGGTTCGCTCGCCGTCCTTGCGCGCTCGTCAATCTCGCTTATTCGACATTTTGAGGCAATACCCGCCCTCATTGCCGCCGGCGCCCTCATCGCACCGCTGGGAGCCGCGTTGCTATCCGGCACGCTCGCGCAAGCAAGTACAACAGCCGCAATACTCGGCGGTGAGACGGGAGCGCGCATACTCGGCGCGGCAAGCTGGATTCTCCTTGCCATCAACAGTTCGGATGCGCCCCGAACGCTCGCCCGCGTCTTTATCGCAGATATGAGGAACCGCTTCTTCCGAGAGCATCTACCCGTGTCAACTCAGGTGCTCTTCGCCTGGGACGTACTACCGGACCTTATTGTCGCCATGTTCTCCTCGATCGCCGTAGGTCTCTGCATGGAAGCGCTGGGGGCATCCACTGATAAGGTCATTGATTTCGTTCTATGCGCCATCGCACTTGACGTCTCATTTGCCTGCATCGGCGCCCTCGACGTAGCCGACCTCATGCCCAGGCGCGTGCGCCTCACCTGCGAATCGGCGACAGCGATCCTCGCCGTCGTGGTCGCTGCCGCCTCGGCACTCATGCCTAACGCCGTCCCTCTTGCATTCTGGATCGGCACCGTCGCCACCGCCACCCTTGCGGTGACGCAGCTGCGTTGAGCCACACAGCCGCCCAACGCCTGAGAGCTCTCAGCCTGGCAAGCAAAACCTTGAGACGGGCTAAACCGTGTTCAGCATAGGGTGAACAGCCTAGCAGCTGTTCCGACGCTCGCGAACGGCAGCCACAACATCTAACACGACAACAATGGCAATGAGGATGATGCAGCCCCAAAGCCATGCGGGCAGCACGTCAATCATCCCCTGAAAATCGGGGATTTGCGCCATACGGTTGAGATCGGCAATGATGAGCGTAGGGACCATCGCGCATATCACACCCTGAGCGGCGAGAGCGGCCCTGGGAAGCCCGCCCCGCAATGCACACAGCGCGCTGATAACCACAGCGATTGCAGAAATCAATAGGACAATCTCGGGAATCATAGCGGCACCACCCTTTTCTCGTCGGCGATGGCTTTACGGGAAGTATTCCCACGTGCCCCCTAATTAGCTCGCGAACGGCAAATCCCCTGCGTCGCACGGGGTACAATGGGAAAAACGCGCTCCGACCAGAAGGAGGCCGCCATGCGTACGAACGACCTTGTTGACCCTGCGCTCTCTCGCCGCTCGATGATGGGGCTCGCCGCGCTTCTGGGGACCGCAGCGGTGGCACCGGTGGCTCTTGCCGGCTGCGACAACACAGACGGCGCGCTTGCGCTCACCGCAACCGACCTCACCGAGCCTGCGCGCGAAGCGGCTTCCTTCTCAATCAGCGGCGAGGACCCCTATACCATCCTGACAGACGAGCAGGCGCTGTCGGCATCGTACGCGCTTACGGCAAATCTGCTCCGCACCTGCTCGCAGGCCGACCGTGCAAAGGACGAGCGCGCCAACACCTTCATCTCTCCCCTTTCGATCCTCTATGCGCTCGCACTCGCGCAAAACGGCGCCGCAGGCACCACGCACGACGAACTCGCCGCGGTAACCGGCCTTGGCACCGACGAGCTCAATTCCTATCTGGGCACCTATGCGCGCTATCTTGAGACCGGCGACCTGTGGGGCACCGAGCTCGACGGCGAGGAGGATAACGAAGGCGGCACAACGGCATCACTCCACCTGGCAGACTCCATCTGGATCCGCGAAACCGACTCGCTCGAGGTGCGCGACGACTACCTTGCCACCTGCGCGAACGAGCTCGACGCAAGCGTGTTCTCGGCGCCTTTTGACGCAACCACCGTCAACGATATCAACGCCTGGGTGGACAAACATACCGACCATATGATTGAGCAGCTCATCAGCGAAATCCCCGACGCAGCCCGGCTCTACCTCGTAAACGCACTCGCTTTTGAGGACGCCTGGGAGGAACCATATGAGGACGCGGATGTGGAGGACGACGTTTTCACGTGCGAGGATGGCGCCGAGCAAACGGTGCGAATGATGCGCTCGCATGAGGGAACCTACGTGGAGAATGAGCAGCTCCAAGGTTTCATTAAGCCCTACGCCGACTACCGCTACGCCTTTGTGGGCCTCTTGCCGCGCGAGGGCGTCCTACTTGCCGACGCCGTTGCCGCACTCGACGGCCCTGCGCTCGAGGCGCTCCTCCATCCGGTCGTGAACGCCGAGGTCAACGCCGGCCTGCCCAAGTTCAAACTCGAGTACGGCACCGAGCTCACCGACGTGCTGCGCACACTCGGCCTGAACGTGGCCTTTGACCCCGAGCTCGCCGACTTCACCCCCATGGGCACCGACGAGGACGGGCCGCTCTATATCGGGCAGGTGCTGCACAAGACTTTTATCGACGTGAACGAGGAGGGCACGCGCGCCGCCGCGGCAACCTCTATCGGTCTGGAGGCGGGCGCCTCGGCGCCGCTCGACGAGCCGGTTGTCTACGACGTTATCCTCGACCGGCCCTTCGCCTACCTCATTATCGACAATCAGCTGCGCACGCCGGTCTTTGCGGGCACCATGTTGGCGATGCCAAGTGCATAGCGGAATCCGCAGAAGCAAAAAACAAGCTTCTCAGCTAATCATGTCTTCACAGAACTGGTAAAAAGTTCTTACCAGTTTCCGGGCAAACTGGATAAAACATCTAACCAGCTTCCCTTTGTCCAGAATTGAGGCCGCAAACCATGGCACCATTGGAAATCGACCGCGCAAAGGCGCGAGCAGCGTTTGACGCCTATGTGGCGCCCTACGATGCGAGCAACCCGCGCGTGGCGCTCAAGATCGAGCACACCCTGCGCGTTGCGGAACTTGCCGAGGAGATTGCGCGTGCCCAGGGCTTTACGCCGGCGGGTATCGACCTCTGCTGGCTCGCCGGCCTTTTACACGATATCGGTCGCTTTGAGCAGCTGAGGCGCTGGGGCACCTTTAACGACCGCGCCTCGGCAGACCATGCCGCCATCGGCGTAGACGTGCTCTTTGAGGGTGCCAGCCACCTGGATGACCCGGCGCTTGTAAACGTCGTGGCCGCGACCCGCGCGGACGACGACGCCTTCTCAGCGCATGCGCACGAGGCGGGTGCACTCGCGGCGTTTGCCCCCGAGGCCGCCTCAGACCCTGCCGCGAGCGCCCTCATCCGCGCCGCCGTGGGCTATCACAGCGCCTTCCGCTTGCCCAATGAACTTGACATGCGCACCCGCGCCGTCTGCGACGTCGTACGCGATGCGGACAAGATAGACATCCTGCGCGTCACCTGCACCGACGACGTCCAGACCGTCCTCGGCATCACAGAGGACGAGCTTCTCGCCAGCGCCGTCTCACCCGCCACCGAGGATGCGTTCTTTGAGCACCGCTGCGTGCGGCGCGACGAGCGTACCGAGCCGGCGGACTACCTCGTTGCCCTCGCCTGCTTCACCTACGAACTCGTCTATCCCGCAAGTCTCGAGATCGCACTCGACCAGGGCTTCATCTTTCAGCCCTTTGAGAGGCCCTTTGGCATCGGACGCCCCTTCACCAACCGGGCGACGGCGCAGCTCATGAATCGGATGGACGGACACCTGCGCGCTTGGGTGGACGAGCAAATCTAGCCACAAGCAAAGCGACACAAAGAGCGCCCTTGTCGTGTTAATTTCCATCCGCCCGCAGCGATACCAGCAAGATGAAAGCATATCATGGGTACACCCGGCTCTATCCGCAACCGCCCGAGAAAGGGGACCCCATGAGCCTTTGGCCTGAACTCGAGAAGCTGCAATCTGCAACCTGGGTCGACCTCACCCATCCGCTCACCAACGAGAGCCCCTACTGGGCGGGCATTCCGGAGGGGTCGGTCGAGCTCTGCCGCACCGTCTTTGACTACGACGAGGAGATGCTCTCCTGCCGCATCCACACCTATAAGTTCCCTGGTCAGTTTGGCACGCACGTGGACTTCCCGAGCCACTTCACCCCGGGCAAGGTCGGCTCCGAGGCGTTTGGCGTCGATAAGATGGCCATGCCCCTCTGCGTGATCGACCTCACGTCCAAGATCGCCGCCGAGGGTCCCGATGTTGCAGTGACCGTGGAGGATATCGAGGCATGGGAGGCCGAGCACGGCCGCATCCCCGAGGGCGCCTTCGTGGCACTGCGCACCGACTGGTACCATCGCTGGCCGGATAACGCTGCCCTCAACAACTTCGATGCCGAGGGCGGCGAGCACTGCCCCGGCTGGTCTCTGCCGGCGCTTCAGTTCCTCTACGAGGAGCGCCACATCCAGATGAACGGTCACGAGACCTTTGACACCGACGCGTCCTACCTTGCCGTCGAAGCCGACGACCTTGCCTGCGAGCGCTGGGTCCTCGACCACGGGCACCTTCAGGTCGAGGTTATGGCGAACCTCGATAAGGTGCCCGCAACCG
>CAUGVQ010000090.1 GCA_959602875.1 uncultured Collinsella sp. | reverse complement strand
GGATACCTTCCAGATCGCCATTCTGCTCATCGAGCACGACATGAATCTGGTCATGATTCGCACCGCACCCTGATTGTCATCGACGACGGGTGCGGTGTTCCCGTAGATATGCAGGAGCGCATCTTCGAGGCGCGCGTCACCTCCAAGCTCGAGACCATGCATATGGACCGATGGGGTGTTCACGGCCGCGGTATGGCCCTGTTCTCCATCCGCGAGAACTGCGAGTCCGCTCGCGTTGTCGCATCGGGCGAGGGCCTCGGCTCTGTCTTTTCCATCGTCGCCGATACCGATGTGCTGCCCGAGCGCGCTGATCAGTCCACGTGGCCCGAGACGGCTAAGGACGAAGAGGGACGCGTGGTCGTCACCAAGGGCCCGCACAACATCATCCGGTGCGCCGCTGAGTTCGCGCTCGAGGAGCTCCATGGATGCGAGGTGTACGTCGGGTCGGTGACGGAGATTGCGGCAACGCTCTATGACCGCGCGCGCAAGGGGCTCGATGCCTCACAGCTTCTGTTCATCGATTCCGAGGGAGAGCTGCCCGTTGTCGACAGGCTCGGCTACGCCTCCGACGCGGCCGAGTTCATGCGCATTGCGGCCACGCTTGGTCTTGAGTTGTCCGAGCGCACCGCACATCGCGTGCTCGCCGGTACCATTCGTCCGCTTCGCAGCGTCGCCTCACGCCTTCTTAGGGAGAAGACCTCGCGCCCGCACGACCTTCCGGTCGACTTGTCGCGCGATCGGCGCGGGCTTAGGCTCTCGCGCGAGGACGTGCAGGCTTTCTCCCGCCAGCTCGAACGCGATTTCTCGTACCTGTCTGAGCGTTATTTTCTGACGCTCGCGCATGAACCAACCGTTCGCGTGACCCGCGACCGCATCACGGTCACGTTCGACATCAGCAAGGAGGAGTGAACCTTCTTGCCCGAGATGCGGGCTTGGGTTACTCTCAATAAACTGCAACACCATTCGTACTATATCCGCAGGAGCAAGGTAGATGGATTACCTGAAAGTATCGAGCAAGTCTTCGCCCGCCTCTGTTGCGGGCGCCATTGCCGGCATGGTCAAGGACGGCGTTCCGGTCAACCTCCAGTGCGTCGGCGCCGGCGCGGTCAACCAGGCAATCAAGGCCATGGCAATCGCCCGTGGCTTTCTGATTCCCACCGGGTTCGACATCTCCTGCGCTCCCGTGTTCTCCGATATCCTCATCAACGGTGAGTCGCGCACGGCGATCCGCCTATCTGTCTACGTGCACCAGATCTCTCTCCAGGGGTCCGATATCATCGAGGCCCAAGACTCTCAAACGGTGGCGTGATATGGCCGATATGTCCCTTTCCTATCCTTCTCTCGTCCAGAAGACGTACTTCATCCGCACGTTCGGTTGCCAGATGAACCTGCATGACGCCGAGCGTGTGAGCGGCCTTCTCGACTCCTGTGGATGCCTTGAGGCGTCGTCGCCGGATCAGGCCGATATCGTCATCTTCATGACGTGCTGCGTGCGTGAGGCGGCAGATCAGCGCCTGTACGGCCAATGCTCCTCCATGAAGAGCCTGCCGGACGCACCTTCGGGAAGGCGCGTCATCGCCATCGGCGGCTGCATCGCCCAGCGCGATGGCGAGCGCCTGCTCGATACGCTCGATAACGTTGATGTGGTCTTTGGTACGTCCGCCATCACCCATCTTGCGGAGCTTCTCAATGCTACGTTTGCCGAGGGCGGCAGACACGTGCTTACCAGCGAGAACCCAGACGACGTCGCCACCTCGCTTCCCTGGCACCGTGCGACGGGGTACCACGCTTGGGTGCCCATCATGACGGGCTGCAACAATTTCTGCAGCTACTGCATCGTGCCGTATGTCCGCGGGCGCGAGCGGAGCCGTCTTTTTGAGGAGGTCGTCGACGAGGTCGAGGGTCTTTCCCGCACCGGCGTGCGCGAGGTCACCCTCTTGGGCCAGAACGTCAACTCCTACGGGCGCGACCGGTACGGGAACCCTCGCTTTGCCGAGCTTCTCCGTGCGGTGGGGGAGACGGGCATCGAGCGCATTCGGTTCACTTCCTCGCATCCCAAGGACCTCCTGCCCGAGACCATTGACGCGCTTGCCGAGGTGCCTCAGGTCATGCCGCACCTCCATCTGGCGGTCCAGTCGGGCTCCTCGCGCATCTTGAAACTCATGAATCGCCGTTACACGCGTGAGTATTATCTCGACCTCGTTAAGCGTGTGCGCGAGCGCATTCCCCATATCGCCCTCACGACCGATATCATCGTCGGCTTCCCTGGCGAGACCGAGGAGGACTTTGCCGAGACGCTGAGCCTCGCCGAGGAGGCGCGCTTCTCGCAGGCGTTTACGTTCATCTATTCACGCCGCGTCGGCACGCCCGCCGCGGAGATTCCCGATGACACGCCGCGTGAGGTCATCCAAGAGCGCTTCGACCGCCTGGTCAAGGTCATCGAGGGCACGGCGTACGAGTATAACCAGCATGAGCTGGGGACCCGTGTGCCGGTCCTTGTTGAGGGCGTGTCCAAGAAGGATTCTCATCGCCTCCAGGGCAAGAGCCCGATGAATCAGACCGTCCATGCGCCGGTGCCCGAGGGGATCGACCCCGCGTCGCTGATCGGCAAGATCGTCGACGTCGATATCGACGTGGCGCGCACCTGGTATCTTTCCGGCACCGTTGTTGGCGACCCACGATGATCGACGTCCTTGCCGTCGTGGGCCCCACCGCCGTCGGTAAGAGTGCGGTAGCAGACGGTCTTGCTGCGACGATAGGCACGTCTGTCATCTCCGCCGATTCGATGCAGGTGTACCGCGGCATGGATATCGGTACGGCTAAGATGAGCCCTGAGGAGTGCCGCGCGCCGCTTTTGATGGTAGACGTGGCCGACCCCGGCACATCCTATTCCGCTGCGCTCTTTCAGCGTGATGCTCGCGCGGCTATCGATAAGATCAATGCTGCGGGGCGCCCTGCCGTCCTGTGCGGCGGCACGGGTCTCTACGTGCGCGCGGTGATCGATGAGTTCGATTTCCCCTCGGGTGAGCTTGAGAGTGCTTCTCGCTCCCGGTACGAGGAGCTTCTTGAGCGCATCGGTGCCGACGCGCTTCATGCCCTGCTTGCCGAGCGTGACTCCGCGAGTGCCGAGGCCATCCATCCCCACAACACGCGCCGTGTGGTCCGCGCTCTTGAGATGAGCGATGAGGGCGTGTCCTATGCGGAGCAGCGTGCCGGTTTTTCCGAGAACCGCGTGCACTACCGTTCCTCCCAGTACGGTCTTACCTGCGACCGTGCGGTACTCTACGAGCGCATCAACAAGCGCGTCGACCTCATGATGGAGATGGGCTTGATTGATGAGGTAAAGGGTTTGGTTGACCAAGGACTCTCGTTGGCCCTCACCTCGCGGCAGGCCATCGGTTACAAAGAGATTATCGATTACCTTGAGGGGGCGTTGACCTTATCTGAGGCGGTGGACCTTATCAAGATGCGCTCTCGCCGTTACGCCAAGCGTCAACTCAGCTGGTTCAAGCGTGACAGCCGTATCTTCTGGATCGATATGGACGAGGCCGGGGTTGAGGGCGCCATCGCGTTCATTCGGGAGAGGGAGGGCTTGTAACATGGCGCGCTTTCCTCTCGTTTCCACTGCCCCGGTACCCGAACGAGCGGTGCTCGTGGGCGTCGAGGGCAGACCTGGCGGATGGCCTGTCGAGAGGTCGCTTGACGAGCTCGAGCGATTGGCGGACACGGCCGGAGCCGAGACGGTTGCGCGGATATCCCAGCGCCTCGACCGCCCGAATTCCCGAACGTATATCGGCTCAGGAAAAGTAGAAGAGCTTTGCGGCCTTGTCCGCCGCATCGATGCGGACGTCGTGATCTTCGATGACGACCTCACGCCCTCGCAGCAAACGAATCTCGAGCGCGCCGTGGGTGAACCGGTTAAGATCATCGATCGCACCGCACTCATTCTCGACATCTTCGGCCTTCATGCGACAACGCGCGAGGGACGCCTTCAGGTGCAGCTCGCGCAGCTGCAGTATCTGCTGCCACGTCTGCGCGGCATGTGGAGTCATCTTGCGAAGGAGCAGACCAGAGGTGGTATCGGCAGCCGTTTCGGCCAGGGAGAGAGTCAGCTCGAAGTCGACCGGCGCCTCATTCGCAACCGCATCGCATCGCTTCGCCGTGAGCTTAAGGAGCTCGAGCGCAGGCGTGACGTACAGGCCAAGAGCCGTGTCGCCTCAAACTCGTTTCGCGTAGCGCTTGCCGGCTACACCAATGCCGGGAAGTCCTCGCTGCTCAACAAGCTCACCGGTTCTGCCGTTCTTGCGCAGGACAAGCTATTTGCCACGCTTGACCCCACAACGAGGGCCTATCGGCTTCCTGGTGGACGAGAGCTCACCATCACCGACACTGTCGGGTTCATTCAGAAGCTCCCGCATGGACTTGTGGAGGCCTTTAAATCTACGCTCGCCGAAGCACGTGACGCCGACCTCATCTTGAAGGTGGTTGATGCCTCCGACGATGACTTCGAGCGCCATCTGGAGGCGGTGGACCGGGTTCTCGAGGAGATCGGTGCGGGCGATACGCCGGCGGTTATCGTGTTCAACAAATGCGATTTGCTCGGTGACGAGGACAGGCGGGCACTCTCACTTCGCTTCCCGGAAGCGGTGCTCTGCTCCGCCTATACCGGCGAGGGATTGGAAGGCCTCATCGATCGGCTCTCGGTCGAAGCCGCGCGTCTCGACGCTATCGTCGATGTCGTTCTGCCGTATTGCGAGGGCGCCCTGCTCAAGGCGATTCATGAACAGGGGCAGGTGCTCGTCGAGGAGTTCGATGAAAACGGCGTTCATGTGGTCGCCAAGGTTGGGCCGCGCCTTGGGGGCATCCTCGCGCCTTTTGAATCTGACGCAAACTAAATTCGGTTTCCCGTGGCGTAGCCGTTACAGCAATTCAATAAGAGCCAACAGCAGAGGTTGGTGCAACAGATAGATCACGAGGCTGGCGTGACCGACAGCGGTAAGGGGCGGGCACCAGTCGCGTTTTGTCCATGCCGGATATCCCCCTTTGGTGATGCCGTCGACTATCACCGATGCGAAGAAGCCGGCGAGATACATAAAGAGGTAGGGGAGAAGGGGATAGTAATCCCCCGAGGCAAAGGCGGGTCCGGGAAAGCCAAGCCAGGCAAGTCCCGCTATATCGTAGTGACAAAGGGGAATGGCATAGGTGAGGGCGAAGAGCAGTAGTGAACCCGCGAGTCCCGCTGACGCCGGCACGTTCTGAAGCATCGGCTTTGTTGCCGCAACAAGCAACGTGCATGCCGCCATACAGAACAGGATGCCAAAGCTTACAGGTGTGTCCACGCTTACCAGAGTCGTGGCTATAAAGACAAGTGCTGCAGCGGCGGCGTATATGCCTCCACGTTTGAGGTTGTTTCGCGAGAACGATGCCATCCAACCTGCGATAAACAGAAAGGTCCAGCTGATGGAGCACCGCCAGAAAGCCTGAAAGGGCGTCCCCGTGAACCATGGCATGGGAACGCCCTCGATATAGGCAAGGTCATAGCAGGCGTGAAAGGCCACCATCGAGATGATGGTGAACCCGCGGAGCGTATCGAACAGAGTGATGCGCTCTCGGACGGCTCGGAGCTTTTCCGGCATGCCTAGAAGCGCCTCATCAGGGCGACAACCTTACCGAGGATAGTTGGATTCTCGGCGTAGATGGGCTCCATCGTGTCGTTTTCCGGCTGCAGTCGGACGCGACCGCGCTCCTTGTAGAAGGTCTTCACCGTGGCCTCGCCATCGATCATCGCAACGACGATCTCTCCGTTCATTGCACTCTTCTGCTCGCGGACCACCAGATAGTCGCCGTTGAAGATGCCGGCGTTAATCATAGAGTCACCGTGAACCTCGAGGATGAAGGAGCACGAATCGGTCGTGATCTCCGTGGGGAGGGTGAAGGTGTCCTCAACGTTCTGCTCGGCGAGGATGGGCATGCCCGCTGCGACGCGCCCGACGAGCGGAAGCTCGACGGTGTTTCTGTTGGGAGACTCTTTTACCTCGGCAAGCTTCACGGACGAGCCATCCTCATTGAAGAGCTCAAGCGCGCGCGGCTTCGTTGCATCGCGCTTGATAAGCCCATGGGCTTCAAGGGCAGAGAGATGCGCGTGCACAGTCGAGGGCGAAGAGAGCCCTACCGCCGCCGCCATCTCGCGAACGCTGGGCGGATAGCCCTTCTCCTGCTGGTAGGTGCGAATGAAGTCGTAAATCTGCTGCTGACGCTTCGTAATCTTCCTTGCCATAGGGACCGTCCTCTCAAAAATACAAACTGCTGTTCGAATTTCTCTTGACAGGAACAGCTGTTCGCCGATAATAATACACGAACACTCGTTCTTGCGCCAGTCTTTTGTCCGCACGATTCGATATAACCATGTTGTCGAATCTACGGAGAAGGGAACAGAGATGATGAACTCCAACATGATGGTCTACGGTAACCTCGCGCTCGCCTCTGAGGCGCCCGCTCGTCGCGTGGATGTTAAGACTCGATTTGTCGTTGTCGAGGGCTCGCTGGGTCACGCTCGCCCTGAGCGCCAGGTGGCCCATCGTCCGGAGACCCGCACCTCGAGCCTCGCACGCGTCTGCGCTCTCGTCGGCGTTGTCGTTATGTTTCTGATCGTCTTTGTCGCCGGTGTGTCCACCTTCTCCAACAGGGCGGACCTTGTCTCGCAAACCGCATCTGAGGTCGCTTGGACAGAGACTTCTGTCCGTGAGGGCGATTCTCTCTGGACACTTGCCGAGTCTCATCCTATCGAGGGCCTCAGCACGCAGGAGACTGCAGACATTATCGAGTCCCACAACTCCTTCGATTCGGTGGTGCTCATCGCGGGGGACACCATTCTCGTACCCTCTCAGTCATAACAAGCTGCTGTGCACCGGACGGGTGGGTCTTGAATCCCCCCATCTGGCCTTGGAGTTGGTTTTAATCCCACAACATATGCGAAATATTCTGGTCTGAACCACAACTCGTGGTATGCTTATCAAGTTTTCACCGAGCAAGGAGACCTGATGCGCTGTCCAAAATGCGGAGCAGACGATACACGAGTTATCGATTCCCGTATGCAGGAGACCTCCAACGCCATCAAGCGCAGACGCGAGTGCCGCTCTTGTGGGTACCGTTTCACAACGTTCGAGCGGTGCGAGGACCCTATTGAGGTCATAAAGAGCGACGGCACCACGCAGCCCTTCGATAGGAATAAGCTGCTGGTCGGTCTCATGCGCGCCACGTCTAAGCGCGATATCGATCTAGCCACGCTGAACAACCTGATCGACGGGATCGAGCAGGAGCTTCGCACCAAGCCCTTCAAATCCATAACCTCTCATGATATCGGTGACATGGTTCTGAAGCGGCTCGAGGCACTGGACAAGGTGGCCTACATTCGCTTCGCCTCGGTGTATCGCGACTTCAAGGATATCGATGAGTTCGTCGACGAGCTCGCTAAGCTGAGGTGATTTCGTGCCTACGATTGATGTTGCTATCAAGCGCTTGGACCCGAGTATCGAGGTTCCTTCGTATGCCTATACGGGGGATGCTGGTCTCGATCTTCGTGCCAACGAATCGTGCGTGATCGAGCCGCTGGGTCGTCGGCTGATTCCCACAGGGCTTGCCATCGCTGTTCCGGACGGGTATGCCGGCTTCGTGCAGCCGCGTAGCGGTATGGCTCTCAAGAGGGGTTTGTCTATAGCTAACACCCCTGGTCTTATCGACGCTCATTATCGCGGCGAGCTTAAGATCATCGTCGTCAATCTTGATTCCGAGAATCCGATTGAGATCGAGCGCGGCGAGCGCATCGCCCAGCTCGTGATCCAGGAGGTCCCCGTTGTTAACCTCGTTGAAGTTAACGAACTCGACGAGACCGATCGCGGCACGGGGGGATTTGGCTCCAGCGGTGCCCAGTAGGGCATCCGAGCATATAAGGGAAGAACACATCGAAGGAAAAGGGGAGTAGATGGATACGTTCTTCAAGCTATCCGAGCGCGGCTCGAACTCTGCTACGGAGGTGCGCGCCGGTCTTACCACGTTTTTGGCCATGGCGTACATCATCGTGGTGAACCCGAGCATTCTTTCCGCGGCGGGCATTCCCACGACCGCGGCCGTCACGGCCACCTGCATCGGTGCTGCTATCATGACCATCGCTATGGGCGTGTTCTCCAACCGTCCGCTGGCTTGCGCTTCGGGCATGGGCATCAACTCGATTGTTGCCTTCACCCTCTGCGGTTCCATGGGCTACGGCTGGCAGACCGCTATGGCTGTCATCATGATCGAGGGCATCGCGATTCTCGTGCTCGTTCTCTGCGGCCTGCGTGAGGCCATCATGGATGCCATTCCGGTTCCGCTCCGTCATGGCATCTCCATCGGTCTCGGCC
>CAUGVQ010000089.1 GCA_959602875.1 uncultured Collinsella sp. | reverse complement strand
ACAGCTCGCGCTGCTCAGGCAAGCGCCCGACGATGTTCTCGTTCAGCCACCGCATGCGCACGATCTCCTCACTTGAGAGGCGGTCGGGCCCGGTATGGATGAGCGCGCCGCCCTGACTGACGAGCTCCCCGGCAAAGGGGTTGATGCGGCGCGTGAGCATCGACTGACGGATACCCTCCACGAGCACCCGCTGGCCGTAGGGCACCTCGTCGGAAAGCCGGACGTCGAGCACGCCCGCAGACATCCCCCACCAGTAGTTGAGGGCCTCGCCGCGGCGCGTCGCTCCCTCCTTTTTCCACGAGTCGTTTCTGATGGAGCGGACGATAAGCGCATAGTAGCGCCCCCACTTCCAGATGGGCTCGGCCAGGTGGCGACTGGAGCCGTCGTCTCTTATCTCGTAGAGGCCCCAGGGCTCATCGGGGTCGCTCGGGTCGAGGTAGTCGCGGGCGGAGACCACGCGCACATCGCTCTCGGCGAGTTCGCGCTTCCAGTCGTAGTCCTTGGCGGAGAACCATTTGAGATAGACCGTCACATACGGGTCGATCATGCGCGCGCCAATGGCAAAGGCGTTGATCTCTGCCACGGTGCCATAGACCGGGTTCTCGGCCACATAGCCCACACGATGGTTTCTGGCCATGCTCGCCGCAAGGGCGCCGAGCAAAAACTTTGCCTCGTACAGCCGTCCCGCAAACGTGCGCACAGCGCTGTGCGAAAGCGAGACCGAGCAGTTGATGATGGGAAGCTCCGGGTGCGCCACCGCCGCGCGCAGGCAGGAGCGCATCTGCGTGGGCGAGACCGTGACGATGAGGTCGGCGCGGCGGCGCGTGGCGTCCGCCACAGCGGCATCGAAGGCCGCATCGTCGACACAATCGAAATACGCCTGGGACATGACGGTCGGCCCGACCTTCTCGACGAGCTTCATCCGGCCCTTCTCGTGCAGCGCCGTCCAGCCGTCGACCTCGGGCGAGGACTCGTAGATGAACGCCGCGAGAAACGGTCGCGACCCCATGGTCTCCTTGGCGAGCGATTTGATCTCGGGGATGATATTGGCTCGCTTGCCGCTCGGGTCCTCGAGGTAGGCCACCTTGCCTCCGTCGCGCGAGACCACAAACTCGTCCCAGATGCGCGCGACGCGTGCATCGACCTCGGCGGGAAGCGCACGGACCGCCTCGTCGTACCCAAACACCTTGAGATAGATGAGAAACGCGCTGCCGGCGCTCATGCCGAGGGCCTCGCCGCCTCGCGCCCTAAAGGCGGCGGCAAACGCGTCGAAGGTCGAGCGCAGATCGCGCACGGCGTCATCGGGCCAGGGATTGTCCAAGTCACGCCCGGCAAACGCGGCGAGGCGCGCGTAATCGCCCTCTTCTGCAAGCACGATGCCAAAGACGGGGGCAACGCGGTAGAAGCGCATGAACTCCTGGTAGACACGGTAGGCCTTGCTATCGCTCGGCATGGGAACAACGCGCGTGATCTTGGCGAGCACCGTAGGCTGCCCCAGATAGCGCAATACCGAGACGCGCTTGTTGCCCTCTTGCACGTAGAAGCGCTGGAGGTACTCGTAGACCACGATGGGCTCGTGGATGCCCTCGGCGCACTGCGAGTCGATGAGGTCGCTCCACTTGCTCGCGAACTCCGTCGATGCTTCCTGCAGGGGCATGAAGCCAGACGAGAAGCTGTTCTGACGGCCGCGCGTGCGCGTACCGGCGATGAGCGCAAGATCGATCTCGGCAAGACCGAGGGGAATCTCGCCTTGGTAGCCCTCCCCTTTGAGGATGTCGTCGAGCGCGGGCGGATAGGGATACCTGCCCGCGGCGACATCGGCCTGGAACTCCTTGGTTGCGCGCTTGCGGGCGCGGCGGTAATCCTCGAGCATGCGCTCCCCTTTCTATAGGGCAGATATCCTGCGCCGGGAAGAGCCGGCCCCGCGGGACCTGGGCAAAAGGAGCACCGGGGACGGGCCCCAGCGCTCCTTCCCTACAGGCGCTCGAATCGGTAGGTGCGGCCCATGTACGGCTCGGCGTTGACAGGCAGCGGGAAACCCTCGTCCATAAGGGCGTCCGCTGCAAAGACCTCGCCCGTGGTGAGCTCGCGGTAGAAGGCGCCCGGCGTGAGCCCGCGCGGGGTGACGTAGCGCGCCACACCGTAACCCTCGATGAGCAGAAGCACTGTGCCGAGCACGGCCTTGCTGCCGTCCTCCGACACAAACTCCCAGGCGCAGACCTCGTCCGCAGGACCCGAGAGACGGAAGTAGCGACCCTCGCGCACCACGTCCTCAATCTCGCGATGAAGCGCAACCTGCGCCTTGACGTGCTCACAGGCGCGCTCGGGAAGGTCGTTCAGGTCGAGCTCGTAGCCAAAGCCGCCCCCTGCGAGCGCGACGGTACCGCGGGCGGAGATGGGGGTCGTACGCCGGTTGATCTCGTTGGGGCAGGCCGAGACGTGCGCGCCCATGGTGGACGCCGGATAGCCAAACGAGGTTCCGTACTGGATGGCAAGCCGGTTGACGGCGTCGGTGTTGTCGCTCGTCCAGATCTGCGGCGTGTAGTAGAGCATGCCGGCGTCAAAGCGGCACCCGCCCCCCGAGCAGCCCTCGAACAGGATGTGCGGATAGCGCTGCACCAGGCGCTCAAGGAGCTCGTAGAGGCCGCGCGTGTAGTCGTAGAGCACCTTGCCCTGGTCGGTGGCGGTGGCAGAGTAGAGGTCCACGATGTTGCGGTTGCAGTCCCATTTGACGTACTCGATGTTTGCCTGGTCAAAGACGGCGCACAGCTGCTCGTAGATGTTGTCGCGCACCTCTTTACGCGAGAAGTCGAGCACGAGCTGATCGCGGCCGAGCACAGGGTCCTTGCCGGGTATGGCGAGCGCCCAGTCGGGGTGCGCGCGGTAAAGGTCGCTGTCCTCAGAGACCATCTCCGGCTCGACCCAGATGCCAAACTTGAGTCCGAGCGCGTTCACGCGGTCGACAAGCTCAGCGAGCGTGCCGCCGAGCTTCTCCTCGTTGACGTACCAGTCGCCGAGCGCCCGGAAGTCATCGTTGCGCTTGCCAAACCAGCCGTCGTCCATAACGAGCATCTCGATGCCGAGCTCTGCCGCCTTCTTGGCAAGGTCAACGAGCGTGTCGCCCGTGAAGTCGAAGTAGCAGGCCTCCCAGCTGTTGAGGAGCACCGGACGCGGGCGATCGCGCCAGGTCCCTCGCACCACGCGCGTGCGAATGCAGCGGTGAAGGTTCTGCGAGAGGGCGCTCAGACCGTGCGCCGAGTAGCTCATGATGACCTCGGGGGCCATGAGCTCCTCGCCCGGCTGGAGCGGATAGGAGAAGCGGTCGTCGGCAAGGCCCATCTGCATGCGCGTCTGGGCGTACGAGCAGCGCTCGACCTCGGCCTCAAAGCTGCCGCTCCACACGAAGCTCATCGACCAGGCGCGGCCCGAGGTCTCGGTGGTGGCACGGTCGCAGAGAATCATGAGCGGGTTGTACTGGCCGGAGGACATGCCGCGGCGACTGCCCACATGGAAGCTGCCGTGATCGACAAAATGGCGGTCGACGCGGCGCTCCATGGCATGACGACCACTGAAGGTGATGACGTCAAAGCTGCCGTGCGTGAAGTCGAGGCACGCCGTCTGCAGGCGGTCGATGGTAAGGGCCGCCTCGCCGGCGTTGCGCACGATGGCGGCGCGGCAGATGACGTCGAGATGCGGCATGACACCGTAGAGGAGCTCGACCTCAAGGCCCAGGCGAGGGTCGGCAAGTGTCACCGAGAGCGTCTCCGCCCCGTCGCCCTCCCCCTCGTCGTAGACCGCGGGAAGGCCCGGCAGCGCGTACTTGCCCTGACGCACCTCATGGCGCGCATAGCGCAGATCGCAGCCGTACACGCCGGCGGCGTCGCGCACGCGCAGCATAGGCGCGCGCATATCGCCCGCGCCGTCAAAGGGAAACTCCTGCGGCAGCACGTCGAGCGAATAAGTACGGTCGTGCACGTCGTGCGGACAGACGCACAAACCGCTGCGGTCCGCATAGGTGACGAGATAGTCCATGGTCCCCTCGGTGCGCGTACCGTAGTACAGATGCAGCAGGTAACCCGGCTCATCAACACGCATCTGGTACGTCGTATTGTCGGTGTGGAGGGTGAAGGTGCGGCTCGTCTCGTCCATGATGATAGGCATGGGTCCCCAATCCAGGTCAGTTGTTTCGGTCGGCTCTCCCCCGCTCGCGCCCTGTGCCTGCGCATCGCCCGCACCCCAAGCAAGGTGCGGGCGATGCCGGGCAGCCCGGCACGTCAACGGGCGGAACCACAAAGTATGGGTATGTTACTTTACCGCGCCGTTGGTAACACCGCCGATTATCTGCTTCTGCGCAAAGATATAGAAGATAATCATCGGAAGCATGGCAAGCAGGTACGAAGCAAAGGCGAGCGGATAGTCCGTGCCAAACGCCGTCTGGAAGCTCATCTGGGCGAGCGGCAGGGTGTAGACGCCCGAGCCACCCATGATAACGAGCGGGGTCATGACGTCGTTCCAGACCGCAAGACCGGTGAGCACCGCCACGGTGGCGTGCATGGGCTTCATGATCGGGAAGATGACCTTCCAGAACGTGGTCCAGGTGGAGGCACCGTCCACGCGCGCCGCCTCTTCGAGCGCGATGGGGATGTTGCGCAGGTAGCCGGTGTAGAGCATCACGTTCATGGGCATGTAGAAGACGATGTAGAGAATCATCACGCCGACCATGTTGTCGAGGTGCAGGATGGCCGTCTGCTTGACGAGCGGCATCATGAGGATCGCAAAGGGCACGTACATGCCAGCGATGATGAACAGATAGCTCCACTTGAAGGCACGGCGCTCCATGTTGCGGCCGATGGCGTAGGCGGCAAGCGAGTGGATAAGGATCGACACCACCACCGCCACGACCGTGATGATAAGCGAATTCATGAAGGACGTGAAGAACTGCGTCGCCTCCATGGCCTCAAGGAAGTTTGCGAAGTCCCAGTTGGCGGGCAGCGAGAAGATCTCGAGGCCTGTGGGCATCTTGTCAGAGATCGCAATGCGCACCGTCATGTAGAGCGGAAACACGATAACGATGAGCGCAAGTAGGATGAGACCTGCGGTGATGGGCCAGTTCACCCGTTCCTTAACCTTGGCCCCAAATGCATCTTTAGCCATTAGAGCTGCTCCTCCTTACTGCTCAGGAAGTTCGTCTGCAGGATCGAGATGACGGCGATCAAGATGAAGAACATCACGGCGTTGGCGCACTGGAAGCCAAACTGGCCGCCCGAGAGGCCGTTGTTGTAGATGAGGTAGGAGATGGACTCGGTGGACTGCGACGGACCGCCCGAGGTCATAGCCACGATCTGGTCGAAGACCATGAGCATGTTCTTCATCACGAGCACCATGTTGGTGGTGACGCTCGGCATGATGAGCGGGAACGTGATGTAGCGGAACTTGTTCCAGCCCGTGGCGCCGTCGAGGCTGCCTGCCTCGTAGACGTCCTCCGGCACGCTGGAGAGGCCGGTGATGTAGATGATGGTCGTCTGCGCACAGGACTGCCACACGAGCACTACCACGATGGCGATCCAGGCGAGGTCGGGCGAGGCCAGGATGGACTCGGTACCGGTGAGCGCCGGGATGATCCAGGTGAAGAGGTAGCTAAAGACGTAGCCCACAACGAGCGCGCCCAGAATCTGAGGCACGAAGAACAGGCCGCGCAACGCGCTCTTGAACTTGATCTTGCTCGACAGGGCGATGGCCAGAAGCAGGCTGATCACGTTGGTGAGGATCGTTGCCACCACGGCCACCTTGAACGTGAACAGGTAGGAGTTACCCACGCGTGCATCGCTAAAGAGGTCGAGGTAGTTCTGGAGACCCACGATGTCAAAGGCACCGTAGCCCTTGGAGTTGGTGAAGCTGTAGAACACACCCGTAAGAAGCGGGAAGGTGTTGAACGCCACAAACAGCACGAGCACGGGGATGAGGATCGCGTAGAACGTCTTCATGCGGCCCGAGCCGATTTTGCTCTTGCTAAGACTTGCCATTGCTTATCCCCCTTACTGCTGGCTCTCGTACTCTTGGACCTTGCGGATGACCTCGCGGTTGTAGCGCAGCCAGTCGGTATCGAACTTCTCGAGGAAGGCGGCGATGGCGGTGTCGTCATCACGCTCGTCAAGAAGCATCGTCTGCAGCTGGGCGTCGACCGCCATGGCGGACTGGTAGGAGTGGTCGAGGTAATCGAGCACGCGTCCCTCGTCCAGAAACTCCTGGATGCCGTCGAAGAGCGGATCGAGCTCAAAGTCGCCCTCCGTGCAGGGAATGGCGCGCTGGTCGGAGATATAGGTCTGCAGGTTCTCCGGCTCGGCGAGGTAAGAGAGCACCTCAAAGACCTCGTCCTTATGCGGGCAGGTCTCGGCCACGCACCACTGCAGGTCCACGCCGGACACCACGATGCGGTCCGCCGGGTCATCGGCCGAGGGCATGGCGAACATGCCGACGTTGATGGCGTCGTTGCCCGTCAGAATCTGCGGCACGGCAAAGCTGCCGCAGGGGTACATCGCGCTCTTGCCGTTGGCAAAGCTCGTGCAGGCATCGTTGTAGCTCGCCGCAAACGGTCCCGGCTCGCCGGGCAGGCACGTCTGGCTGTACTGGAGCATCTGGCGCATGCGGCGCGCAGGCTCGCCGTAGTAGTCGGCAAACTTGGCGTTGCCGGCATTTACCTCGCGGGCGAGGTTTGCGGGCACCATGTTGACGGTGATGGAGTTCCAGGGGCTTAAGATGGTCCAGGTGTCGAGGTAGCCAAGGTAAAACGGTGCGACCTCGCCCTCGGCCTTGATCTCTTCGCAAAGGTCGATGAGCTCGTCCCAGGTCTCGGGAATCTGCCAGCCGTGCTCCTCGAACATGTCGACGTTGTAGAGCATGCCCGCGGCGTTTGCCACATACGGCACGCCGTAGATGCCATCCATCGGCACGTAGGTGACGCTCTTCAAGATGTCGCGATAGGCCTCGCTCACCTGATTGATGCCCTCATATGCCGAGACGTCCGCCAGGATGTTGGAGTCCACAAAGTTCGCGTAGTCCGCGTCGCCACCGATGCCGATGACGTCCGGGTAGTTCTCGCGCACAAAGCGCGTCTTCATGATGGTGACGGCGTCTGCCGGGCTATCAATCTTGAGCACGATGTTGTCGTGCGTGGCGTTAAAGTCGGACTGGATCTGGTCGAAGAGGGTCTTGGCCTCCTGCTTATAGGAGACAATCTCCACCTCGACCTTGCCATCCGCGGTCTCGCTCGTGCAGCCGGCGAACAGAAGCGACGAGAGCGCCGCCACCGAGAGGCCGAGTGCGGAGCGCCTGGTGATTGGCTTGGATACCATACGCGTATCAGCTCCCCTCTCGGACTAGTGGACGATGGCGAGCTCGGTGTCCTTGTCGAACACATGCAGCTTGTCCACGTCGAAGGCGACCTTGATGCGGCTGCCCGTACGAACGGAGTTGGTGGCCGAGATGTGCGCGGAGATGGCGCCACCGTCCACGTCACCGTAGATCATGGCTTCGGAACCCAAGAGCTCATAGACCGTGACGACCGCCTCGATGGGCTCGGAGAGCTTCTTGTTCTCGGCGTACTCGTGCTCCTCGACAACGTCCTCCGGGCGGATGCCGGCGATAACGACCTTGCCCACATAGGGCTTGAGCGCCGCTGCCTTGGCATCGGGCACCGTGATGGTGTTCTTGCCAAAGGTGAGGGTCACATGACCCGCAGCCTCGCCCACCGTCGCGTCGATGAAGTTCATCTGAGGGCTGCCGATAAAGCCGGCGACGAAGAGGTTGCACGGCTCACTGTAGAGCTTAGCGGGCGTGTCGACCTGCTGCATTACGCCGTCCTTCATAACGACGATGCGCGTGCCGAGCGTCATAGCCTCGGTCTGGTCGTGCGTGACGTAGATGATGGTGGCGCCGAGGCGCTGATGGAGCTTGGAGATCTCGGCGCGCATCTGCACGCGGAGCTTGGCGTCGAGGTTGGAGAGCGGCTCGTCCATGAGGAAGACCTTGGGCTGGCGCGCGATGGCGCGACCCATGGCGACGCGCTGACGCTGGCCGCCAGAGAGCGCCGAGGGCTTGCGGTCGAGCAGCTTCTCGAGGTCGAGGATGTGTGCGGCATCGTGCACGATCTTATCGATCTGGTCCTGCGGGACTTTGCGCAGGCGCAGCGGGAACGCCATGTTCTCGTAAACCGTCATGAGCGGGTAGAGCGCGTAGTTCTGAAACACCATCGCGATGTCGCGGTCCTTGGGCTCCACATCGTTCACAACGCGGCCGTCGATCTTGAGCGTGCCCGAGGTAATGTCCTCCAGGCCTGCGATCATGCGCAGCGTAGTCGACTTGCCGCAACCCGAAGGTCCGACAAAGATGATGAACTCCTTGTCGGCGATCTCGAGGTTGAAGTCCTTCACCCCCTCGTAGCCGTTCGG
>CAUGVQ010000088.1 GCA_959602875.1 uncultured Collinsella sp. | reverse complement strand
GGCCTTCGCGACCGATGATGCGGCCCTTGAGGTCATCAGAGGGAATGTGAACCGAGGTGACGGTCACCTCGGCGGTGTGGTCCGCGGCGCAGCGCTGAATAGCGAGCGAGATGATCTCCTGAGCGGTCTTGTGGCACTCGGCCTTTACCTTCTGCTCGGACTCGCGGATGATTGCAGCCGCCTCGTGCGTAACCTCTCCGCGCACCTTCTCGAGAAGCTCCTGGTGAGCATCCTCGTGCGTGAGCTCGGAGATACGCTCGAGCTCGGCGGTCTGCTTCTGGACGAGCTCGTCGAGCTCGCGGCTGCGCTTCTCGACCTGACCGGCCTGGCTGGAGAGCTGATGCTCGCGCTTGTCGAGGGCGTCGTTGCGGCGGTCGAGGGACTCCTCGCGCTGCATGATGCGGTTCTCGAGCGTACGAAGCTCCTTCTTGCGCTGCTTCTCCTCGGCCTCGGCGGCCTGCTTGCTCTGGAGGATCTCCTCCTTGGCCTCAAGAAGCGCTTCCTTCTTCATGGTCTCGGCCTGTCGCTGCGCGTCACCGATCATCTGGACCGCCTGGGTGCGCGCCGACTCGAGCTTCGAATCGGCCTCGCGGAGGCTTCCCTGCTTGGCGCTGCGCATGGCGACGGCGGTACCACCGGCACCAAGTGCCAGGCAGACGATACCGATAATGATCTCCATGCCTACTCCTTAATCATTTCATGCCAGATTAAAACAGCCCGCAAAAAGCGAGCCGGACATTTGCGTGGTATAACCACCCGCTATGAAAATAAGCCATATCGTTAATCTCATCGAGGATGAGCGTATATCACAAGGCAAATGACCTTTTCAGTCTACGTGGAGCCGCTCGAACTGTCAATTGTAAACGGAGCGTCAAGACCAAGGTTTGCCCACGATGCAGGCTCTATCTGGGTCAGTCGCCAAGACGTTCCTTGACCGCACTCGAAGCTACACCGTACGAGAAGCCCTTTGCCATGAGAAACCGGGTGAGTTTTTCGAATGCGCGGGCCTCGGGAACCACTTTGCGCGCGAGAAGCTCCCGGGCGCGTTCAAGATCCTCGTCTTGGCTGAAATAGGCATCCGGATAGTCTTCCAGAGCGTAGGGATCCTCGCCACGTCGCTTGAGCTCGACCTCGATCTTTCTCCTGCCCCAGCCGCGGCGCTTGCGCTCCTCGATGAACTGCCTGAGATAGCGTGTGTCATCGAGATAGCGCGCCTCACGGGCCCGTTCGACCGCCGCCTCGATGGAATGGGATCTAAAACCCATGAGGCGCAGCTTCTCCGAAATCTCGGCAACGCCGTAGTCCCTGCGTGACAGGGCCTCTACGAGCGCGGCGAAGCATTCACGCGCGTCAACGCTCATCAGCTCGTCACGTAAGAACTCGTAGGACACAGGGAAAACGATATCGGTCTTGGCAAACGCGCGGGCCACCCGAGGCGGAACGGAGAACGAAAGGTCCTCCCCCGCCTCAGGCTCGAACACGACCTCAGCGCGCGGTTTCGAACGGCGGTACTGCGCCGATGCGCGGTCCGCCTTGGTGGGAAATCGATACGAGACCGCGCGGATGGATGCGACCATCTAGCTAGGCAAGGTCAGCGGAGGCGTCAACAGCATCGCCCACGGGCTCGTCTGAGAGCTCCAGGCCGCTGGCAACGCGAACCTTGTGCTCGATCTCGTCAGACAGCTCGGGGTTAGTGCGCAGGAACTCCTTGGCGGCCTCGCGGCCCTGACCGAGGCGCTCGGTCTCGTAGGTGTACCAGGCGCCGGATTTGTTGACGATACCGTACTCGACGGCCATATCGAGAATCGAGCCCTCCTTGGAGATGCCCGTTCCGTACATGATGTCAAACTCAGCACTGCGGAAGGGAGCCGCCACCTTGTTCTTAACGACCTTGGCGCGCACGCGGTTGCCCACTACGTCACTGCCGTTCTTGATGCTATCGATGCGGCGGATGTCGATACGGACGGAGGAGAAGAACTTGAGCGCGCGGCCGCCCGTGGTGGTCTCGGGGTTGCCGAACATAACACCGATCTTCTCACGGAGCTGGTTGATGAAGATGCAGGTCGTCTTGGACTTGGCAAGGGAGCCGGCGAGCTTGCGCAGCGCCTGGCTCATCAGACGCGCCTGCAGGCCAACCGTGGTATCGCCGATCTCGCCCTCAATCTCTGCACGGGGAACAAGGGCGGCGACTGAGTCGATGACGACGGCGTCGATCGCGCCCGAGCGGACGAGCATGTCGCAGATCTCGAGCGCCTGCTCACCGGTATCAGGCTGGGAGATGAGCACCTCATCGATATCGACGCCAATACGTGCGGCATAAGAGGGGTCGAGCGCGTGCTCGGCGTCGATGAAGGCAACGACGCCGCCCATGGCCTGGGCTTCTGCGAGAATCTCGAGAGAGAGCGTCGTCTTACCCGAGGACTCGGGGCCGTAAATCTCGATGATACGGCCGCGAGGCACGCCGCCGATACCCAAAGCCACGTCGAGTGCGAGCGCGCCCGTGGGGATCGCCTCCACCTCGAGCTCGGGGCCACCATCGCCGTAGCGCATAATGGATCCTGAACCGAACTTCTTGATGATGTCTGCCTTGGTGGCCTCGATCATCTTGTCGCGCTCTTCACCCGTTGTGCGCTCGTGAACCTGTTTGACGGCGCCGGAATTCTTTGCCATGGGAAACCTCCTCAATGAACCTGCTACCGATAGTAAACGAACGGTTGTTCGTCGTCAAGCGAACAGATTCAGTTTACCGGCGAGGTCAAACAGAATAAGCGCTTCGTCCAACCGAAACCTCACAGACGCTTGAACGATATCTGAAAGCTTTCTGACTCCGGGGTAAAACTAGTCCGTTCCCGCAGGTAGAGACGTTGCGGAGAAACGCGGTTTTGCGCGTGCCTGTTCAACGAGCGGACATCAGGGCCTATCGATTCACATCAAACCATCACAGGCGCCGCAAAGCAGTTCGAGCGCGAAGGCGGCAGCCTGCCAACGCACCTCATCGCGCGACCCGGCGAACACCTTGCGATAGGTCTCGGTACCGCTCGCGGTAGAGATACCAAAGTATACGGTTCCCACGGGATCTTCCGCCGTGCCTCCGCCTGGACCCGCGTAACCGGTAACGCTCACCGCGGCGCTGACCTCAAACAGCGAACGGGCACCTTCCGCCATCTCGCACGCGCAAGGGCTCGAGACCGCCGTATAGCGCTCGAGGATCTCGCTTGATACGCCAAGAAGGCGGTTCTTTATCTCGTCGACATAGGTGACCGCGCCACCGCGAAGGACATCGGAGGCACCCGGAACAGAAGCAATCGTGGACGCCACCAGACCCGCCGTGCATGACTCGGCCGTGGCAACGGTAGCGCCGCATGAGACGGCGGAGGCAACCAGCTTATGCGCGGCCTCGCGCGCGCGGTCCTCGAACTCCCCCATGGCCACGCCTATACGCGGAAGACGATCTTGCGGGCGTTCCAGAAGTACTGGCCGCCGGAGATGACCGTAAGTACGACCGCGGCGATCATGAGGGCCTGGCCGATGATCCACACCATATCGAACATATCGCCCGTAAAGGCAAAGATGGCACGCGCCAGCAGAAGGAAGCAGATGGCGACCATGGTGACTGCGGTCTTGGCCTTGCCGAGTTTGTCCGCCGCGATGACCTCGCCCGCCGCGCTCGCAACCATGCGAAGCGCACTCACGAGAAACTCGCGGAACAGGATGATGAACACCACCCACACACTCACCATGTCCCAAACGAGGAACAACAAAAGCGCGGAGAACACAAGCAGCTTGTCGGCAATGGGGTCGAGGAACTTACCGAAGTCGGTGACCTCGCCGCGTTTGCGCGCCAACTCGCCGTCCACCTTGTCCGTGCAGCTCAAGAGCATGTACAGGCAAAACGCGATAACCGCCTGGACACCGCCCGTGAGCCCCAGAAAAGAGAACGCGTCGGTTGCGAACAGCATGAAAACCGGGATGAAGACGATACGGACACAGGTGACGATGTTCGCCGGCGTCCAGATGCTCGTTAGCTCATGCTGCGGTGCGTTGCTCATTTAGCAGTCTCCTCATCGACCACATGTCCGACGAGCTCATAGCAGAAGCTGTCGGTAAACTCGACCTCTACGATATCACCAACGGCGGCCCCGGTGGCGTCTAGATGCACTGCACCGTCGGAATCGGGCGCCTGGAACCATGCGTGGCCGATGAGCTCGATCCCGTCCTCGGTCTCCTCCACGCCGTCGACGATGACACGGGCCCGTTCCCCCACATGGGCGGCAGTGGCCGCGAAGCCGAGTGCCTCGGCAAGGTCGGTAGCCGCCTGGGCGCGCTCCACCTTGGTCTCCTCGTCGATCTGGTCGTCGAGGCGCGCGGCAGCGGTCCCCTCCTCCTGCGAGTAGGCGAACACGCTCGTGTAGTCGAAGCCCACGCGGTCCATGAAGCCGAGGAGCTCCTCGAACTCCTCATCGGTCTCGGAGGGGAAACCCACGAGTGCGGTCGAGCGGATGACCATCCCGGGAATCTCCTCGCGCAGGCGGCGGAACAGGTCCTCAAACTCCTCCGCCGAGCCCGTACGGTTCATCGCGCGCAGGATGCGGGGGGTGCAATGCTGGACCGGGATATCGATATAGGGTAGCACCTCGTCGACATCGCGAATCGTGGCGATAAGCTCGTCGGTCATGCCCTCTGGCTGCAGGTAGAGAACGCGCACCCACGCCCCATACGGACGGGCCTCTGCCGCCACCGCGCGCAGAAGCTGAGCGAGCGTTGAGGGCCCTTCCGCATCCTTGGGAAGGTCCTTGCCCCAGATACCGGTATCCTGGCCGATGAGCACGAGCTCGCGCACACCGCCCACCAGAAGCTCGCGCGCCTCCGCGACGATGGCCTCGGCGGAACGGGAACGATAACGACCGCGGATGTAGGGAATGGCGCAGAAGCTGCAGAACCGGTTGCATCCGTCAGAAATCTTCAGATACGCGACGGCGCCCTCGACGGTGCGCTTGACACCAGGGATGAAGACGGGCTCGGGGCGCGATACGCCCAGCACGCCGTCGACGACCGATACGATCGCGTCCTCCTCATCGGTGCGCACAAACGCAGCGACCTCGGGGAGCTCGCCCGCAAGCTCATCACCGTAGCGAGACGGCAGGCAGCCGCACATGATGATGCGGGCGCCGCGTACACCGCCCGCTATCTCGTCTGCGACATCGAGCGTGCACTCGATACTCTCCGACGTCGCGGACGCAAGAAACGAGCAGGTGTTGATGAGGACGGCGTCAGCGTCCTCGACCGAGTCGACTTCCCTATAACCGCCCGCCGCGAGCAGCGAGCGCATGCGGTCGGTATCCACCTCGTTCTTGGCGCAGCCGAGCGTTACGAACAGCAGGTTTCCAAGCGAGCTCTCCATTGGGGCGTCACCTTTCGACACAATCATCTCTTAGCGGTAGTTCGTGAACTGGAGCGGCTGGCCATAGTCCTGCTCGCGCAAAAACTGGATAACCGCCTGGAGCGCGTCCTTAGATGCAGAGCTCACGCGAAGCTTGTCGGACTCGATGGAGACCTTGACCTTGAGCTTCTGGTCCTTGATGTCCTTGTTGATCTTCTTGGCGGTCGGCTGGTCGATGCCCTCGACGATGTGGCCGATAACGCGCACGGTACCGCCGGACGCCGCTTGGGGAGCATCCCAGCGCACCGCGGAGATGTCGACCCCGCGCTTGATGAGCTTGGTGTTGAGGATATCGATGACCTGGCGGGACACAAAGTCCGCGGGCGCATGCACGGTGAACGTTGCCTCGGCCTTGGCGAGCTCGATAGACGCGCCGGAGTCCTTGAGGTCGTAGCGCTGCGTGATCTCGCGAGAAGTCTGCTGGAAGGCGTTGTCGACCTCCTGCATGTCCACCTGGGAGACAACGTCAAAACTGGAATCCTTGGCCATGATTGTCCTTTCCTGGGGCGTGAATTACTGGGTAGCGGCGGCGCTATCGTCGCCTGTTGCGTCGGTGTTCTCCTGCGCGGCTTCACCGGTCTCGCCCTCGGTGGTTGCGGGGGCGGCAGGCGTCTCGGGAGCGGTGAGGTTGATGCGAGCGACGCCGGAGGTGCTGGTGTCCCAACGGACCTCCTCGCCGTTTTCCGTCACCTTGACGCTACCGGGCGTGTTGGCGGTGATGCGGATGTTGCTCTGGGGGATGAACTCCTGCTCAAAGGGGCCGACCACCTCGTCGCCGAGGACGATGGACCCGTCCACACGGACCTCGAGCCAAGAGCTGTCACCCTCCGCGACCGAGATCCTGACGACAAGCTGTTGGGGCTCCTCAGGCGTCTGCGCCTCCGGATCCGTTGCGGGATCGGTCTCATCAGAGGAGTCGCCGTCCTCATCGGTATCGTTCGCGTCGGTGCTATCGGCGTCTTCATCCTCTTCGGGCGTCTGGGTGACCGTCTCTGCGGTAACGGCAGAGGACCCGGCCTTGTCATCAGTCTCTGCAGGAGCGCAGCCACGCACCAGAAGCACCGCCATGAGGGCGATGGCTACAAGGATCGCGGCGATGAGGCCCAGAAGGAGGCGGTTGTCAAAAGACGGCCCGCTCGGGCTCGGACGGCCCGACGAGCCGCGGCCACGACGCGGGGGCACACCGCGACCGGAAGCCCTGCGCTCAGACGAGGGACCGAACACGCGGCGACCATCGTAGGCGCCCTGAGAGGCATATCCCCTGTTCCGAGGCGCAGCGGAGCCGCGCCCGCTCGAGCGGCGCTCATAGCCTGCGGAGGAGCGGGGCGCGCGAGGCGCAGAAACGTCATCCTGACCGTCGAAGACAGGGATGCGCTGCGTCATCTGAGAAGACGGAGACCGCCTGGCATAGGGGTTGCGCGCCCTCTGCGGCTCATGGCCGGATTCATGCTCGGACACGTAGCCCGCTTGAGGCGGGCGCTGGGCGTAGCGGGAGCGCGGTGCGGAGTCGACCATCATGAAACGGCCCGTCGCGCTTGCGGAACGCGTGCTCACAAGTCCCGCAGCGTCCTGGAATCGGCCGCCGTGGTTGTCGGTCGCCTGCTCGTAGGCGCGCAGATCGTCAAAGTACGCCTCGACCACCTCGCGCGGGTTCAGACCGAGGTAGCGGGCGTAGCTCGAGATCATGCCCTGCGCGTACCCGCGCGGCGGCATAGACGAGAAGTCGCCGTTCTCAAAGAACTCAATGATCTGCGGGCGAATCTTGATGGTGTTGGCGACCTGGAGGATCGTCAGCCCCATCTCGCGCCTGCGCTGGTAGAGCATATCGCCGAATCGCGCCATCAGAACCCTCCCATCTCGGCGTCTTCTGAGGCCATACGGGCCTCGAGCGCCTCGAGCTCGGACAGGCCCTCCTCGTCGAGCAGGACCTCGCGCGGTTTGGAGCCGTCGGGCGGACCGACGACGCCTTTTTCCTCAAGCATATCCATAATACGGCCCGCGCGGGCATAGCCCACCTTGAGGCGCCGTTGCAAACCGGAAGTTGAGCCGAGCTGGGATTCCACCACGATGCGGGCGGCCTCCCAGATAAGGGGGTCGTCCTCGGTCGGCTCATGCGAGCCGCCGCCGGTGACCGTGGCCGGCGAGACCGCCGAGAGGATCTCCTCGTGGTACTCCGCCTCGCCCTGGCTCTTGACGAACTCGGTGATCTGGTTGATCTCGTCATCGGAGACAAAGCAACCCTGGATGCGCTTGGGCTTGCCCCAGTCGACCTTGGAGAAGAGCATGTCGCCGTAGCCGGTGAGCTTCTCGGCACCCATCTGGTCGATAATGACGCGGCTGTCGATACCGGTCGCCACGTTGAAGGCGATGCGGTTGGTGATGTTGGCCTTGATGAGGCCGGTCACGACGTTGGAGCTCGGGCGCTGGGTAGCCACGATAAGGTGGATGCCCGCAGCGCGGCCGAGCTGGGCGATGCGCACGATCGAGGCCTCGACGTCCTTACCGGCGACCATCATGAGGTCGGAGAGCTCGTCGATGATGATGACGAGGTAAGGCATCTTGGCGGGCGGATTGTCGTAGTGCTCAAACTCGCCTGCCGCCTGCTTGGCGTTGAAGGTGGCGATGTTGCGGACACCTATGCGCTCGAACACCTTCAGACGGCGTTCCATCTCGGACACGCCCCACTGCAGCGCGCTCGCCGCCTGCTTGGGCTCGGTCACGACCGGAATGTAGAGGTGCGGCAGGCCGTTGTAGCCGGAGAGCTCGACGCGCTTGGGGTCGACCATGATGAGGCGGACATCCTCCGGCAGCGTGCGCATGAGCAGCGTCACCACGATGGAGTTGATCATGACCGACTTACCGGAACCCGTGGTACCGGCGATGAGCAGGTGCGGCATCTTGGCGAGGTCGGCCACGATGGGCAGGCCCTCGGCGTCGCGGCCGATGGCAAGCTCGAGCGGGCCGCCCTTGGCATAGGGAAGCACGTCGCCCAGATTGACGTTCTGGCGCTTGCGGTTGGGAATCTCGATGCCCA
>CAUGVQ010000087.1 GCA_959602875.1 uncultured Collinsella sp. | reverse complement strand
CCCCCTGACCTGCCCTTGTTGGGCCTTGTGCCCTTTTGGGGGCGGGGGCTTTTTTAGGCGCCCATCAAAAAACCCCCCCCGCCCCCAAATGCGTACAATGGAAGGGCAGGCAGAGGGGGTTAGCGCATGGATATGGGACAGACGATGTCGATCATGGTCACGCAGACGGTGGCCATGTTTCTCATGATGGGCATTGGCATTGCGTTCCATGCCGCTCACTACCTCGACCGCGGCGGCGCCCAGCAGCTCGCGAGCATTGCAGTCTACGTAGCCACGCCGGCAGTTGTGGTCAACTCGCTCGCCACGGATTTCTCGTGGGACAAGCTCATGAATGCAGGCATCTGTGCGGTGCTCTGTGTGGTCCTCACGTTGGGCTCTGCCGCTATCGCATGGTTTGTCTATCGGGATCGCCAACGCATTTCTCAGTTCGCCATCATGATCTCTAACATGGGCTTTATCGGCATCCCCCTCGTACAGAGCGTGCTCGGCGAGGAGTACGTCTTCTACGTCTCCGCCGCCATTGCTGCGCAGGTACCGATTTCATGGACCTACGGTATCTGGCTCGTCTCGCAGGATAAAAGTCTTATGTCGCCACGTAAGGTGCTCACGAATCCCTCGGTGATCGCGGTGGCGGTGGGTATCGTGCTCTTCTTCTGTTCGGTCAACCTCTCGGGCGTGCTCGAGGTCACCGCCGTCGATATGGGCAACCTCAACACTGGCCTTGCCATGCTCGTATTGGGAAGCTACTTGGCTGAGACCGATTTCCGCGGCATTCTGCGAAACAAGAACGTCTATCTTACGAACGTTATCCGCCTCATCGTGGTTCCGTTGCTTACCATCGCGCTTTTGGCTCCGTTGCCGGTGTCGATAGAAGCCAAGCTTGTGATGCTGATTGCCTTCGCGGCGCCCTGCGGCACAACGACCGCCATGTTCTCGCAGATGTTTGGCGGTGACTATCGTTTTGGCGCGGGGCTTGTCTCTATCTCGACTTTGCTCTCGATGGTGACCATGCCGGTGATGCTGTTCCTGGGGCTGTTGGCGTTCTAATGCGCGCTTTTACTGAATGGTGGTCAAAGACCCCCGCAGAATAATAAAAGACCCCCTCTACAGATGTGATTCGATGCGTCAATGGGCGTCATTTCTGCTCTATGAGGCGAAAGAATGCGCCTCATAGGCGTTGTAGCGCGGCCTTGCGCGCGAGATTCGTTGCGCCGCTAGGGGGTTCTTTATTATTCTACCGGGGTCTTTGACCATCACGCGGCAAAAAGAGGGCCGGGTCGCATTGTTTCCCATGCGACCCGGCTCTGGCGTGGCCAGTGTTAGCGGCTACGCGCGTATTACTTGCGGCGCTTGAAGCCCATGGCAACGAGGCCTGCACCCGCAAGGCCGGAGAGCGCAGCTCCTGCGCAGGCGATGAGCGAGGCATCGCCCGTAGCGGTGAGCGTTTCGCCAGCGTTCGTGGCGGCCGTCTGCTGAGGAGCGACATTGGCGAGCACGAATGTGGAGAAGTGTGAGGTCGTGAAACTCACGGTGCCCGCTGCAACGTCCACCGTGGCGTTCATGTCCGTCACCGTGCCATCGTCAGCGACGTGGAATACGTGCAGGTTCTCGGCGGAGAGCTTCTCGGGGATGGGAAGGGTGACCGTCACCTGGTCGCCTGCGGGAATAGCAAACTCAACACCATTGGGATCCTCAAGATGGATGTCATAGACATACATCGTGGTAACGCCCTGGATGGCGGTGTTTACGGCGTCGCCCGCCGCTGCTGCGGCATCCTCGCCGATCCAGTTGGTCACGAGCGTGAGCATGCTCCAAAGGCCATCATCGCCCATGCCCTCAGCGTCAACTGCGCCGCTCACGGTGTGCGTGAGCGTGGCGCCCTGCGCATTGGTGATGACGGTCTCGCCGGAAAGCGTCAATTCGAGTGTCGCGGGGGAGTCGAGCTGGATGCTCAGCACCTGCGGACCGCCCGTGCGCAGGATGGTGCCGGTGCCGTTGAGCTGGTAGGAGAGTGCCTTGTCGGTAGGATAGGAAACCCACAGGCTCGTGTAGTAGTCACCGCCGCGGTCGCCGCGCAGGAAGTACACGCCTGAGTTGGGCTCAGGGTTGTAGAGCGGATCGTCGGGGTCCAGATAGCACGCGTCGATGGTCATCGTCCAGGGGGCGCTGCCACCGGGGACGTCGAGCGTCATGCCGTCCGCCTTGTTCACCGTGAGTTGGTACCACTCACCGAGCTCGGGGTTTTGGGGGAACGTCAGGACGCCGTTCTCGATGGTGTAGGGGAGCAGTCGGTCGCTGTTTGGCATCCAGGGGTCGACGGCTTCTACGTCCTCCCACTTGGCAGTAATGTCAAGCGTGTAGTACTTGCTGTCGGTCGCCTGGGTGAAGTCGGACGCCTCAAGAGGCTCGTCGAGGGGAACGGTTGACTCCCAGCCCACGAAGCGGTGAAGGGAGGCATCACCAAACATCTCGATGTCGCCGGCGTCGTACAGCGCGCCCTCGGCCCGCTGCTCAGCAATAAGGTCGTTCAAGGTTTTGCCTTGGCTGAGGTCGATGTCGGTGCCGTAATCGGTAGGGCCACCGGTGGAGTCGCCCAGGCGGAACCACACCAGATACGTTACGGTCGCATCGGATTCTGTCTCGGGCGTGGTCCCGGTTTCGCTCTGGTCACCTTCGGAGTCAGTTTCGGTGCCGGGCGTCGTGGCGTCGGCGGCGAGCATGTCGGTGGCGTCTGTCTTCATCTCGACAGAGAGCGTCTCGATTTCATCCTCCGCCCACGCGGTGGCAGGCGCGAGGCAGACGGCGATGCCCGACGTGGCGAGCGCGAGCGAAGCCACGACCGAAACGACGCGCTGGACTCCCTTCTTGTTCCTCATCATCTCTTCCTTTCCCTGTTCGCTTTTGCCCGGCATAGGGCAAAAGCATGGTATTGCCATAGTGGAACCTATTATGGTGATGGTGTTTAGCTGGGAAAAGACGTTTTGCAGAACAGGTAGCTAAAGGAGCAGCATTGGTGCTGGGCGCCGCGTTATAGCTTCCAGATAGCGCTCAGACAAAATGCGCCCCCATCACGCGTGTAGGTGAGGCTTCCGTCGTGGCGCTCTACGATCTCGCGCATGATGGAAAGGCCGAGACCGTGGCGGGGAAGCGCATCTGGCGCGGCAGCGCGGCGAGGTTGCGCCAGCTTCTCGGGGCGTTGCAACTCGCAGGCATTCTCGACTTCGAGCAGGAAGTACTCCTTAGCGGGGTGGGCGGCGAGTCTGATCCAGCGTTCGCTCTCGGGCAGCGCCGAGGCAGCATGGATGGCGTTGTCGAGCGCGTTGGCAAAAAGCGCGCAGAGCTCGACGTCCGGTGTGGAAAGGTCGGAGGGCACCTGGGCGGAGATCGAGAGCTCAATGTGCTGGTCCGCGCACCATACGGCTTTGGCGTCCAAGAGCGCGGCGACGACGGGATGTGCACAGTGCAGCGCCTCGGGGGTGCGCACGGCGAAGGTTGCACCGTTGAGGTGTGCCTGCAGAGCATCGGTATCGCCTGCGGCAAGGGCGTGCTCGATGCCGGCGAGCTCGCGGTCAAGGTCGGCACGCACCTGGTCCGCCTCGTTGCGCATGCGGCGCATAAGGAGGTCGTAGTGCTTCTGGGCGGCGATCTGCCCTTCAAGAAGTTCGGCCCGTTCCGCCTCGCGGTCCGCGCGTTCGGCCGCCAGCAGGGTTCGGAAGAACAGAGGATTCAGCGTGGCACAGGCGATGCCCATGAGGGCGGCGGAGAGCGCCATCGTCTGCCAGTGTCCAAAATAGGGGCGCAGCGAGTACGCGCAGACGACAAACGCGATCTGGCTTGCGGGCATGAGCAGGTTGAGGAGACGTCGCGAGAGCGGAAGGGCGCGCAGCAGGTGCATCAGGTACGCGGCGGAGACGGCAAGCGCACCGACGGCTATGGCTCCGAGGACGATGGGGCTATTCACGGGCACCCGCCTCACGCTCGTCCTCACGTGCGTCGCTTGCAGGCTGAGAGAGGGTGCGCCGGAGCGTTGCCACGTAGGAGCGCGCACGCTCGGTGTCGCCCTGGGAGACAAGGCCTCTCAGCACCTGCAGATGGTTGCGCTGGTCATGGCGGAATCGTGCGGCACGCTCAGCTTCGTGCGCGGTCGAGCGCGCGCCGGAGATGTAGATGGCGAGCTGGTCCTCAAGCGCGTCCGCGCGGGCGCGGGCGGCCTCGGCGCGATTGAACCGCCTGAGCGACGTGAGGGCTACCGCATCGCCGGCGAGGCAGATGATGATGAGGACAAGTACCACGGCGTAGACAATGGGAAGAGCCTTGCGGTATGTCATGAGCAGAAACGTTGCTTGTGCCACAAAGATGCATTGCGTGAAGAAGAAGATGAGGTACGGGCGAGGGCGGATGGCATGTTCCGTCGACTCGGACGCGCCCGGCGCGCCGGCGGGGCGGAACACGCGGCGAGCAAGATAGGCGAGGAGGCGCCCGCCAATGAGCATGCCGCCGATGTTTACGATGCGTATGGCAAGAACCTCGATGCTCATGGCGTCGCGGCTGAGCTCCCAGCCCGCAAGCACGAACACGATGCCAAAGCACACCTCGAGCGTAAACTGGAGGAACAGTATAAGAAAGCCGCAGATAAAACGTTGCCAATACGGTCCTGTCCAAAACAGGGACGGTAGCAGCACGTAGTTCCCGATGAACCCCAAGATGTTCCAGATGTTCATGGTGGTGGGACTGGCGAGCACAAAGGCAAAAATCGGCACGACGCCCACCATGAGTGCCATAAAAAGGCCGGGTCGCCGCATGGGCAGCATCCACTGGGCGATGGTTCCAACAGCGGCGTTGACGCCCAGAAGCGTTATGACGTTAAGAATCTCTAGGAGCATGGCGCTACCGCATAGCGTGCCGGATGCGGAGATGGGCAAAAAGCGCGTCGCGCACGCCTGCGCGCATGCGCCGGCTCACGGGGACCTCCTCGCCGCCGATGAGCGTGAGTGAGGAGACGCCAAGCGAGGTCACGGCGTCGAGATTGACGGCAAAGCTCTGGTGACAGCGCACAAAGCGAGCAGGGAGTTCGCCCAGCAGCGCGGCGAGCCGACCGTAGACCTCAAACGTGTCGCGCGCGGTGTGCACATGCACCACATGGAGCCTGCTCTCGAGATAGCGGATCTCGGCGGGGCGCACGATGCGCTCGGCACCTTTGAGGCGAAAACAGAGCGCCTCGTCGTTGGTGTGCTCTCTCGCAGCGAGCGCAAGCGTGAGCGCATAGGCAACGTCGTCGCGTCGGAACGGTTTGGCGAGGTAGGCTACGTGCGGCGTGCGGTAGACCTTTGTGTGGAAGGTATCGTAGCCGCTCGTGTAGACAATCTGCGTGGCGGGTCGGTGGGCGAGGAGCTGCTCGACAAGGTCGATGCCCGTTTGATCTGCCCCCGCCGGGGCGGCGCTGCCCGCGGCGCCGGAGCTTGCCGCCGGTTCGGCAAGCACAATGTCTATAAAGGCGATGTCGGGCTCGTAGCCGTCGATGATGCTACCGATGAGCTCGGAGGCGGATGTGAAACAGGTCACGACAAAGCTTGTTGGCACGCCATCTGTGCGTCCGATGATGTCGGGCGTGCCCGCGCGCACGGAGAACGTCTCTACAAGCGCGGCGAGGGTGGCGGCGGCCTCGGGCTGATCGTCTACTATGGCGACAAAAACCATGGCATCCCCTCTCGACGGCGTCTCAAAAGCGCATTATACGCATGCCGTGTTTCGGGACCGATTTCGCACGGCGAGATTGCCGAATATGTCGTGATACTGACCGAATATGGTGCGCGGGGACGTGGGGCGGTGCACTATAGGGGCTACCGTGCGGGCACGTTGCCATCGCGTGACCGGCGGGCAAGACGGCGCGCCCGCGCGCATCGCTTAACTATAATGGTGCGGATTGCTTAAGCTCAGGAAGGAGCGCCTATGGCACTCACCCAAGAAGACGTGCGCGGCATTGCCGACTATGCACGAATCGCCCTTGAGGGCGAAGAGCTCGCTCAAATGACGGTGTACATGAATGACGCCGTGGCGATGCTCGAGCCCGTGCTCGCCTACAACCTGCCCGACGTGGAGCCCACGTTCCATCCCATCGGAGACCTTTCAAACGTTATGCGCGACGACGCGGTGGCACCCGCGCGCGACCTTTCGCGCGACGCTGCGCTTGGCAACGCCTGCTCGACGCGCGGCGACAGCTTCCGCGTTCCTTCGATTCTGGGAGAGGGTGAGGCATGATGGCGCGTTCTTTCGACACCCTTACCGCGGCCCAGATCGCGACGGGCATCGCGGCGGGCGATTTTTCTGCTGCCGAGGTGTGCGCTGCGGCGCTTGACGCCATCGCGGCGCGCGAGCCCGAGGTCCAGGCGTTCTTGCAGGTAACGACCGAGTTGGCGCAAGATGCCGCGGCGCGCATCGACGCCGCGCGCGCCGCGGGCGAGGCACTGCCCCCGCTTGCGGGTGTGCCGGTCGCCATCAAGGACAACATGAACCTCGCGGGCACACGCACGACCTGCGCCTCCCGCATGCTCGAGAACTACGAGTCGCCCTACACCGCCACCTGCGTGGCGCGTATGCTCGCGGCGGGCTGCATCCCCGTGGGCAAGGCCAACATGGACGAGTTTGCGTTTGGCTCCTCGACGGATAGCTCGGCGTATCACCCCACGAACAACCCGTGGGACACCACACGCGTGCCGGGCGGCTCGTCGGGCGGTTCTGCTGCGGCGGTCGCTGCGGGCATGGTACCCCTCTCGCTTGGCTCCGACACCGGCGGCTCGATCCGTCAACCGGCCGCGCTCTGCGGCATCGTGGGCATGAAGCCCACCTACGGCGCGGTTAGCCGCTACGGCGTGGTTGCCTTTGGCAGCTCGCTCGACCAGGTGGGTCCCTTTGGCCGTACGGTCGAGGACGTGGCGCTTGCCATGGACGCGCTTGTGGCGGGTGGCCGCGATATGTACGACTCCACCTCGCAGGAGGTCGCACCCGCTTTTGCTGCGGCAGCCGCTGCGGCGGGCGAGGGCCTTGCTGGCGTTCGCATTGGCATGGTGCCCGCCTTTATGGAGGCCGAGGGCCTCACGCCCGAGGTGCGCCGCGGCGTCGAGCGCGCTGCGCAGACCTTGGCGGATGCCGGGGCTACGATCGTTGAGGTGGACCTCCCGCATGTCGATGCCGCAATCGCTGCCTACTACGTGATCGGTCCCGCTGAGGCGTTCTCCAACCTCGCCCGTTTTGACGGCATCCGTTACGGATATCAGGAGCCGGGTTGCACTAACCTTGCAGCTCAGAGCGCGCTCTCTCGTGCGCACGGGTTTGGCGATGAGGCCAAGCGCCGCCAGATGCTCGGCGCCTACCTGCTCTCGAGCGGTGTCTACGACACCTACTACTACGCCGCCCAGAAGGCCCGCACCCTCATCACGTCCGATTACAACGCGGCGTTTGCACAGGTGGATGCGATTCTCATGCCGGCGACCCCGCATGCGGCGTTCCGCCACGGCGAGATCAGCGACCCCACGCAGATGTATCTTTCCGACATGTACACCATCTCGCTCAACATCGCCGGCAACGGCGGCATCGTGGTGCCGGTGGGGCTCGGTGAGGACACGGGCATGCCCATGGCGGCGCAGCTCGTGGCTCCCGCCTTTGCCGACGAGCGCCTCGTGACCTATGCGGCCGCGATCGAGCGCGGGCTTGCCAACGGTAGCAACGGCGCGTCGGTTCTGGGCGTCGCCCCCGCGTTTGCGGGGAAGGGAGGTGAGCTCTAATGAAGGAGCTCAACGAGGTTCTTCAGGATTGGGAGGCCGTGATTGGCCTCGAGATTCACACCGAGCTCACGGCGCTCGACACCAAGATGTTCTGCAACTGCAAGCTCACGCACGACGACGAGCCCAACACGCACGTCTGCCCCGTCTGCCTGGGCCTTCCGGGCGCGCTCCCCGTGCCCAACAAGCGTGCGATCGAGAGCATCGTGAAGGCGGGTCTCGCCACCAACTGCGAGATTCAGAAGCACTCGATGTTCTACCGTAAGCACTACTTCTATCCGGATATGGCCAAGAACTTCCAGACCACGCAGGGTCCGGTTGCCTTCTGCATGCACGGGCATCTGGATCTTGAGGTTACGGGCCGAGGTGCCGAGGAACGCCCTGCGTGCGCTTTTGGCGAGGCGGAGGCAGCGAGCTTGGCCTCGGCTTCTGCCGGCGCGGTCGGCCTCTCCGCCGACCTCTCCCGCATGGCGGGGGAAAAGGCCGAGGCTGCATCTGATGAGGGCGCGCTCGCGGGGCTCTCGTCTTACGACACTGCCACGCTCGCTACGGCGAAGCGTCATGAGGACGGCTCCTACACCGTGCCCATTCGCATCCTGCGCATCCATATGGAGGAGGATGCCGCCAAGATGGTGCACGTGGGTGGCGAGGAGGGCCGCATCGGCGGCGCTGCCGAGTCGCTTATTGACTACAACCGCTGCGGCACGCCGCTCATCGAGCTTGTCACCGAGCCCGACTTGC
>CAUGVQ010000086.1 GCA_959602875.1 uncultured Collinsella sp. | reverse complement strand
GGGCTGGCCGCCGGGGCCGGAGAGGAACAGGCGGTCGCCAACGTTGATCTGCTCGATATTGGGCACCTGGGCCGCCGGGAAATCGAGCACGAGGTCCTCACGGCGCTCGCCGTAGGCCTCCGCCGCCGGGATGTGGACGGTCTTCTTCTCACCGACCACCATGTCGAGCACGGCAGCATCGAAACCGGCGATCATCTGGTGCGCGCCGCAGATGAACTCAATGGGCTCGCCGCGGTCGTAAGAGCTGTCGAACTGCGTGCCGTCATCGAGCGTGCCGCGGTAGTGCGCGCGGACCTTCTTACCCTGGTTGGACATGGGAACTCCTTTTCTACCGGCGCGCACGGATCTGGGCCCGCGCACAGCCCGGCTCGTTTGCAACAACAGCGTTCATTCTACCTGAGTAAAGGGATTATCAGGAGATGGGCGCGCAATCCCTTACAATTGGTGGCCCGACAAGGCGGGACAGGGCAACGCGACGGGCACGAGGAGGTGCTGTGGCAGCTACGACACTTGAGATTCGCACTCCCGCGGGCACCGTCCCGGTTAGCGTGATACGCAAACGCGTGAAAAACCTCAACCTGCGCATCCACCGCGACGGCACCGTAAGCCTGAGCATCCCCATGCGCACCCCTCTAGCCGTAGCGCAGGATTTTCTCGACCGGCGCGCAGGCTGGATCGCCGCGCACATCGAACGCGTCCGCACGCGCGCCGCCGCACCGTCGCGCACGGACGCAACCCCAGACGGGCTCATCCCCCTTTGGGGTCGTCTTCAAGCCGCCCCGGGCAGTGTTGAGGATGTCGAGGCGCTGTACCGTCGCGAGGTCGCTCGAGCGCTTCCCGGCGCCATCGCACGCGGTGAGGCGCGCGTGGGCGCGCATGCCGCCGGCTGGCAGATCAGACGCATGACAAGCCGATGGGGCTCGTGCACGCCCGCGCGCCGGACCATCCGCATCAATAGCGCATTGGCAGCCTACCCGCCGGAGTGCCTCGATTACGTGGTCATCCACGAACTCACGCATCTTCTGGAGCCGAGCCACAACGCGCGCTTCCACGCGCTCGTCGACCAGTTCTGCCCGCGCAACCGCGAGATAGCGCGCCTCCTCAGGCGCCCCGCCGCTGCGGTCGCACAAGCGCACTGACAAAACTCAGCGGCAACCGACCATACCGTTGCCCATAGACCATACGCTCGCGTCGGCACAAGTCCCTTCGAGCGCCACCGCGAGAGCCTCGCGACGCGGGAACCAGCGCGTAGCAAATGCCGCGCGACCGCCGTTGGCAAAGACCTCGACAGCAGAACCGTCCACAAGTACGCGCAGGTCATCCAAGCTATCGAGCAGACAGCTGCGGCGCGTTCTTCCCGCGCCGACGCCACCCGTGCCCGCCACGTCGTCGATAAATGCAATCGATAATTCGCCTGTGGCAAACCGCACCTCAAACGCATCGTCAAACGTGAGCGCGAAGGAGCCTGAAATGCCCTCGCACACGATATCGGCACGCCGCCCGGGCAACTCGGCGCAACTCTCCCCGTCGAGTGTAAAGCGCTCTTCCCGCAGCTCTTCGAGCTCGGGCGCGGGGCTCTGCAGCAGCGATCCGTCAGAGGCGCGCGTGACCACGCGTGGGATTGTTAGACAGTGGATCCAGCCAAGCCCATCCGGCGCGCTCTCAAAGGGCGCCTCGGGCATGCCCATCCAGCCGATAAGGAGGGTGCGGCCAGATTCATCCACAAAGGTTTGAGGAGCGTAGAAATCAAAGCCATAGTCCCAACGTTGGAAGCGCTTCGCATCGAGGGCAGGAGCGTCGCATACTCGCTCCCCCTTCTCTAGCGAAATGTAACCGGACTGGTCACGCATGCCGTTTGACCACGGCAACGCCTGCATGCCCTGCGGGCAGAAGGAGACGTATTCGCTGCCATCGATAGCAATGCGGTCGGGGCACTCCCACATGAAACCGAAGGCCTCGCTGGACTGAATCGCGGCATGGAACGACCAGGCGATACCGTCGCCTGAGCGATAGAGCAATAGCAGCCCTTTGTCGAACAGGTCACGCGCGCCGAGGAGCATCCACCAGAAACCGTCTTGGCGCCAGACCTTGGGATCGCGTACGTGGCACGAGCAGGTAGGCGGATAGTCATCGTTGCGCAACAGTGGCCGCTTGGGCGAAAGCGTGCGCCCGTCTGCAGTCTCGATCAACATCTGCGTGGCGCGCCGGCCCTCGTGAATGTAGTCAAAATCCCCCGGCTCCTTGACGTTGCCGGTGTAATACAGCCGCAGGAGGTCTCCCCCATCGGGCGCAGCGCCGGGCACCGTGACCGCGCAACCCGAGTAGGAGCCGGTCGCCTCGTCCGCCGTGTCGGGCTCGATTGCCATACCCACGTGCTCCCACCGCACAAGATCCCGGCTCACGGCATGCCCCCACCCTCGGGGCGCGTCTGGCTCGGGCCATGCGGGGCTGTACTGGTGAAACACGTGATATACCCCGTGGAACTGGCAAAGGCCATTGGGATCGTTGAGCCAACCCGTCGGCGGCGTGATGTGAAACCCGCAGCGCCAAGCATCGTGCAGCGCGCTTGTTGCGTCCATTCCGTACACCTCGTCTTATCGATCAACCCCAGCGGGGCGCCCCACCATGATATGCCACGGCAAGGCGCCCGTTTGGGGGAGATGGCTTGTATCTAACGCTCACCAGCGGGCACATCGGCATCAGACGACGGATCTCGGTAGAGCACATACGAGATACCAAAGGCCACGAGCGCAGCGATGGCGAACATGATGAGATACTGCATCGGCTGGTTGAGGCACAGCAAGATGCCGAAGATACCGGTCACGCCCGTGCCGGAGGCGGCAAGGCCTACGATGGAGGCGAACATGGCGCCGAGGCCGCCGCCGATGCAACCCGCCACGAACGGCTTCACAAAGCGGAGGTTCACGCCAAAGATGGCGGGCTCGGTAATGCCCATGAAGGCAGAAAGGGCGGAGGGCAGCGCAAGCGAGCGCACCTTGACGTCGCGGGTCTTGAGGGCGACGGCAAGCGCGGCACCGGCCTGACCGATGTTGGCGGCGCTTGCAAGCGGCAGCCAGTACGTCACGCCGTAGCTCGCAAGCTGCCCAAGGTCGATGGTGGTATACATCTGGTGAATGCCCGTGACGACCGTCGGCGCGTAGAGGGCACCCATGATGAGCGAACCCAAGCCGAGCGGCAGCGTCAGCAGGAACTGGATGGCGCCGAGAATAGCGTTTTCTGCCCACACAAAGACGGGGCCGACGGCGATCATGGTGATATAGGCGGTCGCAGCGACCGACACGAGCGGTGTCACGAAGAGGTCGAACGCCTCGGGCACGATCTTGTGCAGGCGCTTCTCGATGAAGGCGAGGATGCCGGCAGCGATGACGATGGGGATGACATGGCCCTGGTAGCCGACCCACTCGATGCTATAGAGACCGGGAATGACGGCATAGGTCTGCGCCACGCCATCGGTCGCCACCGTGTTGGCGTTCTGAAGCGCCGGGTTGATGAGGAGCATACCGATGACGGCACCAAGATAGGGATTGGCGCCAAAGGCCTTGGCGGCCGAGAAGCCAATCAGGATCTGCAAGAACGTAAACGCGGTGTTGGAGACGAGATTCAGAATCTGATACCAAGCGTTATCGGTCGCGAGCGTGATAAACCCGTTGCTGTCCATAAAGGAGAGCGCGCTCATGATGCCGAGGAGCAGGCCCGATGCCACGATGGCGGGAATGATGGGGACAAAGACATCGCCCAAGAGCTTGATGGCGCGCATAAGCGGGTTCTTCTGCTGATCTGCCGCCGCAGCCTTGGCCTCCTCCTTGGAGGCCGCCGTGATATTTCCGACCTTGACGAACTCGTCAAAAACCTTGTTGACCGTACCCGTGCCGTAGATGACCTGAAGCTGGCCGGACGCCTTGAAGTTGCCCTTGGCACCAAGCGCGTTGTCCACTTTAGCCTGGTCCACCTTGCTGTCGTCGGCGATGACCAGACGCAGGCGCGTGGCGCAATGTGCTGCCGAGACCACGTTTGACGCTCCGCCGACGGCGTCGAGGATCTGCTGTGCGGCTTGCTGATAATCGAGTGCCACCTTGTACCTCCCTTTCCTAAGGTGCAACGATACCGCAACGTCTCTCATGAGCATTCATTGTGGAATCGTTCTCATAGTTAGGTAATACTACGATACGGATATGAGAAGGTTCTCATATCCGCAAACGGTAGATATTTGGCGGTATACGGTTAATTCGTCAGGAAACTTCCGTTAGTAACGAGCCATAGTATATGAGACCGTTTCCATATTGAGAAAGCTATCGCGTCGAAGCGCGCACAACGAGGTCGTACCCCATCTTCACCTCGCGTGGAACACCGTCCTCGCTCGTCATGGCCCCCAGAAGCATCTTGGCCGCCTCGGCGCCGGAGGTCTTGTAATGGTAGTGAACCGACGTGAGGCGCGGCGTCACGATCTGGGAAATCTCGCTGTCACCCACCGCGGCGACCTGCACGTCAGAAGGCACTACAATCCCCTGCTCAGAAAGGCAGGCCATCGCACCGAAGGCGATGGAGTCTGTCGCGCAGACGAGCGTATCAAACGCCACGCCGCCGTCGAGAAGCCTCTCGCAAGCGGTGTATCCACTGTCGACGGAGAAGTCCGCCACGGCGCATGCCCCCTCCGGGACCTCAATACCCGCAACCTCGCACCCCGCCAAAAAACCTTCGCGACGGCGCCTGCCCGCTGCGACGTCCTCATCGAAGACGCCGATGTACGCCGGGCGTCCGCCTTGAGCAAGCACGCGTTCGGTCAGCGCTCGCAGTGCGCCGAAGTCATCCTGGTACACACAGGAGCTTCCCTCGAGCAGCTGATCGAGAACCACAAGCGGAACCGGAAGGGCAGAGATGGCATCGAGATGCGCGCGCGTGAACACAGTTCCCACCAAGATCACGCCGTCGACCTTGCTCTTCTCGGAGAAGAGCTTCAGAAACGACACCTCGCGCTCGGCATCGTTATCAGTATTTGCCAGAAGCGCCTGATAGCCAGCATCATTCAAGACGCCAGTAATTCCCGCCACCATACGGCTCACAGAGGCGGAGTTGATCTTGGGGATGATGACACCCACCAGATCCGATTTACCCGTACGCAGGGTTTTTGCCTGACGCGAAGGGGCATATCCCGTCTGCTTGATGACCCGGGCAATAGCGGCGCGCTTCTCTTGCGAAACATAGCCGTCGTTGAAATACCGGGAGACCGTGGCGCGCGAGACGCCAGCCATCTGGGCGATCTGGTTGATATCCATAGGAACCTCCTGGGACCCAGTCTAGCCGAGCGGGGCAGACAGCGGCAAGTCGCCTAATCTAAAGGAAACGCGGCGCCGCGCATGCTGCGAGACGCCGCGCAATATGAGTTGCAAGAATTGAGGCCTTACCGTGTGCGCTCGATCTCCACCGCCACGCTTGAAAGCGGAAGGCCGATGGGCGCCCAGGGCTTCTCGATCTTCAGGCGCACAGCCAGAAGCGTCGGGTAGTCCGCGAGCAAGCGCTGGGCACATGCCTCGGCCGCCGCCTCGATGAGTTTGAAGGTATGCGCGCGCAAAAAGGCGTCAATGGTATGGCAGACCTCGCCGTAGTTGACCGAGAGCGTAAGGTCGTCTGCCTCCCCCGCCGCACGTAGACCGGTAAAGAGCGTCGCCGACACCACAAACTTCTGGCCGAGCTCGTTTTCCGCTGGGTAGACGCCGTGGTTAGCGAAAACCTCAAGCCCGCTGATGATGATCCGGTCCGCATGCTCGAGCGTCGCGGGGTCAACCTTGGCAAGCTCGCGGCGCGTGGCGGGCAGACCCGCCTTTGCCCTCTGCGCGAGCATCTTCTCCTCGCCCGCAGACGTGTCCTCCGGAAGATGTTTGTCAGCCATGATGCCTCTTTTCTGGGCGCAGAAAACAACACTGCAACCCCTTTAGTTTTTGTCCGAGTCTTTCTATACCCATTCATGCCGACGCTGCAGTTGTCGAGACACGCGCGTTCGACACAAACCATCGGATTGGCACCGCGAACCAACTCGCCAAAAACGGTGGAATCTAAGCGCTCCCGATTCGTAAATACCCTTTTGGTCAAATCACCCCGTGAGAGGGCATTCGTGAATAGGCGTCATACCTGAATCGCAAGATTCTTCTTCTCGTCTGACCACGAGCAGGCCTCCCGCACCTTGATCGGGCAGGCAAAACACGGACGCGACGCCTTGTCAGCGCGATAGAGCAGGCGCTCAAGCGGATCTGCATCCTCGCGCAGGCGGCGATGCCCGCGGACAGCCCCCACAATCATGCGTCGCTCGGAGGGCGAGAATGCCTCATCCCCCGTCAGGCTCGCCAGAATCGTATCGGCAAGGCGCGCGCCGACCTCCTCGTGCGGGAGGCCGAGCGTGTACTGCACGGGTTTTCCCACATCATGCAGAAGGGCAGCCGCGTAGATGACCTCGCGGTCGATGCCCAGCCCCTCTTCGAGATTCACGATCCACATGATGCGCGCGGTATCCATGAGATGGCGGAGGTCATGACGGCAGAAGACGCGGTCGCGCTCGAGCTCCTCGAGCCATCTGAAGGCGCACCTAAATGCCGGGTGCATCCAAATCGCATCGACCTTTGGCATAAACGGCATACCGCGCTTGTGCTCGCGTGCCGAAACCTTCATCTCCGTCATCGCGCAACCCCCTTCTCGCGATGAAATACGGCCGCGTGGTGATGCGCGCAGCCGCCCGTGCTACATAGAGTGGGTCGAATAGACCTCCTCGTCGCGCCAAAGAACCACTGCCTCCGCTAGGCTCACGCCCTTCTCGGCGGCTGCAGCCCGTGTGGCGTTGAGATCGATCAGGCGCTGGTTGGAAGAACCATGGAACCTGAGGCTGATATCGTAGAGCTCCTGCAACCAGGGGCCATCGACCAGGATGTCGATGCAGCCGAGCATACGGTCGGTGACCTCGGTATGATGGCGCCCGCCCGGCATGAGCTCGTCGAGCGTGTCGCCCGTGAAGCACCAGATGCTCTTCGCGGGCGCACCCGTGCCGTCGCCATCCCGCGGGAAGCGCTCGCGCACGCGCTCAAGAAAATTCACGAGACCGAGCTGGTTCTCGGGCTCCATGGGCTCGCCGCCGAGCACGGTGAGACCGTCGCAGAACGGATGGTCCAGGCTCTTTATGATCTGATCCTCGACCTCACGGGTGAAGGGCTCGCCCGCAGCAAAGCTCCACGCACCCGAATTGAAGCACCCCGGGCATCCTCGACGACAACCAGAGACAAAAAGCGAGGTGCGTACGCCCTCACCGTTAGCGATGTCGGAGTATTTGATCTCAGCGTAATTCACGCCTGCTCCTCCCCGTCTCGCCGCTGTGGAAAACAGCGCTCGTGGTCCGCCTTGAACTCCCGTACCCGATCGATACGACCCTCGTCATCGAAGTGAATGAGCGAGCAGCCGTCGAAAACGTAGGGGTCCTGCTCAGTCGCAGCGAAGGTCCACGTGACCGTCACGCTCCGCCCATCTGCGCCGGGCACAACGTCGTGGATGTCCCACGCCGCCACACGCTGCACCTCGAGCATATGCGCGATCCAACGATGAAGCTCGTCCGCACCTTCATAGATGGGCCCGTAGCACTCCTCGTACCGGCAGCAGGGCGAGAACAGCTCGTCAAAACGGGAGAAGTCGCGTGTGACCCACATGGCGAAGTAGTCGGCTATCGCCCGCGTCTGGGTTTCCAGAGCCATCGCGCCCCTCCGTTCCGTTCTCGCCGACCTTGCACAAAACGACCCCGTCCCCAAATGCGCAGCAAGGGAGACGCGAGGGGCGGCGGAGCTCCCTATCGTTCCGCGCGCAGTTCGCGTAGCGCTGTTTGAGCACGGAATGATAGGGTGCGCCGCCGCCCCGGTCGATCGCCTACAGATGCAGCACGCGGTCGCGAATCTCCTCGGTGCGGCCCTGGTTCCAGAACTGGGTACCGATGTAGCCGCAGGTACGACGCGCCACGTTCATCTTCTCCTGGTCGCGGTTCCCGCAGTTGGGGCACTCCCACACGAGCTTGCCGTCGTCCTCCACGATCTGGATCTCGCCGTCGTAGCCGCACACCTGGCAGTAGTCGCTCTTGGTGTTGAGCTCGGCGTACATGATGTTCTCGTAGATGTACTGCATGACGCGGATGACGGCTTTGAGGTTGTCCTGCATGTTGGGCACCTCGACGTAGGAGATGGCGCCGCCCGGGGAGAGCGCCTGGAACTCGCTCTCGAACTTGAGCTTGTCGAAGGCATCGATCTTCTCGGACACGTGGACGTGGTAGCTGTTGGTGATATAGCCCTTGTCCGTCACGCCGGGGATGATGCCAAAGCGGCGCTGCAGGCACTTGGCGAACTTGTAGGTCGTGGACTCCAGCGGCGTGCCGTAGAGCGAGTAGTCGATGTTCTCGGCGGCCTTCCACTCGGCGCACTTGTCGTTCATGCGCTGCATGACGGCGAGCGCGAACGGCGTGGCCTCCTCGTCGGTGTGGCTGTGGCCGGTCATGGCCTTGACGCACTCGTAGAGGCCGGCGTAGCCCAGGGAGATCGTGGA
>CAUGVQ010000085.1 GCA_959602875.1 uncultured Collinsella sp. | reverse complement strand
CGCGGCGTGCCTCGGCGGCCAGACGGGCCTCCTCCTCCTTGGCGAGGCGCTCGCGCTCCTCGGCCTCGGCGGCCTCCTCCTCGGCCTTGCGCGCAGCCTCAATCTCGGCAGCGCGCGCCTCGAGCACGGGCGCAAGCTTCTTGCGCACCATGGAGACGTACGCATCCTCCAGGGCCGAAGACGGGGTCTTGGCCGGGATCTTCATATCTTCAAGGTAGCCGAGCAGCTCCTTGGAGGTCATTCCAAATTCTTTGGCGAGGCTTGAGACGCGAATCTTAGCCATACCCTTCACCTACCTCTCGTGCGCACGGGCGCACCACAGCGAAAACCAATCAAACGCGGAGCAGCGGTCGGTACAAAGGCACCGGAGCCGCATCGCGCGCTAGATCAGATCCTCCGCAGCGTCGATGGCATCCTGCTCGTGAACTCCGCAGAAGCGGGAACCGGGACGTGCCTGGTTGCGGCAGCGGACGCCGTCCTCGTTCACATACTGGCAGCGCGCGGGCTCCGAATCATCGAGAAGGTCCTCCTCGGGCTCCGGGCGCGCGGGGATGTTGCGCAGAATGTCAGCTGCAAGCGTCTCGCTCTTGATATCGATGTGCCAACCGGTCAGGCGTGCGGCGAGGCGGGCGTTCTGACCCTCCTTGCCGATGGCCAGCGACAGCTGGTCGTCGGGAACGATCACGCCGGCGTAGTTCTTCTCCTCGTCAATGAGGACGCGGGTAACCTTCGCAGGCGAAAGGGCGTTGGCAACGTAGCGCGAGGGATCGCCGTCCCACAGGATAACGTCGACGCGCTCGCCGCGCAGCTCGGAAACGACGGCGCGCACACGGCTGCCCTTGGGGCCAACGCAAGCACCCACCGGGTCAAGGCGAGAATCAAGCGAGCGGACCGCGACCTTGGAGCGCTGGCCGGGCTCGCGGGCGACGCTCATGACCTCGACGGTTCCCTCGTAGACCTCAGGCACCTCGTTCTCAAAGAGACGACGGATGAGCATAGGGTGCGTACGCGAAATGACAATGGGCGGACGCGAGTGCTCGCCGCGAACCGGCGCAACGGTGTTGTTGGGATCGCGCACATCGATGATAACGGCCTTGATGCGCTGGTTGTGCAGATAGCGCTCGCCTGCCGGGCGCTCGTTGCGCTCGGTGGGGTTACCGTCCTCATCGTGGTAACGGCGCTGGTCAAAGTGCGGCAGCTCAGCCTCGACACCCTCGCGAATCTTCACGATGGTGAAATCGGGCGTGGACTGCAGAACGGTGCCAGTGATGATGTCGCCAATGCGATCGGAGAACTCCTCATAGATCTGCTCGCGCGCGGAGTTACGCACGATGGCGTTGATCTCGTCCTTGGCGTGCTTAGCGGCAATGCGGCTCGTGTCTTTGGGAGTAACGTCGCGCTTCTCAAACTCAGCGTACTCGTCGGTCTCCTCGTTGTAGGAGCTCTCAACGGGAACGAGCTCGTACACATACACCTTGCCGGTAGCGCGGTCGATAGTGACCTCGGCGCCAAAAGGCAGATGCAGGATGTCGGTGTAGCTCTTAGCGAGCGACTCCTCCAGGCGGTCGATCAGGTAAAGCTGGTCGATGTGCTTCTCCTGGCAGAGCTCCATGAGCGCTTCCATCATCTGGGATGCCATGTTAGTTCTTCCCTTCCTTCTTGCCCTTGAAGTCGTAAACCGGCTTTAAGGTGCACTTCTTAACCTCGTCATAGGAGGTGCTGACGGTCTCGCCGTCCTCGAGCGCAAGCGTCACGGCGCTGTCATCGGCGGCATCGATGCGGCCCTTGAACTTACGGCGGCCCTCGGTAGCCGTGGTCTGGAGCTCAACGTCGCTGCCAACAAAGCGAATGAAGTCGCTCGGACGACGCAGCGGACGCGCCATACCGGGGCTCGAGACCTCGAGCGTGTAGCTGCTGCTCACAGGATCGATGGCCTCAACGACATCGCCCACCCACTTGGTGTGAGCGGCAATATCGTCAAGCGAGAGGGACTCACCGTTAGCCCCCTCGAGACGCACACGCACGCAGGGAGCTTTGGTAGCGCCAGCGAGCTCGACATCGACGATATCGACCCCGTGCTCTGCGGCAACGTCCTCGAGCGCATCGATGATGCGCTGCTCAGTCGCGCTCTTGACCAAAAGGCACCTCCTCATACAAGAAGGGAACAGGGCCGAAGCCCCGCTCCCTTCTCAACTACAACATCAATTACCAGCTACAGAGCTTATCACAAGCTCAACGAGGTGTAAAACCGCGGATTTCTCCACGATTCCCACACGCTGGCGCAACGGCGGATTGAGTATCCGCCTACTTAGCGACGATGTTCACCAGCTTGCCGGGGACGACGATAATCTTATCGACCGCCTTGCCCTCGACCCACTTCTCCACAGCCTCGAGCGCGGCACGCTCGACATCGTCCTTCGTAGCGCTTACGGGCACCTGGATGCGACCGCGAACCTTGCCGAGCACCTGTACCGCGATCTCGACCGTGTCGCTTGCAGCCTCTGCGAGGTCGAACTCCGGCCACGGGGCGGTGTAGACACTCCCCTCGTTGCCGAGGGCCTCATGCCAAAGCTCGTCCGCCCAGAAGGGGCAGATAGGAGCGAGCGCACTCACGATATCGGTCGCGACCAGGCGACAGAGGGCCGCATCACGGACCGCGGAGTCGGACTCCGTGGCATTCAGATAGGTGCTCGCAGCGTTCACGAGCTCCATGACAGCAGAGATAGCCGTGTTGAACTGTTGACGATCGAAATCCTCGGTGCATTTAGCGAGGGTGCGATGACGCTCACGGTAGAGCTTCTTGGCATCCTCATCGAGCGCGCCCTTGTTGAGGACGGCATCCGCGTTACCGGAGTTTGCGAGCTGCCAGACGATGCGCCAGGCACGGCGGATAAAGCGGTTGGCGCCGGCAACGGCATCCTCGTCCCAATCGAAGTCTTTCTCGGGCGGGGCGATAAAGAGAATCGCCAGACGCATCGTATCGGCACCAAAGGGCTCGATAACCGAGCTCGGTGGAACGACGTTGCCCTTGGACTTGGACATGGTGTCACCGTTTTCGTCCTTCACCATGCCCTGGCAGAGCAGGTTGGTGAAGGGCTCGTCCACGTCCAAAAGACCGAGGTCGCGGAGCGCCTTGGTAAAGAAGCGCGAGTAGAGCAGGTGGAGAATAGCGTGCTCAATGCCGCCGATGTAGTTGTCAACAGGCATCCAGCGATCCGCCGCCTCACGGCTGAACGGCAGATTCTCGTTATGCGGGTCGCAATAGCGCAGATAGTACCAACTGGAGCACGTGAAGGTATCCATCGTGTCCGTCTCGCGGCGGGCAGGGCGGCCGCAGACAGGGCAGGTGGTCTCGTAGAACTCGCGGCACTCAGCAAGTGTCTCGCCTGCACCGAGGTCGAGGTTCTGCGGAAGTGTGACCGGCAGCTGGTCCTCGGGGACGGGGACGATACCGCAGTGCTCGCAGTGCACGGCGGGAATGGGGTTACCCCAATAGCGCTGACGGGAGATGAGCCAGTCGCGCAGACGGAACTGGACACTACGGTGCCCGGCGCCGGCAGCCTCGAGGTCGGCGACGATGGCTGCCTCGCCCTCGGAGTGCTTGCCGCCGCGCATGCCGGTGTACTTGCCGGACTGCACGAGCGTTCCCTCGGCAACGTGCGCCTCCGCCCAATCGACGGTCTCGGCATGATAGGTGTCGATGGACTCCCCCGCCTCCTCAAGCGCAGCGCGCTCGTCATCCATAAGGATGATGGGGACGATAGGAAGGTTGTACTTACGGGCGAACTCAAAGTCGCGCTGGTCGCCGCAGGGGACGGCCATAACGGCGCCCGTGCCGTAATCGGAGACCACGTAGTCGGCGACCCAGACGGGGACCTTCTCGCCGTTGACGGGGTTCACCACATACCGGCCGGTGAAGGCGCCGTGCTTCTCAAGATTGCCCTGTGCGCGCTCGACGGCAGAGACCTTCTCTGCGCCTGCGATAACCGCGCGCACGTCCGCCTCCCACTCCGTACCGGCAACGAGGTCGATCAGACCCTCGTACTCAGGCGCAAGCAGGAAGAAGGTGCAACCAAAGAGCGTGTCCGCACGCGTGGTGAAGACGGTGATCTTAGTGTCGGTGGGCTCGCCCTCGGCATCGCACAGCGTAAAGTCGATCTCAGCACCCTCAGAGCGGCCGATCCAGTTTGCCTGCATCTGCTTCACGCGCTCAGGCCAGCCGGGGAGTTTCTCGAGGTCGTCGAGCAGCTCCTGAGCGTAATCGGTAATCTTGAAGTACCACTGCTCAAGATCGCGCTTCTCGGGCTCAGACCCGCAGCGCCAGCACTTACCCTCGGTCACCTGCTCGTTGGCAAGAACGGTCTTGCACGTAGGGCACCAGTTGACCGGGCTCTTCTTGCGGTAAACGAGACCACGCTCCCAGAGCTTCTCGAAAATCCACTGACCCCACTTGTAGTAATCGGCATCGCACGTCTTGACCAAGCGATCCATATCGTAGGAGAAGCCCATGCGCTTCATGGTTGCAAGCGCCTGATCCATGTTCTTATAGGTCCACTCAGCTGCCTGCGTGTTGTGCTTGATGGCGGCGTTCTCCGCCGGAAGACCGAAGGCGTCGAAGCCGATGGGATGAAGCACGTCAAACCCGCGCATACGCGCCTGGCGCGCCATAGCGTCGCCGATGGTGTAGTTGCGCGCATGCCCCATATGCAGGTCGCCCGAGGGGTACGGGAACATCTCGAGGACATACTTCTTAGGCTTGGAGGGATCGGTGTCCACGGCAAAGAGATTTGCCTCATCCCAGGCACGCATCCATTTTGCCTCGATAGCCTGCGCATCGTAGGCGGGAATCTCACCGGGCTCGTGCTTGTGGTCGGCACAGTCACACATGTGCTTGCTCCTTATCAGTTTGCGCAGTCTGAATGCCGTTATCTGAGGGGCGCTCGGAATCGAAGAATCTCGCATCCCACGATCTCTGTCCCATCAGCTAAAGCCGCAGCCAGCGCATAAGCGGTAACGGTCAAGATTCTAACAAAAACTATCCCTTGCGGCATACGCATAGGCAAAGAGCGCGAGGTGTAACCAACACCTCGCGCTCCTCGTTCTTTACGCTGCAGAAGCGGCTACACGCGATACGACATCGAAGCGCCGCCCTGATACCCGCTTTCCTCGGTGAGATTGATGCGGACCGTACGGTCTCCCCCGAGCGTTGCCGTATCTGCGTTATAGGTAAGCTGGCATGCGCCACTTGCCGGGTCAAAAGTGAGTCCAGTGATGCCAACGGAAGCCTCGGCGCCATTTCCGTCGACCTCAACAAGCGTGAATTGTTCTGCGGTAAGAGCCGGAAGCGGTGATTCGTCGCTGGAATACATCGTCAAGTTCGCAGATATAGCAGGGAATCCAGAGTGGGAGAATGATGTGAAACGCATCCCGATGCGTGGAAGAATCTCCTCTTCCTCCTTCTTCTCCTGTGCGAGACGTTCCTCGGCACGAGCCTTGAAATCGGCATCGATATGCGAAATCAGCACATTAGCGCCAATCGCAAATCCGCCAGCGATAACTGCAAGGGCAACGCAGGTGCCGATGGCAACCGAAGCCCCGGCGTGCCCCCTGCACCACGTGCGCGCAGCCCGCAGGGCATCTTTGCCACGTGCAAACGCCGTTGAAGCGTTGGCTTTCAGCTGATCGAAAGAGGACGCACCCGAAGACGAGCCTTCCTCATCGCTTACGTCAGGCTCCCCGCCCTCGCCAGAGGTTCCATCCGGCGTCTCAGAAGCGTCGCCGTCTGCGACGGTATCGCTCTCACCGTTACCAGAATCGGCATCGATACCGTCTTCACAGGGATCGTCACCGGTAGATTCGTCAAAGGGCTCCTCGCCAGAAACCTGCTCTTCAGACTGCTCGACCTCTTTGGTAGAGTCTTCATCAGCGGCCTCATTTGAAGCATCTTCGTCATCTGAATCAACATCGGCGTTCTCTTCGACAGCCTCAACCTCAGAATCATTCTCGGAGTCGGGTGCATCTTTCTCAGAAACATCCTCACAAGAATCTTGCGATTCGCCTTCGTCCTCAGACAATTCTTGCTCCTGCTGGCCTTCGGCATCTTCACAGGAGGATTCGTCAGTATCAGTCGGAAGGGAACCCGCATCCTCGAGCTCGGCAACATCAAGGTCCTTAGGATCTTTCTGCCCCTCGTGGTCCACGCCCATCATCCTTCCTGCAACTCAAGGACAAAAACCGTAATTCATGAGTATACGTGGATTTGATGTGGATTTGCGCGGCATTTTCGTGTTTGAACTATAGGTTGGACACAACAGAGGCGTCCAGCTCAGTATTTCTTCCCGACCTTTCGAATTGTTGCAGGTAACACTGCCACCCCCACACTGAAAAGAATGATCGTGATTACAATCGGCCAGGCCTCCCTATCACCAGTAGCAGGAAGATCATCGGCGCGGGAATCCCCTAAGCCGCCATCTGCTTCCTGCTCACGCCCATGCGTCCCAGAAGCGCTGGCTCCCCCATCCGCATAGGTCTGGCCATTTCCATTACCAGCTTCACTGGCATCTTCACCGGCATCTTCGCCTGGCTTTTCATTAGGTTCATTCGAATCTGGCGCCTCATCGCCGTCTACCGAGCCACCGGGTCCGCCCGACCCTCCGTCTACTCCGCTCTCGCCCTTGGTAAACGATACCGAGAGGCCGTAATGCGCGACGTCTCCGTTCTCGGCCACAACATCGAAAGTCCAGGTCCTTCCCTCATCATCGCTCACAAAGTTCTCGACTTTTGATGTTGGGTCGCTTAGCTCAATCATGATGTCGGCCTGAGAGGGTGGCGTGGCATCGCCCGGAAGCTCCACCTCAAACTCATCCTCAGAAAGCCTGTTCGCCAGAATGCGAAGCACAGAAACGCTCGTGACGGCTGTATCTCCTGAAGGAGGAGTGATTATGCTCGTTCCACCGGCCGCGGAAGTAGAAGCATCCTCTGAGATCATTGACCCTGACGGCGTAGCACGCTCAGTTCCCTGCCGAAGAACATCATCGTTCATCGTAATTCCCTTAGCCGCAAGGAGCTCTGCCGCCTGGCTGCCTCCGTGCGCGCTGAGGTGCACCGTGCTTGCATCGAAAATCGTATGGTCGGCACTACGGACCGCGTAAACATGCGGCACCGCACTGTTCTCTGAAGAAACGTCGATATTTAAGGTGCTGTCGCTGAATACGCAAGAACCGTCGCTGAGCAGTCCGTTCGTCCCTCTTAAGGAAAGCATCCCACTCGACGCATCTCCTTCAACTGGGAGGGGGTCATCGATTGTGATATTCACCTTAGACTGCTGAATGAGAATCTGTCCCGCAAAGTCTGAGGGAGAGTAATCAGTCGCATAAAGCGCTGCAATACCGTCTGTCATCTGAATATCAAAGGTTGAGTTTCGAACCGCAAGCCAACCAGAGGTGCTCAGCAGCCACCAGCGCGGAGCGTCGAAGGAATATCCGTTGAGAACGGCCTCCCCTGCCGTGAGCGATTCTCTCTCAAACACAAGATTGGCATCGGAGAATATTCCGGCCTCACGCCCGGTGAGGGTAATGGCAATGTCATGGATGGTGGCGGCACCCATCATATGGCTAATGGACCCGTAGGAATTGACCTTGGTCTTGCTAGGCGGCCAGCTGGAGGCAAGCGTGAGCGACGCAGACGCGACCCCCTGCGCAGGACCGATGTCGAGCGTAGAGGTCTCCTGGTAGGTAGAGTTTGCATCAAAGGCGACAGACCTATCGCCGCTCGAAGGATCCTCGCTCGCTCCGGTCACGATTGCGCATTGGCCGTCCACCTCAATTGAGCTGTTCACGGGCAAAACAAATCCACTTCCCGAAAACCACAGGTCACAGTTGTGTAAAGAGAGCACCCGCGAGGTCCCATCCCAATGCCAACCTTCGCCTTGCGCAACCCCATACTCTTGAGAGAGGTCGATTGGAGCGAGAACCGCGCCTACCCCTGCGCCCTCCGCCCCCAGTCCTTCCGCGCGCACCGGAATGAGAGATGTGATACCGCTCACAAGGAAGAAGAAGAGAAGAACGGTGAGGATGTGAAACCGGCGCAACACGTAGGGCCCCTTTCGCAAGACGCCGCACGAAGGCGGCGCGGGTGTGGCCCTATCTTGCGCGCACCCTGAATGATCCACCTCGGCGTTTGAGGAATCTAAGGCCCTCTTAGGCGACTTTTGCGAATCTTAACGATGCTGCGCAGAAGACATAACGCAAAGGGCCGGCACGCTTGATGCGCACCGGCCCAAAGAAAGCCCTCGTATGGAAAAGCTCGCACGGTATTGGCTTACTGGTAGCTCACCGTCTGATGGTTGCGATCCTTCACAACGACGTCGTGCGCACCGCCCTCGACAATAGAGGTGGACGAGACGAGCGTCAGGCGGGCCTTTTGCTGCAGCTCCTTGATGCTCTTAGCACCGCAGTTGCACATCGTGGACTTGATCTTGTAGAGCGTGGCGTTGACGCCCTCCTTGAGCGAGCCCGCGTAGGGAACGTAGGAGTCGACGCCCTCCTCAAAGGCGAGCTTGCTCGCGCCGCCGAGGTCGTAGCGCTGCCAGTTGCGGGCGCGCGCGGAGCCCTCGCCCCAGTACTCCTTCATGT
>CAUGVQ010000084.1 GCA_959602875.1 uncultured Collinsella sp. | reverse complement strand
GAAAGGAGGCGTAAGCGAGCATGGGTCACAAGGTTCAGCCTACCGGCTTCCGTCTCGGCATCACCGAGGACTGGCGTTCCCGCTGGTACGCCGATAAGAACTACGCCGAGACCCTCGGCAACGACCTCGCCATCCGCTCCTACCTCGAGAAGCGCCTCGCCAAGGCCGCCCTCTCCCGCGTCGACATCGAGCGCGCCGGCGACAAGGTCAAGGTCACGATCTACACCGGCCGTCCCGGCATCGTGATCGGCAAGAAGGGCGCCGACATCGACGTCCTGCGCTCTGACCTCGAGAAGGTCGCGGGCGTCGGCAAGGGCATGGTCGCCGTGGACGTCATCGAGGTCAAGCGCCCCGAGCTCGACGCCAACCTCGTTGCCCAGTCCATCGCTGAGCAGCTCGAGGGCCGTGTCGCCTTCCGTCGCGCTATGCGCAAGGCCGTCCAGTCCGCTTCTAAGGCGGGCGCCAAGGGCATCCGTATCCAGTGCTCCGGTCGTCTCGGCGGCGCCGAGATGGGTCGTCGCGAGTGGTACCGCGAGGGTCGCGTGCCGCTGCACACCCTGCGCGCCAAGATTGACTACGGCACGTCCGTTGCGCACACCACCATGGGTGCCTGCGGCGTGAAGGTCTGGATCTACCTGGGCGAGAAGCTCCCCGGCCAGCCCGTTCCCAACCCTGCGCTCGAGGGCGAGCGTCGCCCCCGTCGCCGTAACTCCGAGAGGAGGGGTCAGTAGTGCTTGCCCCTAAGCGTGTTCTTCACCGTAAGGTGCAGCGTGGCTCCATGAAGGGCCAGGCCAAGGGTAACACCGTGCTGCATTTCGGTGACTACGGTCTCAAGGCTCTCGAGGCCCACTGGATCACCAACCGTCAGATCGAGGCCGCCCGTGTCGCCATGACCCGCTATATGCGTCGTGGTGGCCGCGTCTACATCACCATCTTCCCCGACAAGCCCATCACCAAGAAGCCGGCGGAGACCCGCATGGGTTCTGGTAAGGGTAACCCGGAGGAGTGGGTTGCCGTCGTCAAGCCGGGCCGCATCATGTTCGAGATCTCGGGTGTCTCCGAGGAGATCGCCCGCGAGGCCCTGCGCCTTGCGCAGCACAAGCTGCCCATCAAGACCAAGATCGTTACCCGCGCTAATCAGGACGGGGAGGAGAACTAATGAAGCCCGCAGAGATTCGTGAGCTCTCTGACGATCAGCTCGCAGAAAAGCTGAAGGAAACCCGAGCCGAGCTCTTCAACCTTCGCTTCCAGATGGCCACTAGCCAGCTGGACAACACCGCCCGCGTCAAGACCGTGAAGAAGGATATCGCCCGTATCCTCACGGAGCAGCGCGCCCGCGAAATCGCAGCGGAGAAGGCCGCTGCGACCGAGTAGATCTCAAGGAGAGAACATGAGTGACACTACGCGCAACCAGCGCAAGGTCCGTCAGGGCGTCGTCGTCTCCATCTCGGGCAACAAGACCATCGTTGTCCAGACCACGGAGCGCAAGCGTCACCCCAAGTACGGCAAGATGATGACCACCACCAAGAAGCTTCACGCTCATGACGAGGAGTGCACGGCCGGTGTCGGCGACAAGGTTCGCGTCATGGAGACCCGTCCTCTGTCCAAGATGAAGCGTTGGCGCTTGGTCGAGATCATCGAGCGCGCCAAGTAAGCTTTTCGCTACGTTCACGCCGGTGACGTGCACCGCGAGTGTGCGAGCGCACCTCTCACCGGCCTAAGTTCGGAGGAACTACCATGATTCAAATGCAAACCGTGCTGAACGTCGCCGATAACTCCGGTGCGCGCAAGGTGCGCTGCATCAAGGTGCTCGGTGGCTCCAAGCGCCGCTATGCAGGCATTGGCGACGTGTTTGTCGCTTCCGTCATCGAGGCGACCCCTGGCGCGAACGTCAAGAAGAAGGACGTCGTGAAGTGCGTCGTCGTCCGTACGGTCAAGGAGATTCGCCGCAAGGACGGCTCCTACATCCGCTTCGACGACAACGCCGCCGTCGTCATCAACAACGACGGTTCGCCCGTCGGCACCCGTATCTTCGGGCCCGTGGCGCGTGAGCTCCGCGACAAGAAGTACATGAAGATCGTCTCGCTTGCTCCCGAGACCCTGTAACAGAAAGGAGAGAGCAGCTATGGGTATGTCCATCAAGAAGGGCGACACCGTCAAGATTCTCTCCGGCAAGGATCGCGGCAAGCAGGGTGTTGTGCTCCGCGCCTATCCGGCTGAGGGCAAGATCAAGGTCGAGGGCGTTGCCATCGTGAAGAAGGCCGTCCGCGCCAACCAGCAGAACCAGACCGGCGGCATTGTGCCGCAGGAGGCCAAGTTTGACGCCTCCAACGCTATGCTCGTCTGCCCCAAGTGCGGCCAGGCGACCCGCGTTGGTCACAAGCAGGGCGAGCTTGACGGTCACCGCACCGCCATCCGCATCTGCAAGAAGTGCGGCGCCGAGTTCTAAATCGGCTTTCGTACGATGTGGTACTAAGACCCCGGCTGCATGCGATTGCGGCCGGGGTCTTTTTGAAAGGAGTTTCATGGCCAAGCATGAGAGAGAGGTCATCGGCGTAGACGACCGCGTGTCAGTCGCACGTGCGATCCCGCTCGGCATCCAGCACATGATGAGCATGTTCGGCTCAACGGTGCTCGTCCCGGTTCTGACCGGACTCGACCCCAACGTCGCCATTATGTGCTCGGGTATCGGCACCATCTGCTATCTCTTGGTGACGGGCAACAAGATTCCGAGCTATCTCGGCAGCTCGTTTGCCTTCATCAGCCCCATCCTTGCCGTGGGTGCCACGCAGGGCCTCGACGCCGCCATGTCCGGCGTTGTGGTCGCGGGTATGGTTTTCCTCGCGGTGGCGGGCATCATCCGCCTTGTGGGCACCGGTTGGCTCGACCGTCTGCTGCCGCCGGTCCTTGTCGCCTCGGTTATGGTCGTCATCGGAGTCGGCCTGTCCGCTACGGCAGTCGACATGGCGTTCATGACCGACCTGGCGGACGGTTCTACCGTATTCTTTGGTCTCGGAGCCATCGTCGCGGCGATCACGCTCGTTGCCGCGGTGGTGTTCTCGAGCATGGGCGGCATCTTTGGCACCATTCCGGTGCTGCTCGCTATTATCGTCGGCTACGTGGTGTCGCTGCCACTCGGGCTCGTCGACTTTGCACCGGTGCTCGACGCCGCCTGGATCGGCCTGCCGAACATCTCCGCCCCGCGCTTTGATATGGGCGCCATCGCGCTCGTAGCCCCGGTCGCCGTCGTCGTGGTGATCGAGCATATCGGTCATTTGCTGGCCGTCGGTGAGATCGTGGGTAAGGACTACCGTCAGATGCTTCCGCGCTCGCTTGCCGGTGACGGCATCTCCACGATGATTTCCGGCTTCCTCGGCGGTCCTCCGACGACCACCTATGCGGAAAACATCGGCGTCATGAGCGTCACGCGCGTGTACTCGACCCAGATCTTTTGGTATGCGGGCGGCTTTGCGCTCGTAATCGGCGGCTTCTGCCCTAAGCTCGCCGCGCTCATCCAGTCGATTCCCGGTCCCGTCATGGGCGGCGTGTGCCTCCTGCTTTTTGGTCTCATCGCCTCAAACGGCCTGCGCATGCTCGTGTCCAACAAGGTCGACTTCGACGTGAACCGCAACCTCATGATCGCGTCCGTCGTCATCATTGTGGGCGTGGGTATGGAGACGAGTGGCATCTCGATCCCCGTGGGCGATTACACCCTGCCGGGCATGGCCACCTCGGCCCTCGCCGGCATCCTGCTCAACCTCATTCTGCCTGGTGCCAAGAGCGAAAGCGAAGCATAGCGCTTAGTTGGGACTTCGCATCGATGCGAGCGCCCGCGCACGGAGGGATTCCCCGTGCGCGGGCGCTTTCTGTTTGCGAGCGGGCTATAGGTTAGTTTGAAGCGCCCGTGTGGAGTGCCGCAGCGCGAAAACGGCGGGGGAGCGGCGAGCAGATGTCGACGGACTCGCCAGTAACCGGATCGCGGAAAGAGAGCTTTGCCGCATGCAGCATGAGCCCTTTGGGATGCGGGCGCCCGTATAGCTCGTCGCCCACGATGGGGTGGCCGGCGTGGCTTAGGTGCACGCGAATCTGGTGTTTGCGACCGGTCTCGATACGCACGTCCAAAAGAGCAGCTGACGCATATTGTTCGAGGCGGCAGGCATGAGTCGTTGCGGTTTTTCCGGTGCGCGAGACGCGCATCTTGCGCGCGTCGTGACGATCGCGTCCGATGGACCAGGTGTAGGTCTGCGCCGCTCGCGGAAACCTGCCCTCCACAAGCGCTCCGTAGTGTTTCTCGATGGCATGCTCGGCAATGAGCCGATCGTAGGCACCCTGCGTCTTCTTGGAAAACGAAAACAGAACGATGCCCGAGGTGTCGCGGTCGAGCCGCTGCAGGCACTGCAGATCGCGGGCGGCGCTTTGAGAAGCGTCCGAACCCTCTGCAAGAAGGAGCTCGCGCACAGCATCGGTCAGCGTCGGGACACCCGTTCCGTCGCCGTGCACGATGAGGCCCTGAGGCTTATCGACGGCAATTAGGGTGTTACTTCGGTAGAGCACGCGCGGATGCGAGGCGCCGTTCATGGTCAGTCGACTCCCACAAACAGGCAGCCGGCGAAAGAGCCGGATTCGCGCGGTGCGGGGCGACGTCCGCTTTGCGCTGCGTCGAGGGCGCGGCGCACGCGGGCAACCTGATAAGCGAGCTCGTCGGCATCAAGCAACGTTCCGTCGACCAGAAGACGCTCCACGCCCGCTTGGATCAACTGGGGAATCTGGGGTGTAAGGTCGACGGGGCGGTCGGTGTAGAGACGCGAGCGCCCATGGACATCGGTCGTAACGGGGAAGTCCTTGCCATCGATGTTTCGCAGGTGGAGCGTCCGACGGCGCAGGCGGCACTGCGAGCAGTCGTGGCAACAGGCATCGGCTACCTGCAAGATACAATGCTCGCTGGTCATCACGCGCGGGCGCCCGTAGACCATGATGCCCGCGGTGGCGGGGGAGCCAGGGACAAGCTCCTCAATCTCGGCGAGGGTGAGCTCGGGCGAGAGCCAAAAGCCTGCGATGCCCCGCTTGGCAAGATAGTCACGGCAAAGCGTGTTGTGGATGGGAATGCAGGAACGCGCCTCGGGTACCGCTCCGCACGCGACGGCATGGGCAAGCTCCGATATGTTGCCAACGGCAACAGGGGCACCCGGCTGAACCCAGCGGTCGAGGCGCTCGCGGTCGGCAGCGCGGCACACCTCGTCGAGCACGGGGACGATGCCGAGCTCGAGTGCGCGGGCAGGCTCGATACCCGCGTCATCGAGGGCGTCGCTCGTGACGTAGATACGCGTTGCACCGGCATTGCGAGCGGATTCGACCATCTCCCACGTGCTGGCAAGCGCGCAAACCTCGGGCGTGCCGGGGCGCGGCGCCACGTCGTTGTCGCGGTTGCCCGCTTGGACGAGGGCGGCAAGTCTGCGCGGAATGTCGACGGTGCCAACGTTTTCGGCGAGCGCCCGGTTGGGCGCGAGAATGCCCTGCTCAAGGGCGGCGCAGGCCTCGGCGCGCACGCGGTGTACAGCGGAGAAGCCCATGCCGCAGCCCTCGTTGAGCTTGATATCAAACGTTATCGCCTCAAACGGCGAGGCACCCATGCGACCGACATGCTCTATAAGGTCCTCGGGCGTGACGGCGCGACTGCGAGCGGCTTCGACGGTGAACCCGTGGGCAACCCCGTAAAGCGAGGGGTCGTCGTCGCACCACAGCTCGACGGTAAAGGGCTCACCGAGTCGAGCGACAACGCGTGCATGTACGTCACGCTTTCGCGCAACGGGTCGTTTGAGCGCCGCGGCGGCGACGTCGAGCGCGCGCTGGCTGCGGATGAGACGCACGCGGCAGCCAGCGGGCATGGGCCGGGCTACCTCGACCTCTATGGTAGAGCCGGCGTCGGCGTCGGTGCGCACAAGGCCGGTAAGGAAGCGGTCGGGCTCGTGGTCGTGACGGAGCTCCAACAGGTCGCCTTTGCCGACCGGCTCATCGAGTCGGATGCGCGCCATGCCGCGCGCGCCGCGGGCAGCGTCGCGCATGGACTCACCCTTGGTGCGGGCGCGGCGCGGCGTGAAGCCAACGACCTCACCCACCATCTGGCCACGGTTGTTGGAGCGTTCGTAACTCATCATGTCGTCGTCCGAGCGGCCGTCTTGGTAGGCGTGCGTGAAGTCGCGGTTAAAGGCGCGTTTGAGCTGGCGGGCGCGGTCGGCCTGCTCGGTGGGGGAGGCATCGCGCCCGGAAAGGACGTCGTCGAGCGCATGGCGGTAGGCGTCGGTTACGGCGTAGACGTAATCGGGGGCCTTCATGCGGCCTTCGAGCTTGAGCGCGTGGGCGCCGGCGTTAATAAGGGCGCCGAGCATCTCTGAGGTGTTGTTGTCGCGCGGGCAGAGCGGGCGGCCACGGTCGGGAGCGGAAAGGACGTGACCCTCCTCATCGGCAAGTTCGTAGGGCAAACGACAGGGCTGCGCGCACATGCCGCGGTTGGCGGAGCGCCCGGCGCAGGCAAAGCTCGATAGCAGGCAGACGCCCGAATAGCTGAAACAAATCGACCCGTGCGCAAAGACCTCAAGATCAATATCGGGGACCGCGCTGTGGATTTGGGCTATCTCGGCAACGGAAAGCTCGCGCGAGAGCGTCACGCGGTCGGCGCCGGCATCGCGGCACCAGCGTGTGCCGCGCGCATCGTGGATGTTGGCCTGTGTGGAGATATGGGTCTCCACGTTAGGCATAAGGGCGCGCACGGCGGCAAAGAGTCCCCAATCCTGGATGATGAAGGCGTCCGCGCCGAGCTGGGTGCAGCGTTGGACGAGCTCGAGTGCCTCGACGAGCTCGGATTGCTTGATGACGATGTTCACCGTCACGTACACGCGCGCGCCGGCCAGATGCGCCGCGCGACATGCCGCTTCAAACGAATCGTCGTCGAAGTTCTCTGCCTTACGGCGCGCATTGAATGATCCCATGCCGCAGTAGATGGCGTTTGCCCCGGCGGCAAGCGCGGCAGCAAAGGGTCCGGGGCCACCTGCGGGTGCGAGGAGCTCGGGCTGCGCGGCGAGTGCGCTCGATGTATGGAGTGCATGGGCATCGGTTGCGGTCACAGATTACTTCCTTTTCATGGGGTGTTTCACGACATAGTAACAGGAAACTAGGTTCGTCTTAGGGGCGCAGACAGCAAAGTGCCAGCATCACATGGGATTAGTACGGCAGAAACTTGGATTGTCCCGTGACTATGTGTGCTCGAAGCGAGAAAATGCCCCTCCGCACGGGGTGCGAAGGGGCAGGGGGGCGCGCTTGGGCGCACGTGTTTGTGAAAGAAGGCGCTAGCGCACGACCTTGACCACGGGGGTACCGGCGGTAACGGTGGTCTCGGGCTCGACCGCAAGCTCAACGCCAGCGAATTCGGCGGTGTTGGAGACAGCGAGAACGACGCAGTCGGGGTAACCGGCCTCCTTGATGACGTTGCGATCCATCTTGATGACGGGGTCGCCGGCCTTGACGGTGTCGCCCTGCTTGACGTAGCCGGTGAAGCCCTTGCCCTGAAGGTTCACGGTGTCGACGCCAATGTGAACGAGAACCTCGACGCCGTCGTCGGTGGAGAGACCCACGGCATGACCCATGGTGACGGTCACGGTGCCGGAGACAGGGGCGTAGACGATGTCGTCCTCGGGCCAGACAGCGCAGCCCTTGCCGAGTACCTCGCCGGAGAAGACGGGGTCGGGCACGTCGGTCATAGCGATGACGCGGCCGTTAGCCGGGGCGCAGAGCGTGTCGGGCGCAGCGGTAGCGGAGACGGAGGCGGGCTTAGCGGGGGCCGCGGGCTCCTTCTTCTTGAACATGTCGAACAGACCCATGGGTTTCTCCTTTGCGATTGGAAGGGGTTGTGGGTGAAAGTCCCAACTGGTACCAAGATATTATATCCTCGTGCGACATCGCGTAAGCACGCGACCTTTTCCTATCGCCGAGCGGTAGCCAACAGGGGAGGGGCGTGTCTCACGCGGCCATTCTTACCGCGCTCATTTCTATGGAGAAATGGTGACGCGCTTTGTGGGTGTCCGGGAATCGCGAATTGTGGAAATCGCCCACAACCCGAGTTTGTCTCGCATTTTCTTGCGCAAACGCGTATCATACCGACTCGTATTGCCCGGCTCCTGCCGGCCATTCGGCGTGCCGCGAGTGACTCCTCGCGCGTATCGCTGCGGCAGGAGGCACGAGGACAACCCAGTGCGTGAGCAGGGAAAACCTGCCCTGCCAAGAGGCCAAGCCCCGTGCTTAAAACCCCAGAAGGAGTTTAGAGATGGCTGAAGAGAAGTACGTCCCGCGTCTTAAGACCAAGTACCTCAACGAGGTCAAGCCTGCTATGCAGGAGAAGTTCCAGTACAAGAACGTCATGGAGATCCCCAAGTTCGAGAAGATCGTCGTGAACATGGGTGTTGGCGAGGCCGCCACGGACTCCAAGGCCATCGACGGCGCTGTGCGCGACCTGCGCGCCATCACCGGCCAGCAGCCGATGATCACCCGCGCTCGTAAGTCCATCGCGTCCTTCCGCCTCCGCGCCGGTATGCCCATCGGCGCCAAGGTCACCCTCCGCGGCGACCGCATGTGGGAGTTCTTCGATCGTCTGACCGCTGTGGCGATTCCGCGTATCCGCGACTTCCGCGGCATCTCCCCCAAGAGCTTC
>CAUGVQ010000083.1 GCA_959602875.1 uncultured Collinsella sp. | reverse complement strand
GCCTACGTCTCCGCTGACGGCCGCGAGGGCGCTCTGTGCGAGGTCGCCTGCGAGACCGACTTCGTGGGCTCCAACCCCAAGTTCACCGGCTTTGCCGCTTCCGTCGCCGAGGTCGCCTGCGCCACCGAGCCGGCTGACGTCGACGCTCTTCTCGCCGCCCCCATGGCTGCCGAGACCGTCCAGGCCGAGCTCACCGAGCTCATCCACACCATGGGCGAGAACATGAAGATCACCCGCTTCGCTGTGCGCAAGCCCGCTTCCGGCGCTGTCTCCAGCTACGTCCACATGGGCGGCAAGATCGGCGTTCTCGTCGAGTTCTCCTTCGACAAGGCCGAGACCGCTTCCGCCGACGCCTTCAAGACTTTCGCCCATGACGTCGCCATGCAGGTCGCTGCGACCGCTCCTATCTGCGCTGTCCGTGAGGACGTTCCGCAGGACGTCATCGACCACGAGGTCTCCATCTACAAGGCTCAGGCCGCCGAGTCCGGCAAGCCCGAGGCCATTCAGGAGAAGATGGCCATCGGCCGCCTCGAGAAGTACTACAAGGGCGTCGTCCTGAACGAGCAGGAGTTCATCAAGGACTCCAGCATGACCATCTCCGCCTATGCGGCCAAGGTCAGCAAGGAGCTCGGCGACACCATCAAGATCGTCGCCTTCGATCGTCTCGCCCGCGGCGAGGAGTAACCTCACGCTCGATAGCGTACCGTACAGGGAAGGGCCCTCGGGTCCTTCCCTTTTTTATGGAGCATCTTTGCTAGAATGGACTGAGTTCAGGCTGTCCTAAGGAGGCATTCCGTGGCTGACTACCAGTACAAGCGCGTTCTTTTGAAGCTGTCCGGCGAGGCGCTGATGGGGGAGGGCGAGTACGGCATCGATCCCGCCATCACCGATCGCCTCGCTCGCGACATCAAGGCCCTTCATGAGGAGGGTGTCCAGATCGGCGTCGTCGTGGGCGGTGGCAATATCTTCCGTGGTATCGCCGGTGCCGCCGGCGGTATGGACCGCGCCCAGGCCGACTACATCGGCATGCTTGCAACCATCATGAACGCTCTGGCCCTGCAGGATGCCATCGAGCGTACTGACACGCCCTGCCGTGTCATGAGCGCCATCCAGATGAACGAGGTGTGCGAGCCCTACATCCGCCGCCGCGCCATGCGCCATCTGGAAAAGGGCGACATCGTTATCTTCGCTGCCGGCTCGGGCAACCCCTACTTCACCACCGACACCGCCGCTGCGCTGCGCGCCTGCGAGATCGACGCGGACTGCCTTATCAAGGCCACCAAGGTCAACGGCATCTACGATAAGGATCCGGCCAAGTTCGACGATGCCGTTCGCTTTGATACCATCACCTACCACGAGGTGCTCGTCCGCGGCCTCCAGGTCATGGACTCCACTGCCACGGCCCTTTGCCAGGACAACCGCATGCCTATCATCGTCCTCAACATCGAGGGCGAGAACAATATCAAGCGCGCCCTCATGGGCGAGCCTATCGGAACCGTCGTCGTTCGGGAGGACTAGATCATGGCCGACATCACCGCTCATATGGACAAGTCTATCGAGAGCCTCAAGCACAACTTCTCCAAGGTGCGCACCGGTCGCGCCAACCCCAACATCCTCGGTGACATCACCGTCGACTACTACGGTGTGCCGACCCCCATCACGCAGGTCGCCGCGGTCAAGGTTCCCGAGGCCCACATGCTCATGATCGAGCCCTGGGACAAGTCGGTCCTGAACGCCATCGTGCACGCCATCAACGCCTCCGACCTCGGCATCACCCCGAGCTCCGACGGTACCGTCGTTCGCCTACCCTTCCCAGCGCCCACCGAGGAGCGCCGCCGCGAGCTCGTCAAGGAGTGCCGCGAGATCGCCGAGCAGGCACGCGTCTCCATCCGTAACATCCGCCGCGACTTCAACAACAAGCTCGAGCGCGACGAGGAGCTCTCTGAGGACGAGGTCCGCCGCGAGCAGGCCAAGGTCCAGAAGCACACCGACGACTACATCAAGAAGATCGACGAGATGCTGAAGGCCAAAGAGGCCGAGGTCATGGAGATCTAGGTTATGGACGACGATTCCACCTTCGAGACGTTTTTCGCCAATCCTCCCGAGGATATCAATATCGATGCACTCGATCGCACGAGGATTCCCCGGCATATCTCCTGCATTATGGACGGCAACGGCCGCTGGGCAACCGGCCGCGGCCTCAACCGCGGCGAGGGGCATCGCGCGGGCATTGTTTCCCTGCGCGAGATCATCACGGCCTGCGTCCGTCTCGACGTCGAGGTCCTCTCTGCCTACGCCTTCTCCACGGAAAACTGGAAGAGGCCCGAGACTGAGGTGAACCTCCTCATGCACCTCTTCGCCCAGACCTTCATCCAGGAGCTGCCTCTGCTCAAGCGCGAGAACGTCAAGGTCGTCTTCTTGGGGGACATCTCCGCCCTTCCGCTTGAGACGCGCGAGGTATTTGAGCGCGGCCTTGCCGAGACGCGTGACCACACGGGAATGGTGCTCGCGCTCGCGGTCAACTACGGCGCGCGTGCAGAAATCGCGCGGGCTGCCAAGCTCATAGCCTCCCGCGTTGCTGCAGGAGAGCTTGACGTCGCGGACATCGACGAAGACGTTGTGGCAAACAGCCTCTACACCGCTGGCCTTCCTGATCCCGAGCTCGTGGTGAGGACCTCCGGCGAGATGCGTCTCTCCAACTACCTGCTATGGCAGGTTGCCTATGCCGAGTTCTACATCACGCCGACCTATTGGCCCGATTTCAACCGCTGGGAGCTCCTTCGCGCCATTCTCACCTTCCAAGGGCGCGACCGTCGCTTTGGAGGTCTCTCCCAGAAGGAGGACGCGTAACTCACGATGGATCACGATTCTCAGGCACAAGAGCATAAGCGCACGAACGTCTCTAGCGTCCTTAGCCAAGCGCGCGGCCGCGTTAAGGTGACCGATGCCCCTAAGGACAGTTCGAGCGCACTTCTTACGCGCATCGTCTCTGGCGTCGTGTATGCGGCGCTCTTTATCGGCTGCCTTCTTGCCGGACCCGTTCCCGCCGCCATCTTCGTCGCGCTCATCAGCGGACTTTGCGCCTACGAGTTCTTCCTCATGACACGGCGTGACGGTAAGGTGCCCAACCTCGCTCTTGGCGTTGCCTGCAGCGCGCTTTTTCCCGTCGCCGCACTGGGTGAGAGCATCGCGATGACGGCCCTCATCTTCATTTTCGTGCTTTCGTGCGGCCTCTGGTACGTCTACACGCCCCGCACGCGCATCGCCGATGTTGCCGTCACGCTCATGGGCCCGCTCTACACCGGCTTTATGCTCTCGTCCATCGTTCTGTTGCGCGACGCCGCTCCCGGTTTTGCGGGGGCGCTTCTCGCCATCGGTTCCTGCGCGTCGCTTTGGGTCTCTGACTCCTTCGCCTACCTTGTGGGACGCCAATTCGGCCGTCATAAGATGGCGCCCAAGATCTCGCCCAAGAAGTCCTGGGAGGGCTTTGCCGGCGGCATCGCGGGATCGGTCATCATCTGGCTCATCGTCTGGGCCACCCATCTCTTCCCGCTCTCGCTCGGCTATGCGCTCCTAACCGGTGTCGTCGTTGCCATTCTCGGCGTCTTCGGCGATCTTATCGAATCGCGCATCAAGCGCGGCGTGGGCGTTAAGGACTCCGGCAACCTCATCCCCGGTCACGGCGGCATGCTCGACCGGTGCGATTCGCTCATCTTCGGCTGCATCACAGCCATGCTCATGCTCTATATAGGAGGCATCCTATGACCGACGCCGGGCGTATCCGCCTCGTCATCCTTGGCTGTACGGGCTCTATCGGCCAGCAGGCGCTCGACGTCTGCCGCCAGCATCCCGACCGCATCGAGGTCGTCGCGCTCTCCGCGCACAGCCGTACCGCCGAGCTCGTTGCCGCTGCGCGCGAGTTCAATGTGCCGCTGGTCGCGGTTACCGATGATGCCCATGCTAAGGACCCCTGTCTCTCTGAGCTCCCCAAAGGGACCAAGCTTCTCACCGGCGTCTCCGCACTTGCCGAGCTCGCCGACACGCCCGAGGCCGACACGGTCCTTGTCGCCGTTGTGGGCGCCGTGGGACTCGAGGCGAGCTACCACGTTCTAAAAGGGGAGAAGCGCCTCGCGCTCGCCAACAAGGAGTCGCTCGTCGTCGGCGGCGACCTCCTTATGCCCATGGCGTCCGCAGGCCAGCTGCTGCCTGTCGACTCAGAACACAGCGCTATCTTCCAGTGCCTGCTCGGTGAGCGCGCCGAGGAGGTCTACCGAATCTGGCTCACCTGCTCGGGCGGCCCCTTCTTCGGCCGTACGCGCACTGAGCTCGCCCACGTCACCCGCGCCGATGCGCTCGCACATCCCACCTGGAACATGGGTGCCAAGATCACCATCGACTCCGCCACGCTCATGAACAAAGGTTTCGAGCGCATCGAGGCCATGCAGCTCTTCGATCTTCCTGTAGAGCGCATCCCCGTCCTCATCCAGCGCGAGAGCCGCATTCACTCCATGGTCGAATACCGCGACGGGGCCGTGATCGCCCACCTTGGCGCGTCTGACATGCGCCTCCCCATCCAGTATGCTCTTTCGTACCCCGAGCGCTGGGAGACGCCGGCGGAGCGTATCGATTTCCGCGAGATTGCCCAGCTTACCTTCGGTTCACCAGATACCGAGGCATTCCCGTGCCTCGCGCTTGCCGAGGAGGCCGCGCGCACGGGCGGCACCGCGCCGTGCGTCCTCAACGCTGCCAACGAGGTTGCTGTTGCCGCCTTCCTTGCAGAATCGTGTGCATTCACCGATATCGACGGTTGCGTGGCCCATTGCCTCGAGCAGCATGACGCAATGCGGGTAGAATCGCTCGAACAGCTCGAGCAGATCGACCTCTGGGCACGTTCCGAGGCGCGCACCTACCTCGCCGCCCGCGCCCGCTAGGTCCCCGTACCGAAAGGCTTGCCACCCATGGAGACGCTCCTTGGTTTCATCCGACCCCTGTTCTGGGGCCTCCTCATGTTGTCCGCGCTCGTGTTCGTGCACGAGGGCGGTCACTTCTTAGCTTCGCGCGCCGTCGGCGTGCGCGTCACCGAGTTCTTCCTCGGCCTGCCCTGTCGGTTCAATCTTCACCACGTCTCACGCCGCATCGGCACGAAGTTCGGCGTAACGCCGCTTCTGCTCGGCGGCTACGCCATGGTCTGCGGCATGGAGCCCGAGGGCGACAGCGCAATCGCCAAGCGCGTCCTATCTGAAGTGCACCGCCGCGGTACGGCAACAGTCGCAGAGCTTGCGGAGGCACTCTCCATTTCTGAGGAAGACGCGCTCGCCGCCTGCGTGCAGCTCCTCGACTGGGGCTCTATCGAGGGCAGATATGATGAGGCGGCAGGCGAGAAGCCCGGCGTCTACTACCCCTCAACCTATGCAGCCGCTCCGCGCGACAAGACGGGAGCCACGCTGCTCGACGGCGCGCAGTTCAAGCGCGAAGAGGCGACCCGCTCCGGCGAGGCATGGGAGCCGCCGATGGGGGAGAACGCCTTCTTTGAGCGAGAGCGGTCCCACACATACGCCGGCAAAGGCTTCTTCGCCCGCGCGTTCATCCTCGTTGCAGGCGTTGCGGTGAACCTCGTCTCCGGTTTTCTGCTCCTTATGGCGATCTACATGTTCGTCGGTGTCACCGCGACGGTGGACGTGAACACCATAGGCACCGTCGAGACTGCCTCGCCGGCAGCTGCGGCGGGCATCGAGGCGGGGGACACCGTTCTCTCGGTTGCGGGATCCGCCACGGACAGCTTCTCCGACATCGCAAAAGCCATCGGCACGCTCGACATGTCCGAGCCCTTCGACATGGTACTCTCGCGCGAGGGCAAAGAGCTCACGGTAACCGTGGATGCCGAGGGTGCCGACGCCATAGGCATTACCGCGCCGCAGGAGACGGTCCACCTCAACCCCGCTCAAGCTGCGAGCGTGACCTGGTCCTACCTTGCGCTTACCGCCGATTCCATCATGCAGCTCGTGAACCCCCAGCGCACGCTCGAGGTCCTCGACAGCTCCACCTCGGTGGTGGGCATCTCCGTCATGGCTGCCGCCGCGGCGGAGAGCGGCGCTTCCACCTTCCTCAGCGTGGCCGCCCTCATCTCGTTCTCGCTCGGTTTCATGAACCTCCTGCCCATACCGCCCCTCGACGGCGGCAAGCTTGTGATCGAGATCGTACAGTCCGTCATTCGCCGCCCGCTTTCGGTAAAAGTGCAGACCGCGCTTTCCTACATCGGCATCGCCCTGTTCGGCGCGCTCTTTATCTACCTGCTCCGTGCAGACATCATTCGCTTCATCCTGTAGAGGGGGTCACGCATGTTTGAGAACGCCGCACGCACCAAGACCCGTCCCGTCCACGTGGGCGAAGTGACCATTGGCGGGGGTGCGCCCGTCGTCGTGCAGTCCATGACCTCGACCAATACCGTCGATGCAACCGCGACGCTGAACCAGGTGCGCGCCCTTGCGGACGCCGGCTGCGACATCGTACGCGTCTCGGTGCCTTCGCGCGCGGCCCTCAAGAGCTTCCGCACCATCTGCGCCGAATCGCCCGTACCCATCGTGGCGGACATTCACTTCGACCATCGCCTAGCGCTTGGCGCCATTGAGGCCGGTGCGGCAAAGCTTCGCATCAACCCCGGCAACATCGGCTCCTGGGAGAAGGTGGACGCGGTAATCGACGCCGCAGGAGAAGCCGGCATCGCCATCCGCATCGGCGTGAACGCCGGGTCGCTTGAGGACGACATCGCGCAAAACGAGAATCTTACCCTTCCTCAGAAGCTCGTTGCGTCCTCCCTGCGCTTTGTCGAGCATTTCGAGGGGCGCGGGTTTGAAAACATCGTTCTTTCCGCCAAGGCCCACGACGTGCCCACAACCATCGCCACCTACCGCGCGCTCTCGCGCGAGCTTCCGCAGGTGCCGCTTCACCTTGGCGTAACCGAGGCGGGAACGGTGAGGCAGGGCACCATCAAAAGCGCCGTCGGCTTAGGCGCCCTTCTTGCCGACGGCATCGGCGACACACTGCGCGTGTCCCTCACGGCAAACCCCGTTGAGGAGCCGCCCGTTGCCTGGGGCATCCTCGAGTGCCTGGGGCTACGCCGTCGCGGGCCGGAGCTCGTAAGCTGCCCCACCTGCGGTCGCACGCAAGTTGACCTTATTCCTATCGCCGAGGAGGTCGAGCGCAGACTCAAGGGCGTGACCAAGCCCATCTCCGTCGCGGTCATGGGCTGCGTGGTGAACGGACCTGGCGAGGCTGCCGGAGCGGATGTGGGCGTGGCCTGCGGACGCGGCTGCGGACTCATATTCCGCCACGGCGAGGTGCTGCGCAAAGTGAGCGAGGATGCTATCATCGATGAGCTCATGCGCGAGATCGAGACGCTTTAGCGCCTGCACGTACGGGCGCACGAATAGTTGACACAAGGAGTTGCGATGTCTTACATGCTCATGTCCAGGCTCTACGCCCCGACGCTCAAGGAGGACCCCGCGGAGGCTGAGCTCGCAAGCCACAAGCTTATGCTGCGCGCCGGCATGATCCGCAAGCAGGCTGCCGGCCTTTACAGCTACCTGCCGCTTGCGTGGCGCTCGCTGAAAAAGATCGAGTCCATCGTGCGCGACGAGATGGACGCCGCCGGCGCTCAGGAGATGCTCATGCCTATCCTCACGGATGCCGAGCTCTGGCGCGAGAGCGGCCGCTGGGGCGCCTACGGCCCCGAGCTCATGCGCGTGACCGACCGTCACGGGCGCGAGTTCGCTCTCGGCCCCACTCATGAGGAGACGGTGACCGACCTCATCACCAACGAGCTTAAGAGCTACAAGCAGCTCCCCGTGAACCTGTACCAGATCCAGGACAAGTTCCGCGACGAGATGCGCCCGCGTTTTGGCCTCATGCGCGGCCGCGAGTTTATCATGAAGGACGGATATTCGTTCAACGCCACGCAGGAGAGCCTGCAGGAGACCTACGACGCCATGAAGCAGGCGTATGCCAACATCTGCGAGCGCTGCGGCATCAAAGCACTCCCCGTGGTCGCTGACTCCGGCCAGATCGGCGGCGACACCTCCGTTGAGTTCATGGCGCTCGCGGACGCTGGTGAGGCCGCGCTTGTCTACTGCGACTCCTGCGGCTTTGCCGCCGACGAGGAGGCTGCCACGACCACGGTCGCGGTTACCGAGGGCCCGGGCGACGGCACCCTCACCAAGGTGCACACCCCCGGCCTTGGCTCCATCGAGGCGGTCGCTGCGTTCTTTGGCTTTCCCGAGAACGGCACGCGCAAGTCGCTCGCGCTCATCACCGGCGAGGGTGAGCCGGTTGTCTGCATCGTCCCGGGCGACCATGAGCTCAACGACTGCAAGGCCGAAAAGCTCTTTGGCTCCTATCACCTCATGACCGAGGAGGAGCTAGCCGAGCACAGCCTTATCAAGGGCTTTATCGGTCCTGTGAACCTGCCCCAGGGCATTCGCCTTGTGGTGGACGAGAACCTGCGCGCCTCCAAGAGCTGGACCTGCGGCGCCAACGAGCTCGATTACCACTACACCGGAGCCTGTCCGGTTCGCGATTTCACCGTCGACGAGTGGGCGGACCTCATCACCGTACACGCTGGCGACCCCTGCCCGCACTGCGGTAAGCCCCTTCAGGGCGCACGCGGTATCGAAGTGTCCCAGGTGTTCCAGCTCGGCACCAAGTACTCCGCCGCCATGGGCGCCACCTTCACCGACGAGGACGGCCGCGAGAAGCCCTTCCTCATGGGTTGCTACGGTGTTGGCGTCTCCCGCACGCTTGCCGCCATCGTGGAGCAGCACAACGACGATCAGGGCATTATCTGGCCCGTCTCCGTCGCACCCTACGAGGTCTCCGTCATCTCCCTCGACAAGAAGGGCGAGGCCTTCGACGCCGCCGAGAACCTTGCGCGCGAGCTTTCTAGCGCTGGTGTGGAGGTCATCTTCGATGATCGCGCCGAGCGCCCGGGTGTGAAGTTTGCTGACAATGACCTCATGGGCTTCCCGTACCAGATCGTGGTGGGCAAGCGCGGGCTTGCAAACGGCACCGTCGAAGTCAAGGACCGTGCGACAGGGGAGCGCACCGATATCGCAGTTGATGAGCTTGTCCAGCGCGTTTGCGACCTCGTTCTCCCTAAGCGTTCCTAAACAAGAGACATCTTCTTAAGCAAGAATTTGCCACAATTCACCCCTTGCACAAGAAGAGCACTTCACCTATAGTATTTCCTCGTTGCTTGGGGGCGTAGCTCAGCTGGGAGAGCGCTTGACTGGCAGTCAAGAGGTCAGG
>CAUGVQ010000082.1 GCA_959602875.1 uncultured Collinsella sp. | reverse complement strand
CGCTACGGCACCTTCACCACTATCGAAGACGCCGGCAACGGCAGCACGTTCACGCTGACGGAGGACCAGCAGGATAAGTACATCAAGGTCATCGCTGCGGCCGGCGTGAACGAGGTCAATGCAACTACCTCCGATGCCGTCATGGCCGAGGGTGCCGTCAAACTTTCGGGCGTGGAGCTTGCCAAGCCCGACTCGCTCCAGCTGCCGGTCACGCTCACGGCGAAGGCCTACACGGGCAGCTCCTACAACCCCACGTATGTCGACAACGCCAAGGTTACCTACACCTGGAAGTACGCCAAGACCGACTCGCCCAGCTATAGTACCGAGTGGACGACCATCGAGAATGAAACCGGTCCTACGCTGACGGTCAACGACGAGAAGTATGCGGGCTGTTGCTTCGCCGTGTCTGCCGACGCGGGCGCCAACACGGTCGAGCTTTCGTCCTACAGCGCCGTCGGCCCCGTGAAGCTTGAGGGCCAGGTGGACATCTACTCTGTGGTTATCGAGAACCAAGAAAACGGTACCTCGGTTTTCTGCGTGGGTGATACGGCTATTGCCAGGGCGCGTGAGAAAGGCGCGCCTTCCGGCGCCTACATCGAGCCCGGTCTGCTCAACTTCCAATGGCAGGTTGCCGACACGAAGAGCGGAACCTACAAGGATATCGAGAGCGGCACCTCGGATACGCTCGTGCTCGGCGAGGCTCTTGAGGGCAAGTACATTCGCTGCGTTGTCTCGTCGAAGGTAGGGGCTAGCACGTATTCGCGCGCGGTGAACCTGCCGGTCGCCGCGCCCGGCTCGCTCAATATCACCTCCGTCAAGCTCGATAAGTCCGGCAAGGTCAATGTGGGCGACACGCTCACAGCCACCGCGACGGTCGGCGGTGAGGACGTCACCGGCAACGGGCGCGTCACCTGGTCGTGGTATTACGGCGACAGCTCATCCTCCACCGATACAAAGATTGAGAACGCAACGGACAGCACGCTTGTGGTGACCAAGAACCTCATCGGCAAGTACATCGAGGCACGTGCGGATGGCGGCTTCGGCAAGGAGGATTCTTCGGCCGTCGGTCCCGTGGTGGAGCCGGGCTCGGTCGAGCTCTACCAGGTGACGGTTGCGGGCGATGCGCGCGTGGGCTCCACGCTCACGGCGACGGTCTATAAGGAGAGCTCGTCCACTACGGTTTCTGAAACCGACAAGGTCTACTACCAGTGGCAGTACGCTGACAGCAAGACCACGATTGACTCCGCGTTCAAGGACATCCTGGGCGCGACGGGTGCGACCTACGTCATCGGCGAGGACATGCAGGGCAAGTACCTGCGCGTCAAGGCCACGAGCGACGGCTCGGTGGTAAGCACCAAGAAACCCTACTACGGCAGCACGCAAAGCGTGGATCCGCTCGGCCCGGTGACCATCGCCGGTCAGTACACGCTAACTGCTGTGAAGCTCGAATCCTCCGGCCAGGCCGCACAGGCGGGCAACACCATCACGCCCACAGCCATGGTCAAGGGTTCATACTATGGCGACGACCCGGCGCCGTCCGACGCCAAGCTCACGTTTACGTGGGAGGTGCAGGGCGAAGATGGCACGTGGACGCCTCTGTCCGAGGGCGTTGCGGGCGCGCCCAAGGGTGCGCTTCTGCTGCTCGATAGCTATGTGGGCAAGACGCTCCGCGTGAGCGCCTCGGCGCTCGATAACACGGTCACGTCGACAAGCTTCACGGTGCTTCCCACGGGTACCTACGACCTCTTGCGCGTGACCACCTCGCCCCTCATTAACAGCGCAGCCGAGCAGCTCTTCACAGGCGATACGGTAACGGCGACGGTGCAGGCCAAGCGTCTGGACGGCTCGAGCACCATGGGCGACGTGGTGACCGAAGACGTTGCCATCCAGTGGTACGCGGCCGATGCGACGGATGGTGAGTTTGCTGCCATCAAGGGAGCCAACGCCGCCGAGCTCACCATCACGTCCGACCTCGCAGGCAAGTACCTCAAGGCCGTGGCAACGAGCGGCTCATCGCAGGTGGAGATCGCGTCCGTCAACCCGGTTATCGACGCGGGCTCGCTTGCAGGCATTGTAGCCAAGCTCAATGACGAGGGTTGGCGCCTCGCCCTCACCTACGGCGAGGACACCAACGCCAACGACGTGCTTGCCCAGAAGCTCGCCGCCATGGGGGCCGATGACGTCACGGTGCGCACGACCGCCGTCGAGGTGACGAATCCCAACGACAAGGCTACGCTCGACGTCTCGACCGATGATGCCACCAACGGCGATGTCACCTTCTTCTTTATGGACCCGGATGACCTCACCGGTTGGAGCGGGTTTAGCACATACCAGACGTTTACACCCACGTTCGAGCTCTCGCGCGACGGCGAGACCGTCTCGTTTACGCCTGAGCGCACCACCACCATGCCGTGGGACGAGGCGCGCGTGGTCGAGATGCTCAAGGCCGACGCAGCTGAAGCGCTCGCGATTGACTTTGCCGAGAGTGATACCGCCGCGTCCGTCACACAGAACATGACGCTGCCGCTCGAGCTCTCAGGCAAGAGCTGGTCGAAGGTCAGTTGGGCCTCCTCTAACGAGAACGTTGTCAAGATTACCGGTGACGCATGGGATGATACGAACACCGGCAAGGTTACGCGCCCGTCGGTCGATACCAAGGTAACCCTGACAGCGAGCGTGAGCATCACGAAGTCGGGCGCCCCCGAGCTTACGGTTGATGTGCCGTTCGAGGTGACCATCAAGGCTGACCCCGTAGCCATCGAGGCCGCCCGCGCTGAGCTGCAGGAGAAGGTCGAGAAGTCGTTCACGATCGACGGCATCACATACAGTGAGGACGGGGCGAAGGTCGACGCCGGAGCCGTGACGGGCGACCTCCAGCTGCCGCGCCCCGGCGCCATCGGCATCGACGGCAAATACTATACGGTCGAATACTCCGCCTCCAACGACGCCATCGTGATCAACGGTTACCGCGCCAACGTGTATCGGCCGCTTCCCGCTGGCGAGGCGCGCGCCGACGCCTCCCGTGCGGTCGAGCTTACGCTCACGGTAACGTCTAAAGACAACGCCGAGGTATCGGTCGGTAAGACGATTGAGCTCGTCATCGCGCCGCTCGAGGCGGAGGATATCGAGGCTGAGCTTGCACTCATGGCGGAAGCCAAGACCGGCTACGCCGCCGCCCTCCTCAACGGCCAGAACGCCGAGGCCGTGACGGGTAACCTCTCCACGTTCCAGAAGGCCTATCGCGCTGCGGACGGCACGCTTGCCTGGGCGCGCGACTACGAAACTGCCAACGCCGCCGGCGACGGCATCGTGACCGACGACCTTGAGCCCGATGATGAGATGGGCACCGTGCCCGGCCACTGGTTCAAGTCGAGCAATGCGGGCGTTGTGGCGCACGACACGCTACTGATCACGCAGCCGGAATACGACACGCAAATCACCGTCACGAGCAAGCTTTCGAGCGAGAAATACGCGCGCTACATCGAGCGCTATGCCGACGACGCCACGTGGGGTGCCACGTTTTCCCAGCTCGCCGGCCAAGAGGTAACGGCAACGTTCACCGTGGCGGGCATCAAGGGCGCCGAGGATCCCAATGTCGAGGCGAGTATCTCCGTCGTGGGCATGGACGCTTTCGGCGAGGACCAGGTGTGGGCCGCAAGCACGGAATACGCTCTTGAGAAGGGAGCGACCGCGGCCGACCTTACCGAGGCGATGCTTGAGGCTACGGGTCTTTCCGCCGATTACGGCGAGGGCAGCTACGGCTGGTATCTCAACACCATCACCGCGTCCGACGGCCGCGTGCTGGGTTGGGACGAGGAGACGGGCAAGTACTGGCAGCTGTTCGTGAACGGCGAGGCATCCAGCTTGGGCGCGGGCTCCGTCACGCTCAACCCGGGTGACGAGGTGGTGTGGTACTACTCCGCCTACGGCGCTTCGCCGGACGATATCGGCAAAGCCAAGATCACCGTGACCGCACAGGTCATCGGTCCCGATGCGAACGGCGCCGACACCTCATGGATGAATCTCACCGAGCTTTCGCTTCCGCAGGGTTCTACCGCCGCCGACCTCACCGAGCGCGCCCTGGCGCTCGCGGGCTTGGAGGCAGACACCGGCACCGGCACCGGTTCCTATGGCTGGTTTCTCAACAGCATCACGTCGCCCATCACCGGCGAGGTGCTGGGCACGGTGGAAACCGAGCCCAAGGTATGGTCGTACTGGCAGCTGTTCGTGAACGGCGAGGTGTCCGAGCTGGGCGCCGGCAACGTGGAGCTTCAGCCTGATGACCAGGTGGTATGGTTCTACTCGTCGCACGGCGAATCGCTGCCCGAGAACGATATCGAGGTCGATCCGGGCGCCTGGGCGGAGCGCCCGAGCGACTGGACGGCGGAGTGGGACGGCATCACCTCTGGCGTGCTAGAGGATGTCGCCACACCCGTCGAGGGCGGAGAGCTTGCCTGGAGCGTGGACTTGGGCAGCAACATTGACGCGTCGCGCTATGCGAGCGACCCGCTCATCGTGAACGGGAACGTATACATTGCGGTGGGCGACGAGCTCCGCATCTATGACGCGGAGGGCGGGGGCGGACCCATCGCCTCCGCCAAGCTCGCGACGGCTATCGACTCGGTCGCGCGCATGGTCTATACGGACGGCGTTATCGTCGTGCCGCTTAACGGCGGTCGTTTGCAGGTGCTCACGGCGGATACGCTCACCACGGTCTCGCTTACCGGAACGCTTGCGGAGGGGCGCCAGTCGCTCTCGTCGCTCACCGTCAACGGCGGGTACGCGTATTTCGGCACGACCGACGGTGCCGGCACGGCGGGCGCATATTACTGCGTCAACTTGCGGACGGGCGCCGTGGTGTGGTCCACGTCAGATGCCGGCAACTATTGGACGGGCGGCATCATGGCGGGCAAGAGCCTTGTGACGGTGGATAACGCCGGCGTGGTGCGCGCACGCGACGCGCAGACGGGCGAGGTCCTCGGCCAGCTTGAACTCGGCGCCACGGTGCGCGCCCAGCTCGTGGCCGACCCCGCCGACCCCTCGACGTTGTACGCCGTCACCGCAGGCGGCACGCTGCGCCGCATCTCGCTCGCCTCGGACGGCTCGCTCACGCAGACCGGCAGCGTAAAGTTCGCGGCGACCTCCACCTCAACGCCCACCATAACGGGCGGTCGCGCCTATGTGGGCGGTGCCGGCTCGGACAACGCGGGTGTGCTCGCGGTGATCGACCTTGCCTCCCTGACCGTGGAGCATGCGGTCACGGGCTTTGCCAACGGAACGTCGCTCCCAGGCGACGTCAAGTCCACCCCCACGGTGTCGGTGCGCGGCAAAGAGACCTACGTCTACTTCACCTGCAACGCGCCCGCAGGCGCGGCGTACCTCTACCGCTTGGGCGATGCGTACGCACGCGTGCTCTACCAGCCGGAAGGCCCTCAGGGCGGCTACACCATGGCAAGTGTGGTGGCAGGGGCCGACGGGGCGCTCTATTTCATCAACGATGCCGGGTACCTCTTCCTCATCGAGGCGGGCGAGGCGCTGCCCGATCCTGTCCCGTGGACACCGCTCGAGCCGAGCCAGCCCGGCAGCGGTTCGGGCGGCGACGGCGATTCCGGGTCTGGCGACGAGACCGAGGAGCCGAATGTAGGCGGGGACAACGGGGATGCGAGAAAGGGGGTCCCCCAGATCGCGCTCGCGAGCAGCACAGCCGAGGGCGACGCCGCATCCGAAGAGCCGGGAGATGCCGGCGAGGCCGCGGCGGGGGAAAGCCTCTTGGCCGAGTTTGCCCGCTCGGGCGAGAGCGGCGCTGCGGTGGCGGGCGCCTTGGCGGCGCGTGCGGCAGAGGGGCCGGGGCTTGTGCTCCTGCTGCCTGCCCTGGGCATCGCGGCTGGTATCACCGTACTTGCGGGTCTTCTGGCGACGCGCCGTCGCAGGGGAGGGGAGTAGCGTGGTTGCAGACGAGAAGAAATCCCCCGGCTGGCTGCGTTCCGCCCTCGCGACGCTCGCTGTCTTTCTCATCGTCGCCGGCGCCGCGGGCTTTCTCGCCCTCGGTGGCGGAGACGCCCTCACACGACTCTTGGGCTCCGATCTTTTCCAGACCGTTGCCGAGGAGCCCGCGGCGGATGAGGCCGCGGCCCCTGTGACCGTCACGGTCGACGATGTCCGCGCCGCCTTGGCCGGATTCGAGGGCGACCTCGCTGTCCCCACTGACGCCGAGGGCATTACCTGCGTGGTTGACGGGTCCGGCATCTGGGTCGAATTCCCGGAGGAAGGGGATGCGCCTCGCACGGTCGAGCGCGCGGCGCTGCGCGCCTCCGCTCTTGCCCGCTGGGTCGCGGCAGAAGATGCCGGCATCACGCAAGTGACCTGGATTGCCGAGGACCTCTCGCAGACGGCCCTTCTCGCGCTTTCGATCGCGCCCGCCTCCGCTCTCGGTGCGGAGGCGGATATGTCCGCGGTTCTCTCCGCTGCCATCGGATATCGCCTCTCGGGCGATGCGTTCGCCGAGCTTACGAAGTCCGGCTCTGCTCAGGGCCTCGCCCAAGAGGCGGGAGAGGCACCGGCGCTTCCCGACGGGCAAGAGGTTCCCGTTGCCGCAGAGCGCACCGAGGAGGCCCCCTCGCCCTCTGCGGGCGTTGCGGCGGATAGCGCTTCTGCGTCCCGCGGTAACGCTGCGGCCGGTGGCTCCGGTGGCGCAAGCGGGGCCGCATCGTCTGATGGCGACGCGGCGTCCCCCAGTGAGTCGGCCTCTTCTGGTTCCGGCGCGTCCTCCGCGGCGCCCGTCCTCATCACCGTTTCCATCACCGTCGACGGCTCTGCCGCCGGAGCGGGCTCATCCTCTGCCACGGTGTCTGTGCCCGCGGGGTCGAGCGTCTACGACGCCCTCGTCAAGACGGGCATCTCCATCTCCGCCCAGCAATCGCCCTACGGTGTCTATATCGCCGCCATCGGCGGCCTTGCCGAGCGCGAGCACGGCCCCATGAGCGGTTGGGTGTACAGCGTCAACGGGACCGAGCCCGGCGTCGCGTGCTCGGCCTATGCGCTCAACGCGGGCGACCGCATCGTGTGGACGTACGTCAACGTGGAGAGCTGACGCGAGAAGACGTTCTGGCGATTGCGCCTTGGAAAAACCGGGGGCGGCGCGCTGCAAGATGCACGCCGCCCCCTGGTGCGGGTCCGCTTCGCCTAGCCCGCGAGGAACTTTTTGCGGCTGAAGAAGTTGTACCAGGTCACGCAGAAGGTGGCGATGACCTTCATGGCCTGGTAGGCGATATTGAGCATCGTGACGCCTACAAACATAAAGACGTCGTTGAGGCCGAGCCCCACGGCGGAGAGGATTGCGAAGATGGTGAACTCGCGCTTGCGGCTCATGTCATCGCGATGGTCGAATACGTAGCGCATACTGAGCACGTAGTTGAGCGCGACCGACGCGAGGAACGAGACCGTGGTGGCGAGGAGGTAGTCGCAGCGCAGGCCCTCTACCAGAAGGATGAGCAGAAGCCAGTCAACGGCAAACGAGATGATGCCCACGGCGGCGAACTTGGCGAACTGCTGCGTCGAGGGTTTGTAGAGCATGGCGCGCACGGCGTACCTCCCTTCGGTGTAACGAGATGCGGTGCGAATACCATGGGGCGGCCGGACCGTCAAGAATGGTATCCGCGAGTAACAGCAAACTATACGGTAAACGTTACCCGCATGGGGCGATGAGCTTCGCGTCCGCAGGAAAAGCGCGCTTTCTGCACAGTTGGTACAAAGGCTGCCTTGCGATGGGGCAGCAGCACACCGCGAGGTTCCTACTTGCTCTCGTCGCCCTCGAGAAAAATCTTGCGCGTTACAAAGTTCCAAATCATAACCACGCAGGTGGCGAGCACCTTTACCAGGCGATAGTCGAGCGAAACGAACTCGGTGCCCACCCACATGAGGGCGTCGTTGATGAGCAGACCAATAACGGAGAGAACGACGAAGATGACGAACTCGCGCCGGCGGCTCATGCCTTCGCGATGGCTAAAGACATAGCGCATACTCGCCACGTAGTTGAAGATGACCGAGACAATGAACGACGCTGTTGCGGATGCGACCGGGTTCCAGCCGGCGAGCTCGGTGAGCGCGATGAGGACGGCAAAGTCGATGACGGTGGCGATGACGCCCACGATGCCAAATTTGACGATCTGAGCAAGGAGTTTTTGCACGACGATCCTTTCACAGGTTTTGAGACGAGCCAGTGTAGCATGCCGCTGTGACGCTTTGATGGGCGACCGGCGGCGCCCGTGCCGGTTGATACAGCGGGTGTGCGCCTTTTCTCACTGTTGCCACGCCTAGACCCTATAGACGGGTAAAATGTACACAATTGTGTCCCTATGGGCCGGTGCCTCTGGGCGCCGGAAGGGAGAGGAGTTTTGCATGAGCGACTACGTTTTGAGCGCCGAATCAACGGCGGATTACCCGCGCTCGTTTTTTGAGGAGCGCCACATCGCGTGGGTGCCTTTCCACTACAACCTCGATGGCGTGAGCTACGCCGACGACCTGTACACCTCCATCACGCCCGAGGCGTTCTTTGACAAGATCAAGGCGGGTGCCCAGCCCACGACCTCGCAGGTGGGCGTTGGCGAGTATACGGAGCTTTGGGAGCCGTATCTCAAGGAGGGCAAGGACGTCTTGCACCTCACGCTCTCGAGCGGCATCTCGGGTTCGTACAACTCCGCCTGCATCGCTGCTGAGCAGCTGAAGGCAGCCTACCCCGACCGAGTGGTGTGTGTGGTGGACTCACTCGCCGCATCCGCCGGCTTTGGCCTTCTTATGGAATACCTCGCCGACTTGCGTGACGGCGGCATGTCGTTTGCCGACGCGTGCGCGTGGGCGGAGGCGCACAAGCGCAACCTCAACCACTGGTTCTTCGTTTCTGACCTCGACTGCCTGAAGCGCGGCGGACGCGTATCGGCTACGAGCGCGCTGCTCGCCAACGCTCTTAAGATCTGCCCCGTGCTGAACGTCGACCACGAGGGCAAACTCATTCCGCGTCAGAAGATCCGCACGGTCAAAAAGGCTGTTGCCGAGCTCGTGCGCATGATGGAGATGCATGCCGAGGGCAGCCTCTCCTACGCGGGCAAGTGCTGCCTGTCGCAGTCCAACTGCCGCGCCGAGGCAGAGGCCGTGGTTGCGGGTATTGAGGAGAAGTTCCCGCAGCTCAAGGGCAAGATTGCTATCTACAACATCGGTACGGTCATTGGTTCGCACACGGGTCCCGGTACTGTTGCCCTCTTCTTTATGGGAGACGAGCGCGTCGACTAAGATCGCGCTGACTCATAATTCGGTGCGATTTCAGAATCTTACCTATCGGTAAGAATTGGTCTTGAGATATCCAGAATCTTACCTATCGGTAGGATGTGAGTGAGCGTGGGAGGGGCGCCCGCCCTGCGCGCGATTCGCGAAGCGGCGGCCGTAAGGCCGCTCTGAGCGCGCGGGGCGGGCGTCCCTCCCAGTCAGTCAACAATGCGAGAACGTTTAGCCACAATGGTCG
>CAUGVQ010000081.1 GCA_959602875.1 uncultured Collinsella sp. | reverse complement strand
TGGTCGAGAATCTCGCGCGGAATACCCGCGAGCGGCCTGCCGGAGCAGGGGACAAACTCCCACCCGCGTTCGGCAAGTGCATCGAGCGCGCGCCAGCAGAGCTCGTCTACGCGCTTTTCTGAGTCCAGGAAGGTACCGTCCAGGTCAGAGAAGAAGATCATCGGGCAGCCTTAGCCTTAGCGCTCAGCGAGCGGCACGTAGGTAACATCGTCCAGAACCGCGTTGTACGCGGGACGGATGATGCGGTGGGCGCCGTAGAGCTCCTCCATGCGGTGCGCGGCCCAGCCGGCCATGCGCGCCACGGCAAAGAGCGGCGTGAAGAGAATCTCGGGCACGCCGAGGATGCTGTAAATAAAGCCCGTGTACAGGTCGATGTTGGCGCAGATGGGCTTGGTCATGCCGCGCACATCGCGCATGACCGCCGGCGCAATGCGCTCGATACGTTCGATAAGCGCAAACTCCTCGCCGAGGCCCTTCTCTTCGGCGAGCGAACGCGCGTAGCGCTTGCAGATCTGGGCGCGCGGGTCGGAAAGCGTGTAGATGGCGTGCCCCATGCCGTAGATGAGACCGGAGTGGTCGAAGGCCTCGCCCGTCAGGATCTTCGCCAGGTAGGCGGCGACTTCGTCGTCATCGTCCCAGTTCGTCACATGCGCGCGAATGTCGGCGTGCATCTGGGTGACCTTGGCGTTGGCGCCGCCGTGGCGCGGGCCCTTGAGCGAACCGATGGCGGCGGCGTAGGCGGAGTAGGCGTCGGTCGCGGAGGACGACAGCACGCGACAGCTGAAGGTCGAGTTGTTACCGCCGCCGTGCTCGGCGTGGAGCATGAGCATGACGTCGAGGAGCATGGCCTCCTCATGGGTGAAGTCGTCCCCGCCGCGCAGCACCTCGAGAATCGCCTCGGCCATCGAAGCGGAGGCGTTGGGCTCGGGCACCTGAACGCGCACGCCGGAGTCCATCGCCTCGTGCGTGATGTGGGCGATAGCGGCGATGCGCGGAAGACGCGCGAGCAGAGACAGCGCGACGTCCACCTCGTGCGGGGCGGTAATGTCGTCGGGCGTCTCGTCAAAGGCGTAGAGCATGAGCACGGCGCGCTGCAGCACGTTCATGATGCTGTTGGACTTGGTGGCAAGCGGGAACTCAGAGATGTACTCGTCCTCAAGCAAGCGGAGGCTGCCAATGCGCGCGCCGATGCTCTCGAGCTCGTCCGCACGCGGGAGCTCACCGGAAAGTAGGAGGTAGGCGACCTCCTCGTAGCCAAAGCGGTCCTCTGCCTGGGCGTGGTCGATGATCTCGGCGATATCGTAGCCGCGGATGGTGAGCTTGCCTTCGTCGGGGATGAACTTGCCGTTCTCCTTGCGGTAGCCGTGCACATCGGCGATGCGCGTGAGACCGGCGACCACGCCCGAGCCGTCGGCGTTGCGCAGGCCGCGCTTGACGTCGTGCTCGCGATAGAGTTCCTCGTCATAGGGCATCATGGAGGCGCCGGTGTAGAGGCGCGTCGACGCAGGGGAGATGCGCCTCGACTTAGCGAAGTTCTGGAGATGGCGCTGGGCCGGCGCAATATGGTTATAGAACTGGTCGATCATGGTGCCCCCAATCTAATCGGTTCGCAAGGCGGGCAGGTTGCCGCTATGCCGGCGCGTGCCGGCGGTGCCGCTTAGAGGCGGTACATGAAGTTGAAGACGTCCTCGCGCTGCACCTGGACGCTCACGCCGATCTTCTCGCCGGCGGCGGCGAGCTCCTGCGAGAGCTCGGTGAAGTCAAGCGAGCAGGCGCTCGTGTCGGCGAGCATCGTCATGGTAAAGATGTCCTCGATGACGCTCTGGGTGATGTCGCGGATGTCGACGTTGGTCTCGCCGAGCACGCGGGTGATGGCGGCGAGGATGCCCGGGCGGTTCTTGCCGAGGACGGTGATGACGACGCGGGTGGGGGAGAGCTCTGCCATGAGCGGTCCTTTCTGTCGGTGGCGCCCTGTGCGGCGGCGCGGTATTTCGAAGCAGTTTACCCATTGTATCGGTCGAACATTTCCGACGCGTGTACGCAAACACGTCCGTTCATGGAAGTCTCATGGCGCAACACGCTTTTGGGCAGGCAATCTGCGGGTGTGGTATCCTAGGCAAGTTGTGTTTTGCCTTGGTCGGAAACCAAGGCGCCTTATCGTTTCGGTTTCAAGCCGAAACACGAAAGGAGTCCCCTGATGAAGCCTGGTATTCATCCCGAGTACATGGAGTGCACGGTGCGCTGCTCCTGCGGCAACACCTTTGTGACCCGTGCCACCGTGCCCGAGATCCGCGTCGAGCTCTGCAACGAGTGCCACCCGTTCTACACCGGCCAGCAGAAGTTCGTCGACACCGGTGGACGCGTTCAGCGCTTTGCTGACAAGTTCGGTGGCGCCGCTCAGGCCGCTCTCGAGCGCGAGGCTGCCAAGAAGGCCGCCCGTGCCGCCGCTGCCGAGGAGGCCGCTGCCAAGAAGGCCGCCGAGCGCGAGGCCAAGGCTGCCGAGAAGGCCAAGCGTGCCGCTGAGTTTGAGAAGAAGGCCGCTGCCGAGGCTGCCAAGAAGGCCGCTGAGGCTCCTGCCGAGGAGGCCGTCGAGGCTCCCGCTGAGGCTGTCGCCGAGACCGAGGCTGCTGCTGAGTAACCTTCACGGTTCATAGATTTGTGAAGGCCCTGTCGTGTTGCGCGACAGGGCCTTTTTGCTATCAAGAGGTATGGCAAAGACCGTACCAGCGCATTTGCTGATTTGCTAACTTTGAGAATCAAAAACAAACGTTTGTCAACTAAAGATAGGCGGATGGAAGCCATTTTGGCGACTCGTTCGTACAAATTGGCGCCTGACCTTATAAAACAAGCGCCGAATTATTGTTCTAAGAAGTGCCGTTCACGGATTAGTCGGCCCGCTTGTCTGAAATATGTAGACGTTGCGAAGATGGCAGCATAACATCGTAATGTCACTACGTCTGTGGCGAGAGGACGCGGCTCTGGTCCAAGGCATTTCCCCGTTTTGGCAAGAGCACTTTCTTTCACCGGAGACGGACGCGCTCAGTAAGGTCTGCGCTAGGTGCAGATGGCCGAATTGAGCGAGGGCCGCCCTTTCAGCGCCGTGTGGGGTGCCGACCCCAGGGGGTGGCGCGGCGGTCCGCTTTTCGGATAGGGGAGACGGCGAGGCAAACGGAAGGAGATGAAAGAAATGGCAGAAGAGGATACCAGCATGGAGATGATCTCGTTCGGGATCGTTGCTGCGGCCGGTCAGGCACGTAGCATGGCCATGGAGGCTATCAAGACCGCGCGCGAGGGCGACATCGCTCAGGCTCGTGAGCTTCTCGAGGAGTCCCGCAAGGCGGGTCTCGAGGCTCATGACGAGCAGACGAAGCTGCTCTCCCGCGAGGCTGGCGGCGACCACGTCCCCGTAGACGTGCTGCTCGTCCACTCGCAGGACCACCTGATGACCTCGATGCTTTGCCAGGACCTGGCAGAGGAGCTCATCAACCTGTACGAGGCTGTGGGTAAGCTTTCCTAACGTAGCTGACCATCGGTCAAAAGGGGTGCGACGCACCCCCGTCAATGAAGAGGGAGATTCAAGATGAAGGTTTTGCTCGTTTGCGCTGCCGGTATGTCCACCAGCATGCTCATGAAGAAGATGGACGAGTACGCTGCTGCCAATGGCATCGATCTCGAGATCAACGCCATGAGCTTCAGCGAGCTCAAGAACCCCGCTGACGCTGGCTATGAGGTCATCCTCATCGGCCCGCAGATCGCCTATCAGAAGGATAAGGTCATCAAGAAGGCCCAGGGCCTGCCGGTCGACGTCATCCCCATGGCGAACTACGGCCGCCAGAACTGCCCGGCTATCTTCGAGCAGCTGAACGGCCTTCTCGGCAAGTAAGCGCTTCGATTGAACCTTGTGCAGATAAAGGCTACGGAGAGGTAAGACGTGTCGAGAAAGCAGGATAGAAAGAAGCGTCGTCAGCGTGCCCTTGAGGATGTCCGCCTGAAGGAGCACCCCGAGCACACGACGAAGTTCTACTACGATGAACAGCTGGTGCGCGGCGCCCGCGTGACCCGTTTCATGTTTGTGCGCTACACCTCGGCGTTCATCTTCTTCCTGAACCTTTCTTGGTTCATCCTTATCCTCTCGGTCGGTTCCTGGGGCTGCATCGTTCCTCTGTTCAACGCCCTCACCGCCGGCATCGCTCTTGTTGAGTGCATGGTTAGCGTGGCGCGCGATTACGAGGAACTCAAGTACGGCGAGAAGCTCTACCTCGTCTCGGTCGTGCTTACCGCCCTGGTTGCCGTGTTTACCCTCGTGATGGGACGGGAGTTGTTCTTCCCGTTCCTGACGCTTCCGGTGTACGGCGCCGTCTTTTGCCTTATCAGCATCGCTGCAGAGCTTTTGGTCCTGCGTCGCCTCAAGAAGATGCGCGACCATACCGACAAGCGCTATGAGCGCTATGCCCGGGTCTCTGCAGAGGCATCCAATGTTTCCTGAGAGGATGTGACTTTACATTGTTTGAATTCCTTGAGAAGTATGTCATGGGCCCGATGACCACGATGGCCCAGTTCCGCATGGTCCGCGCCATTACCCAGGCCGGTATGTCCACCGTTGGTATCACCATCGTCGGTTCGATGTTCCTGGTTATCAACGTCCTGCCCCAGGCCTTCCCGGTCCTCGAGGGCATCTGGGACGTGTCGTTCAACCAGATCACGAACATCTACATGCTCGCCAACTACGCAACGATCAGCTCCATCTCGCTCTACTTCCTGATCGCCATCGCGTTCGAGTATGCGCGCATCCTGTCCGAAGAGGACGAGATTGGCATCAAGCCGATCAACGCCGTGCAGATCGCGCTGTTCTCTTACCTCATGCTCATCCCGCAGCTTGAGATGGTCGACGGCGTCATCTCCCTCATGAGCAATCCTGAGGCTGGCGTCTTCAACGGTATGGCAACCGCCGCCGGTACCCTTGGCCGCTTCGGCTCCGCCGCGCTCTTCGTGACGTTCATCGTCTCGTTCTACTCCGTGCGCATCTACGCCATCTGCGTCCAGAAGCACATCGTCATCAAGCTTCCCGATGTCGTTCCCGCCGGCGTTGCGAACTCCTTCACCTCGCTCGTCCCGGTCGCGTTCGTCGCCATCGTGAACATGCTCATCCAGGGTGTGCTCTTCGCCTTCGGCACGAACATCTTCGACATCATCGCCATCCCCTTCGGCTTCATTACCTACATCTGCGACACGCTGCCTGGCCTCATCGTCATCCAGCTCCTCATCCACCTGCTCTGGGTCGTGGGTATTCACGGTGCCTCCATCATCGGCTCCTTCTACTCCGCGATTGCTCTTGCGAACATGGCTGAGAACGCCGCCGGTGGCCACATGTTCCTCGCTGGCGACCCGTTCAACCCGTTCGTCTACGCCGGTGGTTCGGGCGCTACGCTCTGCCTCGCCTTCATGCTCTGCTTCATCGCTAAGTCCGAGCAGCTGAAGGCCATCGGTAAGGCCGAGATCGTCCCGGCTCTCTTCAACATCAACGAGCCCATCCTCTTCGGTCTGCCGATCGTGTACAACCCCAACGTCATCGTGCCGTTCATCATGGCGCCCGTCGTCTGCGTGATCGCCGCCTACATCGAGTTCCAGGTTGGCCTGATCTCCCCGATCATCGCGAGCGCTCCTTGGTGCACCCCTGGTCCGCTGAACGCGTTCCTCGGCACGGGTGGTAGCGTCATCTCGGCTCTCGTGTCGTGCGTGAACATCCTTCTCGCCGGCGCAATCTGGTTCCCGTTCTTCAAGCGCTATGACAACAAGCTCTACGCTGAGGAGCAGGCCAAGCTCGCCGAGGAGTCCGCTGCGTAAGCTTCGGTTCCCGTCTAGGGCCATCGTTGCCTGAATCTTAGGGTCTTATGAGACCCCAGCAGCGATGACAGCGCCCACGGTGGCCCCCTAGGTTCTACCTGAGGGAGGTTACCGTGGGCGTTTTGCATTTGTTGTGGAAGGCGCGCCAAACGTGGCTATGCCGCCGCGAGTGCGCCCGCCACCCCGACGCAAGGAGGAATCATCCTATGGCATTTAAAGAGGGCTTTCTGTGGGGCGGCGCCGTCGCGGCGCATCAGCTCGAGGGCGGCTATAACGAGGGCGGCAAGGGCCTCTCGGTAATGGACGTCGCCACCAAGGGCGGTCCGCACACCCGTCGCCGCTACACGGGCGATATCCTGCCTGGTGAGAGCTACCCCAACCACGAGGCCATCGACTTCTATCACCGCTACCACGGCGACATCGAGCTCTTCGCCGAGATGGGCTTCAAGTGCTTCCGCACTTCCATCGCCTGGTCGCGCATCTTCCCCGAGGGTGATGAGCTTGAACCCAACGAGGAAGGCCTGAAGTTCTACGACGACCTCTTCGACGACCTTCTTGCCCACGGCATCGAGCCGGTCATCACGCTCAGCCACTTTGAGATGCCGCTTATGCTCACCAAGCGCTACGGCGGTTGGCGCAACCGCGCACTCATCGACATGTTCGTGCGCTTTGCCAAGGTCTGCTTCGAGCGCTACAAGGACAAGGTCAAGTATTGGATGACCTTCAACGAGATCAACAACCAGACCAACTACAAGGACGCCTGGTCGCTGCTCACCAACTCCGGCATCATCGTCGAGGAAGGCGAGGACTGCGAGAAGCTCATGTACCAGTCGGTCCACTACGAGCTCGTGGCAAGCGCCCTCGCCATCGAAGAGGGCAAGAAGATCAACCCCGATTTCCAGATCGGCTGCATGATCGCTATGACGCCTATCTATCCGGCAACCTGCAAGCCGGAGGACATCCTCATGGCCCACAAGGCCATGGAGCGTCGCTTCTTCTTTGCGACCGTCCACTGCCGCGGCTACTATCCCGAGTGCATCCAGGCCCTCTGGCGCCGTCGTGGTTTTGACCTCGACATCACCGATGAGGACCTCGCCGCCATCTCCCGCGGCACCGTGGACTACATCGGCTTCTCGTACTATATGTCGTTCTGCACCGAGTGGAACCCCGAGAACCCGCACTTCGACTACGACGAGACGCGCGACCTCATCCGCAACAAGTACGTCAAGGCGAGCGACTGGGGCTGGCAGATCGACCCGGTTGGCCTGCGTTACTCCATGAACTGGTTCACCGACATGTATCACCTGCCGCTCTTCATCGTGGAGAACGGTCTGGGTGCTTACGACAAGGTCGAGGAGGACGGCTCCATCCACGACGACTACCGTATTGACTACTTCCGCGACCACATCACCCAGATGAAGCTCGCGGTCGAGGAGGACGGCGTCGACCTCATCGGCTACACGCCGTGGGGCTGCATCGACCTCGTGTCCGCCTCCACCGGTGAGATGGACAAGCGCTACGGCTTCATCTACGTCGACAAGAACAACAACGACGAGGGTACGCTCGAGCGCTCCAAGAAGGACAGCTTCTACTGGTACAAGAAGGTCATCGCCACCAACGGCGAGGACCTGGCGTAGCTACTCTTACGCTCCTGCGCTCTAGCAATCCGAAGATGGCTCGGGTCCACCCGGGCCATCTTCTTGTTTGTGCGTGGTTTATCCGTGCGTACACGCAACCTTCGCAACCAAGAGCCGCTTTAGGGATAGAGTAATCGCGTGTGAATCTGACCGTCGGCCGCCTTGCGCGCCGGCGTATGCGTGAAAAGGACCGCCAATGGGTTTCATGACCAAGCTGCTCTCCATCGGCTCGGACAAGGACATCAAGCGTTACCGCAAGATCGTCGACAAGATCAACGAGCTGGAGCCCACCTATCAGGCGATGACCGACGAGGAGCTCGAAGGCCAGACGGCGCTCTTCCGCGAGCGCTACCAGGCGGGCGAGACGCTCGACCAGCTCCTGCCCGAGGCCTTTGCCACGGTACGTGAGGCATCCGTTCGCACCACGGGGCTTCGCCACTTTGACGTGCAGCTCATCGGTGCTATAGCGCTCCACGAGGGGCAGATCGCCGAGATGAAGACGGGCGAAGGTAAGACGCTCGTCTCCACGCTCGCCGGCTACCTGAACGCTATCCCTGGCAAGGGTGTGCACATCGTCACGGTAAACGACTACCTCGCCAAGCGCGACTCCGAGTGGATGGGCCGCATCTACCGCTTCCTCGGCATGACGGTGGGCCTGTTGCAAAACGGTATGCCGCTCACGAGCAAGCGCCCCGCCTACGACGCCGACGTCACCTACGGCACCAACGCCGAGTTTGGCTTCGATTACCTGCGCGACAACATGGTCATGCGTCCCGAGCAGCGCGTGCAGCGCGGACACGCCTACGCCATCGTCGACGAGGTCGACTCGATCCTGATCGACGAGGCGCGCACGCCGCTTATCATCTCGGGCGCCGGCACGCGCTCGGCGAGCACCTACCGCGACTTCGCCCATGCGGTGCGCGGCCTCAAGCGCGCCGAGGAGGTCCAGCCCGATCCGCTCTCCATGGAGCCAGCGCCGGAGCCCGACGGCGACTTTGTGATGGATGAGGCCAAGCACACCATCGCCGCAACCGAGCAGGGCCTGAAGAAGATCGAGAAGCGCCTTGGCGTGGATGACATCTACGCCGACCTTTCCGGTCAGATGGCCAACCACCTCCAGCAGGCACTCAAAGCCCAGTACATGTTCCACCTGAACAAGCAGTACGTGATCGTGAACGGCGAGGTCAAGATCGTTGACGAGTTCACGGGCCGCATCATGGAGGGCAGGCGCTACTCCGAGGGCCTGCACCAGGCCATCGAGGCCAAGCACGGCCTCATGGTCCGCGAGGAGAACCAGACGCTCGCGACCATCACCCTGCAGAACTACTTCCGCCTCTACGACAAGCTCTCGGGCATGACGGGTACCGCCATGACCGAGGATGCCGAGTTCCGTGAGATCTACAAGCTGCCGGTCCAGGTGATTCCGCCCAACAAGGAGTCCCAGCGCGTCGACCACGACGACCTCATCTACCGCACCATCGACGCCAAGTTCCGCGCGGTGGTGGAGGACGTGGCCGAGCGCCACGCCGCGGGCCAGCCGGTGCTGGTGGGCACCGTGTCCATCGAGAGCTCTGAGCGCCTCTCGCGCCTGCTCGACAAGCGCGGTATCGAGCACGAGGTCTTGAACGCCAAGTATCACGAGCGCGAGGCGCAGATTGTGGCGCAGGCGGGTCGTCTGGGCGCGGTCACCATCGCCACGAACATGGCCGGCCGTGGTACGGACATCCTGCTCGGCGGCAACCCCGAGGCGCTTGCCGACGAGGCCACCCGCGCCTACGACTTTGGCATCGATCCCGCGGTGCTCGACCGCGTGCTCGCGCTTTCCGACCATGGCGTGATCGATCCCGACCAGCTCGCCGACGCCGGCGTGGAGGTCGAGGCGGACGCGCTCGCGCGCATCTCCGAGGTGTACGCGACGGAGCTCGAGCGCGCCCGCAAGGTGTGCGACGATGAGCACAAGCAGGTGGTGGATCTCGGTGGCCTCTGTGTCATCGGCACCGAACGTCACGAGTCCCGCCGTATTGACAACCAGCTCCGCGGCCGCTCCGGCCGTCAAGGCGACCCCGGCGAGACCCAGTTTTACCTGTCGCTCGAAGA
>CAUGVQ010000080.1 GCA_959602875.1 uncultured Collinsella sp. | reverse complement strand
CTGCCGCCACCGCCACACGCCCGAGATCGAGCAGATCCTCGCAGCTTCGGGGCGCGTTGTCTTCACGCCTCATCTGGCACCGTTGCGTCGCGGCCTGCTCTCCACGGTGACGATGGTTCTTGCCAAAGACGTTGCGGCAGACCTTACCGCGGTGGACATTGTCGAGCGCTACCGCGCGTTTTACGCGGGGCGGCCGTTTGTGCAGGTGCTCGACGCGGGCGCCTGCCCGCAGACCGCCTCGGTTGTGGGAACCAACGTGTGCCAGATCGGCCTTGCGCTCGACGCGCGCACGGGCGTGCTTGTTGCTATGGGCACGATAGATAATCTCTGCAAGGGCGCCGCCGGTCAGGCCGTGCAGTGCGCCAACATCGTATGTGGCCTTGCCGAGAACGCGGGCCTGCCCACGAGCGCCCTGCCGGTGTAGGGTAAAGGAGGGGACCAGATGGATCTTGAGGCTTTCGACCTGCGCTTGCGCGGTATTCCCAACGGCGGCGTTACGAGCGCGCGCGGCTTTTCCGCAGCCGGCGTCCATGCGGGTTTTCGCAAGAATCCCGAGCGGCTCGATTTTGCCCTCGTTGCGACCGATGAGCCGGTCGCAGCCGCAGGCGTTTTCACGCAGAACCGTTTCTGCGCGGCTCCGGTTACGGTGAGTCGCGGGAATCTCGGCGGCGTCGGGTACGGCTACGCGCGCGCCTTTGCCGTCAACTCCGGCAACGCCAACGCGGCGACCGGCCCTGAGGGGCTCAAGACCGCGCGTGCTACCTGCGAGATCGTCTCCCAGGTGCTCGCCTGCGAGCCCGAGGAGGTGCTCGTCGCCTCCACGGGCGTCATCGGGCAGCTCCTTTCGCTCGATCCCTTTGAACGGGGCGTTCCCGCCGCGGCGGATGCGCTCGCGGCTGAGGGCGGGGCGGATGCCGCGCGCGCCATCATGACGACCGACACGCGCCCCAAGGAGTATGCCGTCACCTTTGCCTCCGCCGATCCCGCATGGGAGGGCGTCACCTTTACGGTGGGCGGCATGTGCAAGGGCTCGGGCATGATCATGCCCAACATGGCGACCATGATTGCCTGTATCACCACCGACGCGCCCGTGGCGCCAAAGCACCTGCACGAGCTCCTGACCGATGCGGTGAACAAGAGCTTCAACCGCGTCACGGTCGACTCCGATACCTCTACCAACGATACCTGCGTCGCCTTCGCCTCGGGTGCTGCGGCACCTGCGGGCGCGGGCGTGATCGCCCCCGCATCCCTTGCTGCCGAGGAACTCGGCCGGGCGCTTCAGGTGGTCTGCGAGACGCTTGCGCGCGCCATTGCCGCCGACGGCGAGGGGGCGTCGCGTCTTGTGACGGTAAACGTGACGGGCGCGGCGGATGACGCCGAGGCCGACCTCGCCGCCCGCACCGTGGCAAACTCGCCGCTCGTCAAGTGCGCCATCGCTGGACGCGACTGCAACTGGGGACGCGTTGCCGCGGCGCTCGGTAAAAGCGGCGCCCACTTTTCTCAGGAACAGGTTGCCATTGACATCATGGGCATCCCCGTCTGCCGGGAGGGTCTCACCGTCCCGTTTGATGAGGACGAGGCGCTCCGCCGCTTCGAGGCGCCCGAGATTGTCATCACGGCAGACCTCGGCGCCGGCGCGGGCTCGGCAACGGTTTGGACCTGCGACCTCACCCACGATTACGTGACCATCAACGGCGACTACCGCACCTAGGCGCAAGGAGGCTCCATGGACAGCACAACCGCCCTGCCCGGTCATCCCTTCCAACCGACGGGAGAGTTCTATATGAAGTACGCGCGCGACCGCCGCTCATCCATCTCAAACGAACAGACCGCGAAGCTCCTCTTTGAGGCGCTTCCCTGGATCAAGAACCTCACCGGCAAGACCATCGTCATTAAATACGGTGGTGCCGCCATGGTCGATGAGCAGCTGCGGGCCGACGTTATGGGCGACATCCTGCTCCTCAAGATCATCGGCGCAAACATCGTGATCGTGCACGGCGGCGGCGCGGATATCAACGAGGCCCTCAGCCACTACGACCTGCCCGTCGAGTTCAAAGGCGGGCAGCGCGTGACCACGCCCGAGGTGATGGAGATCGTGCGCGAGGTACTCGTGGGCAAGGTAAACCAGGAGCTCGTTGCCGCGCTCAACCGCCACGGCAGCGTTGCCGTGGGCGTGGCGGGCACCGACGCGGGCACCATCATCGCCGAGACCCTCGACCCTGACCTCGGCCGCGTAGGCAAGATCGTGCGCGTCAACGCGGACTACCTCACAAGCGTCATGGCAAGCGAGTACATCCCCGTGGTCGCAACGGTCGCGCAGGGGGAGGACGGCGGCTTCTACAACATCAACGCCGACGTGGCGGCAGGTGCCATCGCCGCCGCGGTCCATGCGCACAAGGCGATCTTTTTGACTGACGTGGACGGTCTGTATGAGGACTTCTCCGACAAGGACTCCCTCATCTCCAACCTCACGCTCGAGGAGTGCGAGGCGATGCTCGCGGGCGGTACGCTTGCCAAGGGCATGATCCCCAAGCTGCAATCATGCGTTGAGGCGCTCAAGGGTGGCGTCTTCCGCGCGCATATCATCAACGGCACAACGCCGCACGCGCTTCTGTTGGAGCTCCTTACCGACGCGGGCGTGGGTACGGTGATTCACTCGACGCAGGAGGCGTACGAGTTCGACCGGCATCCGCACCCCCTCGGCACGTTTGCGTCGCGCCTGGCAGAAAACATCGACGCAGCGGCCGGCGGCGTCCAGTAACGATTCTCATCCCACAAGGAGCCCAACCATGGCATTCGAGCAGCAAAAGGCACTTGACGACGCATATATCATGCACACCTACGGGCGCTTGCCGGTGGAGTTTGTGGCGGGGTCGGGCATGACGCTTACCGATGACGAGGGCAAGACCTACCTCGACTTCCTCGCCGGCATCGGCGTGTGCTCGCTCGGTCACGCCCATCCGGCGGTCACGCGCGCCATCGCGAGCCAGGCGGAGAAGCTGACGTCGATCTCCAACTATTTCTATACCGAGCATCGCGGCGAGGTAGCAGCGTTGCTCTCCAAGCTCGCCAATAACGACATCGAAGGCGCCCGCGCGCTTGTGGAGGCGCTCGACGCGGGGGACGCCGTGCGCTTCGCTGCGGCAGCCGCGCCGGCGCCGGGCGAGCAGGTGTGGAAAACGTTTTTTGCTAATTCCGGCGCGGAGGCCAACGAAGGCTCCATGAAGCTCGCGCGTCTTTACGCGCGGCGCCGCGGCAACGGCGGCAACACCATCGTCTGTCTCAAGGGCGGGTTCCACGGGCGCACGCTCGAGACCATCGCGGCCACGATGCAGGATTGGCTCCAAGAGAGTTTTACACCGTTGCCGGGCGGTTTTGTGGCCTGCGCGCCCAACGATATCGACGAGCTCACGGCCATTTTTGAGAAATACGGCAAAGAGATCTGTGCGTTTATGTTCGAGCCCATCCAGGGCGAGAGCGGCGTGCACCCGCTGACCGAGGAGTTTGCGCACAAGGCCGAGGAGCTGGTGCACCAGGTGGGCGGCCTCACCATCTCCGACGAGGTCCAGGCGGGCGTCTTCCGCTGCGGCATACCGTTTGCCGCTCAGCTGCTCGGCGTCACGCCGGATATCATGAGTCTTGCTAAGGGCATCGCCGGTGGTATGACCATGGGCGCCGTCGTGGCGCGCGCCGAGGTTGCCGATGCGCTCCATCCGGGCGATCACGGCTCGACCTTTGGCGGAAGCGCGCTCGCTGTCGCCGCGGCCGAGGCTACGCTCGCCGAGCTTGTGCGGGGCGATTTTGCTGCGCATGTGGTTGAGGTCGGGGCGTACCTTGCCGATCGCTTGGCGGAGCTTCCGCAGGTAGTGGATGTGCGCGGCGCGGGCCTGATGCGCGGCTGCGACCTTGTCGAGGCGGCGGGAGACGCCCACAACGTGGTGGCACGCCTCCTCGATGAGGGCGTTGTCGCAAACGCCACCGGCGCGCACACGTTGAGGTTCCTGCCACCGCTCATCTGCGAGAAGGAGCACGTTGACGCCCTCATCGAGGCGCTCGCGCGCGTGCTGGGGTAGGGTAGCGCGTTTTTTCTCCTTTGGGCGCACCCACTGAGACCGCTCCAAACGCCAAAACCGTGTTCACCAGCTCTCCCGGACTGTGGGCAGCTGGTAAACACGGTTTTGGTTGAATAACCCCTTTGCAAAACCAAGTTTGCCAGCGCAAAGAGCAACGCCCGGCAGAGTGTCAGATATTCAACAATCTGAACTGCGCCTTCACAGTAGGAGGTTCTTTCGGGTTCACTTTTCGCAGGATCCTGACTGCTGGGAAGTGGGTCTACTGCGACGGGCGTGCATAGACTGTTGGATACTTGAAATTCTGCTGTAGGTAAGAGCTCCATCAGCAGGGAAGGAAGAACCGGGAGGGCTGCGACATCGCCACTACTGGATTAGAGCCGGTTGCGGACGGGGGAATACGGAGCCAGCGGGCTTCTCAAGGGAGGGGCAAAACGAAAAAAGGGCGCCGAGGTGATCCCCGGCGCCCTTGACGCATCACTGGAGCCAGCAATCGGACTCGAACCGATGACCCCCGCTTTACGAGAGCGGTGCTCTACCAACTGAGCTATGCTGGCACCTGTTAGAGCTCACGCGCTCCAACGGATGAATATATTACGTGGAAACGCCCCTGCACGCAAGTTGAATTAAACAAAATCCGAGTTATGGGCGTTTTGTCATCGCTAAAGTAAACGGTTCTAAACCTTTTTGTGCCGCCTTTGCGGCAGGGCAAGCGAGCGAAACGCTTGTACGAACAGCCTCCGATGCCCGAAAAGGCAGGCGCGCATCCCGAGGGACGGCGACACCAATCTGAAGAACCCTCCAGCTCGCGCCGCAAAACGCCGCTGACGATGCGTCAGCAAAAGTAATACCAGTGGTCTAACAGTTGGGGTTGTTACAACCAGTAAAACAGCAGATAAACAGTTTGTTCTTAAGTGGTATCTTTTTGAAGTACCAAATTACCTGCGGAAACGCAATTTACCGTTCACGGGTAAAACCATACCGCTCGTCTTTCTCTTCACATTTCTTCGACATTTGTACCGAAAGCGTGTATGATGGCTATCAACGGGTCGGGCCGTATGCTCTCTCGTTGAGCCGCTCGACCGAAGCCGCAGGCAAGGAGGACCATGCACACGTTTGAGATCCGTGAACGATTTTTGCTTGATGGAAAGCCGTTCACGATTCTGTCCGGTGCGATCCACTACTTCCGCGTCCATCCAACTGATTGGCACCATTCCCTTTACAACCTGAAGGCCATGGGTTTCAACACGGTTGAGACCTATGTCCCTTGGAACCTCCACGAGGCAAAGCCCGGCGAGTTCGATTTCACCGGCGACCTTGACCTTGCGCGCTTCCTCGACGAGGCTGCTGAACTGGGTCTTTGGGCCATCGTGCGCCCGTCGCCGTTCATCTGCGCCGAGTGGGAGTGGGGCGGCCTGCCTGCCTGGCTTCTCGCCGACCGCGACATGCGTCCCCGCTCACGCGACCCTCGTTTCATCGAGCGCGTCGCCGCGTATTACGACGCACTCATGCCCCATCTCGTCGACCGTCAGATCACGCACGGCGGCAACATCATCATGATGCAGGTCGAGAACGAGTACGGTTCCTATGGCGAGGACAAGGAGTACCTCCGCGCCATTCGCGATCTCATGCTCGACCGCGGCGTGGATGTGCCGCTTTGCACTTCCGACGGTCCGTGGCGCGGCTGCCTGCGCGCCGGCACGCTCATTGACGACGACGTCTTTGTGACCGGCAACTTCGGCTCCCGCGCGGGCGAGAACTTTGCTCAGCTCAAGGCCTTCCATGAGGAGCATGGCAAGAACTGGCCCCTCATGTGCATGGAGTTCTGGGACGGTTGGTTCAACCGTTGGGGCGAGAACGTCATCCGCCGTGACGCGCAGGATCTGGCAGACTCCGTGCGCGAGCTTCTTGAGCTCGACGGAAGCCTCAGCCTCTACATGTTCCACGGCGGCACGAACTTTGGCTTCATGAACGGCTGCTCCGCGCGCCACACCCATGACCTGCACCAGGTCACGAGCTACGATTACGATGCGCCGCTCGACGAGGAGGGCAACCCCACCGAGAAGTGGTACAAGCTCCGTGACGTCGTGCGCGACCTCTTCCCGGACGCCTGGACGGCAGAGCCTCTCGTGAAGAAGGCCTGTGCCATCTCCGCCGAGGACATCACCTTCACCGGCCGCTGCGGCCTGTTCGAGAACCTCGACAATCTTTCCGAGCCCCAGCGCTCGCTTTACCCCCGTTCGATGGAGGACATGGGTCAGAGCTACGGCTACACGCTCTATCGCACCGAGATCGAGCGTGACGTTGCCGAGGGGGTTGACGAGCGTATCCGCGTCATCGACGGTCGCGACCGCGCACAGGTCTTTGTCGAGGGCAAGCTCGTTGCCACGCAGTACCAGGAGCACATCGGCGAGGACATCCGCTGCCCGCTGCCCGCTGAGCACAACCGCCTCGACATCCTCATGGAGAACATGGGCCGCGTGAACTACGGCCACAAGTTCCTGGCGGATACGCAGCGCAAGGGCATCCGCACGGGCGTCTGCGTTGACTTGCACTTCATCCTCAACTGGGAGGCCTATACACTCCCGCTCGAGGATATCTCCAAGCTTGATTTCTCCGCCGGCTGGCACGAGGGCACGCCCTCGTTCACCCGTTTTGAGTTCACGCTCGACGAGCCGGTCGACACCTTCATCGACACCACGGGCTTTGGCAAGGGTGTCGCGTTTGTCAACGGCACGAACGTCGGCCGCTATTGGGAGATCGGTCCCATCGCGACCCTCTATGTGCCGCACGGACTTACGCGTGCCGGCGTCAACGAGCTCGTTTTGTTCGAAACCGAGGGGCACGTGCACGACGCCATCTCCCTGCGCGCCGAACCCCTCATCCACACACTCGAGACCGAAGGAGTTGAGTGACATGATCGTAGGTGCACGAGTTGACTTCCGCCTCATCCATGGCCAGGTGGGCAACCTCTGGGCTAACGCTCGTCAGGTGAGCCGCTTCATGGTCGTCGACGATCAGATCGCCGAGGATGCCACCCAGAAGCAGGTTCTGCGCATGGCTACGCCCGCTACCTGCAAGCTTTCTGTTCTTCCCGTTGAGAAGGCCGCTGCCAACATCCTCGCTGGCAAGTACGACGCCCAGCGTTTGTTCATCGTGGTCAAGAAGCCCGAGACCTATCTCAAGCTCGCCAAGGCCGGCGTCAAGTTTGATCAGATCATCCTCGGCAACATCACGTCGATGGACATCGTCAAGAGCTACAGCCGCAACATCAACTGCGGCCAGGACGACGTCGACGCGCTGACCGAGCTCCAGAACATGGGCGTTCCGATGGTTATCCAGCTTACCCCGCAGGACAACCCGCAGGACTTCAAGCTCTAAGTCATTTCATTTGGTGCTGAGCCGTGAGGGGAGATGCACGGCTTGACATAGCGTAAGAACTGTACGTTTACGTTCGAGATTGGAAGAAGGAGGAAAACCATGATTGCTTGGTGGCAAATTCTTTTGCTCACCCTCTATGCAGGCTTCCAGATCATGGACGAGCTCCACTGGTACTCCAGTGCTGGCTCCGCCGTGTTCTCCGGTTTCATCACCGGCCTGGTAATGGGCGATATGGCAACTGGTCTCTTCATCGGTGGTAGCATGCAGCTCACCATCCTGGGCGTCGGCACCTTTGGTGGCGCGTCCCGCATCGACGCTAACTCCGGTACCCTCATCGCTACGGCCTTCGCCGTCAGCGCTGGCATGGACCCGGAGCAGGCGCTCGCCGCCCTCGGCGTGCCGGTGGCCGCTATCCTCGTCTACACCGATATCCTCGGTCGTATGGCCAACACCTTCTGGGGTCACGCCTGCGATGCCGATATCGAGAAGATGAACTGGAACGCCTACAACGTCCACTACCTCATGGGCGCCGTTTCCTGGATGCTTAGCCGCATGGTCCCCGTGTTCCTGGCTCTGGCATTCGGCCAGCCGCTGGTCGAGGCCATCACCACCGCCCTCAACGGCGATCTTGCTTGGCTCGGCACCGGCCTCACGGTTGCCGGTGGCATGCTCCCCGCTGTGGGCTTCGCCATCCTGCTTCGTTACCTGCCCGTTAAGAAGCACGTTGCCTATCTGATCCTCGGCTTCGTGATCGCTGCCCTCATGGGCACCGCCTTCACGAGCATCGCTGGCATCAGCGGCGATGTCGCCACCGTTGCCGGCGCTGCTGGTGCTGAGATCGCTGGTGGCGACTACAACTCGCTGTCCATGCTGACGATCGCCCTCATCGGCTTCGCGCTCGCCTACATCTACTATCAGCAGCATCAGGCCGCTCCCGTTGCCGCCGTCGCTGCTGGTGCGGAGGGAGATGACGACGATGAGCTCTAATACCACTGGCTACAAGCTCACTAAGGCTGACTTCCAGCAGATTAACCGTCGTAACCTTCTTGGCTTCCAGGCCGGTTGGAACTACGAGCGTATGCAGCACTCCGGTTACCTCTGGATCATCCTGCCCCAGCTCCGTAAGATCTACGGGGACAACACCGAGGCCCTGAAGACCGCCGCCCGCACCCAGTGCGCTCCGTTCTTCAACACCTCGAACTTCCTGAACACCATCATCACGGGTATCGACCTTGCCCTCGAGGAGACCGACGGTCTCGACAGCCTCGAGACGGTCGCCTCGCTGAAGACCGGCCTCATGGGCCCGCTCGCCTCCATCGGCGACTCCATCTTCGGCTCCCTGCTCCCGACCATCTTCGGCGCTCTTGCCGCTAACATGGCCATGCAGGGCAACCCGCTCGGCATCTTCATCTGGATTGCCGTCAACATCGTGGTCGACTGGTTCCGCTGCAAGCAGACCTACATCGCCTACGATCAGGGCATGAAGCTCGTCACCACGATGAGCGACCAGCTCAACGCCATCACCGACGCTGCCACCGTCATGGGTGTCTTCATGGTTGGCGCGCTGGTCTCCACCAACGTCGGCATCGTCATCACCGCCCCGATCGATCTGGGTGGCGTGACCGTCGACCTGCAGCACATCGCCAACGTCATCTGCCCCAAGCTCGTGCCTGCGGCGCTCGTTGGCTTCGTGTACTGGCTGCTCGGCAAGAAGGGCATGACCTCGACCAAGGCGATCTTCATCGTCCTGATCCTCGGCATCGTGCTCGGCGCTCTCGGCTGGGTTGCCAAGGGCTAAGACTATCTTGTCGCCTGTGCGGCGCTCCGCGCCTGTCGCTTGGGGCGCCGCACCCCGTTGCAAAACGGAAAGGAGCGGGCGCGCATCTCACGGTCGGAACGTTTGGTTCCCTCCCATTCTCCCGAGGTGCGCGCCCGCTCTTTCGCAAGAAGGGGCGCATAAAGCGACCCCGCAGAAAGGTTCGAAGTGAGACCCGAAGTCATTGCCTTCATAGTGTTCCTTATCGTCTATTTCATAGGCACCGAGGGAGCCAAGCGTTACTACAGTGCACGCATCCAGGCGTTTCTGGCGACGGGGCTCTATGACGAGGCGCTCGACGAACTCAACAAGTTCCTCCCGCGCATCCTGCTCTCCACCTTCACGCAGCACCAGTACCGCTTTCTTGCCCATGAGGGGCGTGGCGAGCGTGAGCTTGCCGAGCGCATGCTCGAGCTTCTGG
>CAUGVQ010000079.1 GCA_959602875.1 uncultured Collinsella sp. | reverse complement strand
GCTCCGGACGCATCGGCGACCTCCGCAAGGCCGCTGCGACGGATCACCGCCTCCCGGCTCGCATACAGCGTGAGGCAACCGCGCTTTCCGCATAGGCACCGCTCGCCCTCGACGTTGATTTGAATATGGCCGATGCCCATCGCCGTACCGAGGGCGCCGTTGTACACCTTGCCGTCGAATATGAACGATCCGCCCATCGGGTCATCGGTGTCGATGAAGATGACGCCGTGCGGATCCTCCGCACCCGTCTTCACCAGGGCGCGGTACTCCGCCCAACCGGCGCAATTCGCATCGTTCATCATAACGACCGTCGCCACCCCGCCGCGGTGCTCGACCTCGGAGCGAATCAGCGCTCCGATATCCTGCATCGGCCAGCCGAAGTCTGCATTGGGCAGCGTGCCCGCCTGATGTGCAAGGACCGCCATAGGGGAAACGACGCCGACGGCCCTAAGCACAAGCCCCTGCTCCCTCGCAAGACGCTGTTCCAGCTCGTAGATGAGGTTGGCGGCAAAGGAAACGAAGTCCTCCACGGGACAACCCCGGAAGTCTCGGTTGTGAACCTCATCCACCAGGCGCTCGCCAGAGAAGGACTCGCACACGAGCCGCACCGATCCGGGGCGGAGTTGAATCACCGCGACCGGACAGGTCCGTCCCGACAGAACAAGCTGCTTCTTGCGACGGCCCCCCTCGGCCTCCAGCATGCCGCCCGTCTCGATGAAGCCGGCCTTCATGAGCTCGTTCACGAGCAGCGTGACGGCACCGGGCGTGAGGCCCGTGGCGGCGCAGATAAGGGACCGTGAGCCGCTGTAGCGGCGGTACAGCTCATGAAGGACAAGGGACAGATTATGATCGCGCACAGACCGGCTGTTGAGACGGCCCTTGGCATGCATGCTCGTCTGAGGCATCGACGCTCCCCCAACTGATCTGCGGGAGCACCGGCTTCCGCATATCCCCAACGGGCACCATCATACTCCTACTGAGCATTGGACCTAGCTCCAAGTTTGATGGCGACCCAGCTCAGACCCACGCGATCTCGAAGCCATTGACGTCGTCGACACGCACGTCAGCGGCATAGAATGCCTCGAGCGCTCGGCGCGCCAGCGACACATCGCGCACACCAGCGGTCTCGTAGGCGGAGTGCATCGCCCACTGCGCGCAGCCCACGTCGACCCCGTGCATGCTTGCTTGGATATTGGAAAGATTGCCGAGGGTGGATCCTCCCGCCATATCACTTCTGTTGGCGAAGGCCTGGTACGGAACGCCGGCGCGCTCGCACACCTCCACGAAGATGGCACGGCTGAAGGCATCGGTGCAGTAGTGTTGGTTCGCTGCCTCTTTGATGACGATGCCGCCGTTCACGCGGCACCGATTGAGCTCGTCGTACCTGTCGGGTCGATTGGGATGAACCGCATGCGCGTTGTCGCAGCTCACAAGCATCGAGCGCGACAGGGCTCGACGGTAGTCCTCCTCATCGCGGCCAAGCGCCGCCGTGATGCGCGAGAGCGTGTCCTTGAGCAGCGTCGACATAGCGCCCTGCTTGGTGTTGGAGCCGACCTCCTCGTTATCGAATAGCGCATAGACATTGATGGACGAGGGTGAGGAGACGCCGAGGAAGCCCTCGAGCGCGGCGTGAGCGCACATGAGATCGTCGAGACGCGGTGCGGAAACGAGCTCCCTGGCCGCTCCCCAGATGCGCGGTGCATCGAGGTTTACGAGATAGAGGTCTGCGGCGACGATGTCATCGGCTGCGACCCCAGCGGATGCGGCGAGGGCGTTCATAAGGCCCTTCGCACCAAGGGCGCCGGCGGTGACGACAGGGCGCACGTCGCGTGCGCGGTCCGGCGCGAAGCCATCGTTGACCCCACGGTTAAGGTGGACGGCGAGACTCGGGATGAGGGCGACGGGCCCCTCCGTCTCGACCAGCCTGCTCTCCACCCTGGAACCCGACCGCGCAAGCAGGCGCCCCGCTATGCCGAGCGGACGGTCGAACCAGGTGTACTCGATCATGCCGCCGTACGGCTCCACATCGAGGCAGAGCGCACCGCCGGCGCCCTCGACCACATACGACGACTTCAGCCGGAAGGTGGGCGAATCGCTATGGGCGGCGGCAATCTGGAAATGGATGCCGCGCGCATTCTCGCGTGTGTCCTCCGCGATGCGCCATGCGATGACACTCGAGTTGTTGCGGCAGGTGTAATAGCTCCCACCCGGCTCCAGGCGCCAGGCGTCTCCCTCTGGCAGATAGGAAAAACCGGCCGCCTCGAGCCTTTGGCGCACCGCCGTGGCCGCATGGAAGGCCGTAGGGCTCTCCCCGATGAACGCGCACAGACCTTTTGCCTCGCAAAGCTCCTTGTCAGACGGTCCGTCTGCTATAACATCGCTCATCATATCCACCCTGCCCTCGGTATCGACACCATCCGTCACGTCAGCCGTACAGGATAGCACGCCGTCCCATCAATTGTCGCTGCGCTATAGTAGAACCCGCAACTGCGATTCAAACGACTTCCCCATTGAGCGGAGGGACCGTGAAGCACGTCAGCTTTCTTATCAAACCGGCATCGGCGCTGTGCAACATGCGCTGCCGGTATTGCTTCTATGCCGATGTGTCCGAGCACCGCGAGGTGAAGACGTACGGCATCATGGACAACGAGACGATGCGCGCCCTTGTCGATCGCGCACTCTAACTTAGCGAGGACGCCGACATCACCTTTGCGTTCCAGGGCGGAGAGCCCACCTGCGCCGGCCTTGGCTACTTCGAGCGTTTCGTTACCTATGTTGAGGAGCGCAGGCAGCGCCAGACCGTGCATTTTGCCCTGCAGACCAACGGCTACGTGATCGATGACGCGTGGGCGGAGTTCTTCGCAAGGCACGGGTTTCTCGTCGGTGTCTCGCTCGACGGCTACCGCGAGCTGCATGACTGGCTCCGCCCCGACGCTCGGGGCGAGGGCACCTATCGGCGCGTCATGGGCGCGATAGAGGCCCTGCGCGACCACGGCGTGACATTCAACATCCTCACGGTGCTTACCGCCCAGCTCGCCATCGACCAGTACCTGCTCGGAAACGTAAAGACCGATTCCCTGGCAGACCTCGCCGCCGCGCCGGCGCTTCAGACGTTTCTCGCCGAGCCCCGCAGACCGTGCTCGGCATGCGCCGACTGCCCCTTCGAGGGCATCTGCCATAAAAACTGCAAGCGCTTGAACATCGCCTATTATCGCGAGGACTGGTGCGGCTACCGCGACTTCCTCGAAGACGCCGCACCCGCCATGCAGCGCATCGCCCGGGCCTTGGCGAGAAGACCGTAGCGCAACAGGTGTCAGAAAGCTCCAACGGGAACGCGCAAAGCGCTACACCACACCGTCGCGGTGCCGTTCGATAACCTGTTCGACGGTATCGCCCGCGTCTTCTCCCAAAGAACGCCATTTAGGCGTGACGATGCGTTGCGCGGGGTAGACGCCCCGGTGCCCGGCGATGAGGTAACCCACGAACGACACGATGACAAAGTAGGGCGCCGCATGCCCGCCGAAAAGATCGATGCCGAGCATAATGGTGGTGATGGGCACGTTGAGCGCGCTGCCAAACAGCCCCACCATACCGAGCGCCGCCATGAAGGACGGGGCGACCCCGCAGATGCCGCCCATCCATCCACCGAGCGCCGCCCCGATGCCAAAGAGGGGCGTCACCTCGCCACCCTGGAAACCGGCACCGAGCGTGAGCGCAGTCATGACGAGCTTGCAGACGGCATCCAACGGTGTGGTCTCCCCCGCAAAGCCCGCTTCCACAAGCCAGGAGGACAGACCGGCATAGCGCCAAAGACCAAACACCGCATACGTCACCAGCAACACGGTGGCGCCCGCCAGCGCCGCCTGAAGATACCCGGTGATATGCGCGGCGTAGAAGCGGCGCATAAGGCGTATGGCGCCGGAGAACAGGCGCGCCGCCACCCCAAAGACAATGCCGGCGCCCACGGCGAGCGCGATGGTTGCCGGATCTATCTCGGGGATGCGGCCGATGAGGTATGCCTCGCGTGGCGTACCCAGCAAGGTGGCAACCGTGTCTCCCACAAAAGACGCAGCAAGACAATAGATTCCCGCGGCATAGTGGAGCTTGCCTACATAGCACATCTCCATACCAAAGAACGCCCCCGCAAGCGGCGTGCCGAACACCCCGCCAAACGCCGCGGAGATGCCCGCCATCATAAGATCGCGGTGATCGTACTCCTTGAGCTTGAACACGCGAGAGACCGCATCGGCAATGGTCCCGCCAATCTGCACCGCCGTCCCCTCGCGGCCGGCAGAGCCGCCTGCGAGATGCGTTGCCACCGAGCACACGAACGTGAAGGGCGCCATGCGCCGGGGAATAACGCTGCCGGTTACGGCGCAGTCAATAACGAGATTGTTTCCGCGTGCGGCATCCTTGCCGTGGACGCGGTAGAGCCAAGCGGTGAAGACGCCCACCAAGGGCAAGAGCAGAAACACGGGCCAGCCGTGCGCCTCGCGAAAAGCGGTGACCGCGTCGAGCGCAGCAAGAAACGCCCAGGCCGCCACACCCATGGGCACGGAGACCAGAAGTACGAGCAGCATCAAGCGCGTGGAGTCCCTGAGGTTGCGCAGACCACGTTCGGCATCCATCTTGAGGATGCGCTCCTGCATGCGCACGCCCTCGATGTTCAGTGCGTCGCCGATCCGGCCCGCGCCGACTCGTGCTCCTTCGTCTGATCCGATCTCGCCCACTCGCGAACGCCTCCGATCGCACCTAGCCGATGAGGTGCTTTGCGGCATTGTAGATGCACACGAGGACGATAACGACCATGAGGCCGCTAAAGAGCTTGTCAACGTGCTTCTCGTCAATGCGCTTGTTGATGATACGCCCGCAGACGCCGCCCATGATGCCGCAGAAGATCATGCCGATGATGAGAGTCACATCGATGACGCTGAAGTCCACGGTGGGCAGGCTCGTGATGGTGCTCGTTGCCTGCGAGCAGAGAATGATGAAGAGCGAGTTCTGTGCTGCCTGCTTGGTGCCCATACTGAAGAAGAAGTAGAGCACCACGAGGTTGATGGGGCCGCCGCCGATGCCCAAGAAGGAGGACATGACACCGAGCGCAAAGCCGATGACGACGCACGCCGCGGCCCCGGCGATCTCGAGCGTCTTGATGCGGTCCTTGTTGAGGTTATAGGCAAGGGTGCCGAGGGTGATGATACCGAGCGCTATGGCCTGGACCGCACCGGCTAGCGCCGGATCGGGAAACAGCCCCTCGACAACATCAAAGAGCTGCTTTCCGGCAAGACCGCCCACCGCCGCGCCAACCGCGAGCGGAAGCGCCGTCTTACCATCGATAGAGGTCGCACCCGAAAGTCGGTTGCGGAGGACCGAATAGCACGTCATGGCGAGCACGGTGCAGCCAGAGAGGAAATTGATGGTCCCGGGAAGAAGCGTGCCGCTCGCGTCGAGCACCGGTTTGATGATCACGCCGCCGCCGATGCCGCAGATGGCACCGATGATCGATGCGCCGAAACTGATGAGGAAAAACAGTACGTACACGAGTGTGAGCCTCTCTATCGAAATCAGGCGGGACCGGCATCCGCCTAGCAGCGCTGTTAAGTATACGCCCGCGGCTGATGCAGCGACGCTATCGCAAGGCTCTTTTTAGATACGCGCATTACCGGAACAGGCCAGCCACCTCACCGGCAAGCGTGATAGTGCCAGCAGCGAGCACCGCACGCCCTTGGCTCGTGAGGACATCAAGCGCGGCTTCAACCGAGGGGTGCACCCCGACCAGATCCGTCTCAGGACGACCCAGAGCCCGCAGCGTATCCCCAACGATAGCGGCAAGGTCTTCTGCCGCCATCGCGCGGTCCGAGGTGGTCTGCGTGACCGCGACATACGGGAACGCCGAAACGAGCACATCGACGATGCCGGCGACATCCTTGTCCGTCAGGGCAGCGATTAAAAGCGTCGGACGATCGGCGATGGAGGGCGCAATCTCATCGAGAGCCGTAACGAACACCTCACAGGACTGCGGGTTGTGGCACGCGTCAATGAGCACCAGAGGGTCACGACGGACCGTATCGAAGCGCCCGGGCGTCGGGCAGTCGATGAGGCTGGCCTCGAGCGCCGTTTCATCCAACGGTCGGTCGAGGTAATCCTCGGCAAGCTGTATGGCGCACGCGGCGTTCTGGGCCTGATAGACGGGCTTGCGCAGACGGGGCGTGTAGATGGCGCGACGCGTGGTGGTGGAGAACTCAAACGCGTCTCCCAGATGCGCGGGCGTCGTGAGCAGTACATGGCTAGAGACCGCCGGCACCACACCGCAGGCGCGGCAGCGCTCGTCCATCACGCGCTGGACGCTCGGCTCATGCGTGCCCTCACCGAGCACGACGGAGCGACCCGGCTTGATGACAGCCGCCTTCTCACCCGCGATAGCGGCGAGCGTGTCCCCCAGGATCCTCATATGATCGAGACCGATGCCCGTGATAGCGACGGCAACCGGGTCGGTCGCGCTCGTGGCATCCCAACGGCCGCCCATACCCACCTCAAGCACCGCCACGTCAATGCGCGCCTCCGCAAAAATGACGAGCGCGGCGACCGTGAGCAGATCGAACGGCGTGATGTTATAGGCGCTCTCCCCCGCTGCGGTGCGGCGCGCGTTCACACGCTCGCCCGCCGCGCGGGCAGCCGACACGCCGTGGGCGAACGCCTCGTCGGAAACAACCTGACCCGCTATCTCCATACGCTCGGGGTAACGGACGAGCTGGGGGGACGTATAGAGGGCAGAGCGGAGGCCTTCTCCGGCAAGGATGGCTGCGCAGAAGCGTGCAGTAGATGTCTTGCCGTTGGTACCCGCAACCTGCAGGCAATCGAAATAGCCGTCAGGACGGCCGAGCTCGTCGAGCATATCGATAACGGTTTCCAGAAGCGGGCCGGCGTCTCCCGAGATGACCCCGGTATCTGCCGCGAGCGCAACAGCCTCTTCAAATGAAAGCTCCTCGATGCCAAACGGCACCTGATAAACACGCTCATCCCTAACTTGCTCGCCCATCGTGTGAGCCCCCTTGGTATTAATTCGCCACCGCGGCCCATAGCCGCAAGAAATGCGAAGAATCACGTTTTTGAACACGGCGGTCCCCTGCACCGCCAAGCGTAACGGCACCGTACAGCTTAACGAGGCACCTCAGCGGACGCAACCCGTCTTACCGCACGACACCCTCCTCGGTCACCAAGATATCCACGGCACGGTCCCATGGGTCGAGGCATCCGTCGCTGCCCAGATCGTCGCGCACAGCGTCTGAGAAACAAATCCCTATCGAGGTGCCGCGAAAAGCTGCGAGGAACCGGTCGTAATAGCCCCCGCCATATCCCAACCGAAAACCGCGACGGTCGAACGCGATGCCCGGAACGATGGCGACCGCTCCCTCGAGCTCCATCATGGTGGAGAAAGGGCAGGTTGGGTGTACGCCCGGTACCGGTTCGAAAATGCCAAAGGCACTGCGCGCAAGATGGGAGAAATCGTCCACATAATGCCATGCAAGCACCGGGGAATCGGGCACAACACGCGGAAGGAGCACGTGCTTGCCCTCGCGCCACGCACTCTCGATCAACTGACGCGTCTCTGACTCCGACCCCATCGAAAGGTAGCAGAACAGTACCCGAGCGTCGCTCCAGCATGGAAGGTAGCGAACGTGCTCGGCAATGCACGCGTCGCGCTCGCAGCGCTTATCTGCCGGCACGGCATCGCGCGAGGCGCGAAGCTGCCGCCGGAGAATGTCTTTTTCACTAGCCATTGAGCCCGATCAGACGCAGGGCTTCCTCGCGCGTCTTGATATCGTTCTTGAAGCCGCCGCGGACCGCCGAGGTGACGGTGAGGGCGCCTGCAGCACGTACGCCGCGCATGGTCATGCAGGTGTGCTCCGCCTCAAGCACCACGAGCACGCCGAGCGGCTCGAGCTCCGCCATAAGGGCATCGGCGATCTGGGCGGTCAGGCGCTCCTGCAGCTGCATGCGATGCGCAAAGCCCGATACGCAGCGGGCAATCTTGGAAAGGCCGGTGATACGGCCGGCGCGCGGGATATAGGCGACATGCGCCTTGCCTGTGAACGGCAGGATATGGTGCTCGCACATAGAGGAGAAAGGGATGTCGCGCACGATCACCATCTCCTCGTTATCGCTCTCGTGGAACTGCTTGCGCAGGTGCACGGCAGGGTCCTCATCGTAGCCGCCAAAAAGCTCGGCGGCAGCCCGGGCGACCCGGTCGGGCGTCTCGATGAGACCCGGGCGGTCGGGGTCCTCACCTACCGCCAGCAAAAACTCCCGTACGGCAGCCTGCGCGCGCTCTAGATCTACTGCCATGGCTATCCCTTCTGGGCCGCGCGCTCGGCGGCCTCGACAACATGCTTCATAAGGACGGCCGTGGTGACCGCCCCAACCCCTCCCGGCACGGGCGTGATGGCGCGCACGAGAGGCTCGACCTCGTCGAATGCGACGTCTCCCACAAGGGCGCCGGTTTCATCCACGTTGATGCCCACATCGACGACGACCTGTCCGGCACGTACGGCAGATGCCCCCACCGTGGCGGCATGGCCCGCAGCGACGACCAGGATGTCCGCACGCGCGCACTCAGAGGCGAGGTCGTGCGTCTTGGTGTGGCAGATGGTGACGGTAGCGTTTTTACCCATAAGCAGCATGGCGACGGGCCTGCCGATGACAAGCGAACGGCCGACGACGGTCACGCGCGAGCCGGCAATCTCGACGCCTGAGCGCTCGAGCAACTCAACGACCGCCTCCGCCGTGCACGGGGCAAATCCGGTTTGTTCCCCGGCAAAGACGCCAAAGAGGGAGCCCGGCGTGATGCCGTCGACGTCTTTCTCGGGTGCAAGAGCCGCGCAAACAGCAGACTCGTCCATGTGCGCCGGCAAGGGGCGCAAAAGCAAGCAGGCATGTATGGAGCGGTCGGCATTGATACGGGCAATCTCGCCCATAAGCTCCTCTTGCGAGATCGTATCGGGCAGGGAGACGAGCTCGATCTCGACACCGGCACGCTCGGCGCGTTTGAGCGCACCGCGCACGTAGGCGCCGTCGCTTGGGTTATCCCCCACGCGTACGATTGCAAGTTTGGGCGTGACACCGGCGGCAGCGAGGCGCGCAGCGCGCTCGGCGACCTCCTTGGTCAGCATCTTGGCCACCGGGGCGCCGCGCAAAAGCTCTGCCATCCTCACACCCCCTCGCGAATCGCGGCGGCGATGCCCGCGGCGAGTGTGTCGGCGCGCGGTATATAGGCCGAGAGCAGCTCGTCCGCCTCGTCCTCAAAGGCGCGCGCAACAGGGTCGCCGGCGAGCGATGTGGTGTTGACGAGCACCGTCAGATGCGCTGCGCGAAGGGCACCGGCGGCAAGCGCCGCACCGCAGCCAACATCCGAGCGCATCATGCGACTTCCCTTCTCCCCCATCTCCTCAAGCAGGTCGAGGGCGTGGGCACAGGCGCGCATGATGTCGAGCGGGACCGCGCAGGCGCCGTGAAGCGCCGTCTCGAGCGCACGGGTCTTCCCCGGATCGTCCGCGGGGATCTTGTAGGCTTGGGCGAGCGGCTCGAAGGCATGGGCATCCGCCTCTACGAGAGCGAGCAGATCCGCACGGAGGGACTCCGCCTCGTCGAGAATGCGCTGCATGTCGTCCTCGACCGCAGCGTAGCGCGCCTTGCCGGCGGTGAAGTTGCCCGCCATGGAGCAGAGTGCGACCGCCAGAGCGCCCGCCATCGCCGCCGCGCCACCACCGCCGGGCGCGGGCACCTTGGCGGCAAGCAGCCCGGCAAACTCGGTACAGCTCAAGTCACACAAGTTCTCGGCCACAGACGGCTCCTTTCAAATGAATGAAAACGGGTTCCGACAATACGGGAAAATGTAAGTTTGATTGCGAGGGCGCACGGGGAGCCCGCAGAGCGTTTCCCGCA
>CAUGVQ010000078.1 GCA_959602875.1 uncultured Collinsella sp. | reverse complement strand
GGCGACGTGCTTATCGAGTTTGACGGCGACGCCATCAAGGCCGAGGGCTACGACCTCACGGCGCCGATACTCATCTGCAATGCCGTTGAGTTCTCGAGCATCAAAGGCAACGTGGGCGATACCGTTCACGAACTCGATCGACTCATCACGGCGCGGGAGCGTTAAACGGGGTAAGGGGCGGTGTCGGTTTTGCCGGCGCCGCTTTTAGTACAGGAGACTCTCTGAAAGGGGTCGCACTATGAAGATCGTTCGCGCACGTGACTACGATGATATGAGCCGCAAGGTTGCAAATATCATCTCGGCACAGGTCATCTTGAAGCCCGACTGCGTGCTGGGCCTTGCCACCGGCTCCACGCCCATTGGCGCGTACCGTCAGCTCGCTGAGTGGAACCAGAAGGGCGACTGCGACTTCTCCCAGGTCTCTACGTACAACCTGGACGAGTATCGCGGCCTTTCCCACGATGACCCGCAGAGCTATCACTACTTCATGAAGACCAACTTCTTCGACCACGTGAACATCGACCAGGCGAACACCCATGTGCCGGACGGCTCTAACCCCGACGCTGATGCCGCCTGCAAGGAGTACGACCGCATCGTCGCCGCTGCCGGTTATCCCGACCTGCAGTTGCTCGGCATCGGCAACAACGGTCACATTGGCTTCAACGAGCCCGATGACCACTTCTCCAAGGGCACGCATTGCGTCAACCTCACTGAGTCCACGATCCAGGCCAACAGCCGCCTGTTCGACCGCATTGAGGACGTGCCGCGCCAGGCCTACACCATGGGCGTGCAGACCATCATGTTCGCCAAGATGATCGTCATCGCCGCCAACGGCTCCGCTAAGGCCCAGGCTGTCCACGACATGTGCTACGGCCCGGTGACCCCGCAGTGCCCCGCCTCGATCCTCCAGCTGCACGACAACGTTGTGGTTGTTGCCGACGAGGCCGCGCTCGCTCTCTGCCCGGCGGAGTAACGGCGCGCTAGGGTGGTTGCCCGGCTAGCTGCATAACGTAATCGAGGGAGGACCGTCTCGAAGATATGCGGGGCGGTCCTTTGCTATTGATGTTGAAGTTGGCTGTTTAGAGTGCCGGTAACCGGTGCGAACCTGTGCTTCTGTCGTTCGTAGTGAGCGTGCAGCGGTTTGCGCCCACGTATTCCAGAGTTTTTCGCCCTAACGGCGGTCAGCCTCCGACCAGAATATCAACTATTCAATAATCTGCGAGCGCGCGTCGAAATGGAGCCACCTTTCGGGCGCTCAAATCGAGGCGTTTCTTCACTGCCTTGACCGCTTTACTCCGAAACAAGGATGCGGATTGTTGAATAGCTGAAATTCCGTTTTGGCGAGGCTGTTTCTTTCCCTAGGCATGCCACGTACCGACGAGCACCTCGGCCTCAACGGTTGCGTGCGTGAGCCCGCTCCAGTCGATGGCGGCCGTATCAACCGAGAACAGAAGCGGCGTCATGGCGATGAGGGCGTCGCGCAGCTCGGGCGTGAGGGCGATGGTGTTAGACACCGTATGGCGTGCGAGTGGGGTGCACGACGCCGCAAAATGATCGAGTACCCGCTGGTTGGAGTAGTCGCGCTGCTGCAGGGAGCTCGCAGCGAGCACTCGGATCTCATGCATATGGTTGGCCGTGGGAACTACCTTGATTACGCGTCCGCCGGGCTTGAGGATGCGGCGGAACTCGTTATAGCGGGCCGGCGAGAAGATATCGAGCACGGCTGTGGCAACGCCCGTCTGAAGGGGGATGGCGGCAAGGTCCGCCACAAGCCAAGTGATGCCATCTTCGGGGTCGCGAACAGCAGCTAGCTGAATGGAATCGCGCGAGATATCGAAGGCACAGACATGCGCCTGTGTCCGCTTGCGCACCACGCTCGAGAAATAGCCTTCACCGCAGCCGGCATCCACCACGAGTGGCTGCGGGGAGTGACCGGAAAGCTCACCCAAGGTTTCTTCTAGCGACTTACACACGGTATCCGCAATTGGCGTATAGAGGCCGCTCTCGAATACCGTGCGGCGGGATGCGAAGGATTCGCGGTCATAAGCGTCGTGGTTGTGCTTGCCGCGCAGCAGGTTTACGTAGCCTTGGCGGGCAATATCAAAACGGTGCCCGGCAGAGCAGGCAAGGCAGGTGCCGTCGAGCGAGAGCGCGCCTCCGCATACCGGACAGGCAAGATAGTCCTCACAGGTCGCGAAGCGGTTCAATTTGCGTGCGTCCATCGTCCTCCCATGGCAGGCGGTTTCGGGATCGAGGTGCTGCTTGCAGTATAGACGCAAGGCGCCGCCGACGGCTTGGCATCGGTTGGGCTTTGACTTGCGAAGGGCGCGGATACTAGACGCGCAGCAGCGAGATGAGCTTGAACGCGGTGCGAATCTGCCGCTCGAGTGCAAGGTACGCCTCGGACTTGGCGTTTTTAAGCGTAACGAAGCAGATGGGGATGGAGATGGCTTCCGCCGGGTCGATGGGCACCACACGGCTGTTGCGGAACGGCTGTCCAAAGGGGGAGAGATAGACCGAGAAGTAGACTGCCTGCGAGAGATCGGCATCATCGGGCGTGGGCGTGCCGTCCTCGGCGATGCGCACGATCGGCGCGGTGAGACCGCGCTCCGAGTAAATGGTGCAGATGGAGCGATTGAACGAGTCGAAGCTCTCGGACCACATGACGGGGTAGGGCTCAAGGTCGGCGAGATGGACGCTCTTCTTGGATGCGAGGGGATGCGTTGCGGTCATTCCCACACCGGTGGGGAGGCTGCCAATGGATACGCAGTCCGTATCCGGGGCGGAGTACTCGCCAATCATGCATACGGCGTCCACGGCATGCGAGCGGAGCGCCGCAAGCGAGGTCTTGCCCGGCGCGATAAGAATCTCAATCTCGATTCCCAAGCGCGCGCCGAGCAGTGCCGAGAGGCGCCGCATGGCGTCGTCGCCACCTTCAAACGGCGGCGCGCAGAAGGTAACAAGAAGATGATTTGCGGAGTTACGCGCAGGTACGCGCTCAGAGAAGTTCTGGAGCTCTTGGAAGCTCTCGAGCGTTTTGCGCGCGCGGTCGTAGAAACCTTGGCCGATGGCCGTGGGCTTGACGCCGTGATTGCCACGGATGAGCAGGGGCGTACCGACTTCGTTCTCGAGCTCGGAAATGCCTTTGGAAACTGCCTGAACAGTAACAAACTGCTGCTTTGCCGCCGACGAGAGCGATCCGCCCTCAACCGCGGCCACAAGATAGCGAATTTGACGTATGTCCATGCTCATCTCCTGTGGTCGTAGAAAAGAAATGACAGCCCAAAGCCGTCACGTCAACAGTGTATGCCCGTAACAATAGGGGGCGAAACCGGGGCGAAACCCTTTGAGTCCCGTTCAACGAGTCGTTGATGAGCATCGCAAAGAGCGAAAAATGGCGCCCACCGGTGGTTCCGACGGGCGCCGTTTCGCCTGAAACGTACGTTGATGGGGACTAATCCCTACGCGGCGTCGTCCGCCTTGCAGACAAAGCGCCAGATAAGAGCGGCAACCGCGGCGCCCACGAGCGGAGCGGCGATGAAGACCCACACCTGCGAGAGCGCGGTGACGTCACCGTTGATCGCCATGACGGCGGCCGGGCCAAAGCTGCGCGCCGGGTTCACGGACGTGCCGGTCAGGGGGATACCCATGATGTGCACGAAGGCGAGAGTGGCGCCGATGATCATGCCGGCGAAGGGTGCAGTCTTGGCGTCGGCGGTGGAGCCGAGCACGGAGAGCACGAAGACGGCGGTGAGAATCACCTCGACAACGAAAGCGCCGACGGCGTTGAGGCCAACCGAAGAGGCGGCGTCGTAGCCGTTGCAGCCAAGGCCGGTCTCGAGCACGCCGCCAAGGCCGCAGAGGCTCACCACGAGGGCGAGTGCACCGGCGGCAACGAGGCCGCCCACAAACTGGGCGATCCAGTAGCCGATGAGGTCGGTGGCAGAGAGGCGCTTATCGAGGAAAAGGCCGAGGGACACGGCGGGGTTGATGTGGCAGCCGGAGACATTGCCAATAACGAAGGCCATGGCAACGATGGACAGGCCAAAGGCAGCGGCGATGCCGAGGTTGCCGAGGACGGTGCCGGCGATGGCGGCGCTGCCGCAGCCAAAGAACGTGAGCACGAACGTGCCAAAGGCCTCAGCAGTGAGTTTCTTTGCTTGCAAGATGTTCCTCCTTATACGGTGCGTACCGTGTGCGCGGACGAGCGGTCCGAGTCGGCTGGGGGCCAGATGCACCCGCCGCGGCCGCGCACACGAGTGGATAGATTCTCTGTTTACGGAAGGGAATGCAAGGTGTTAAAACTCAGGTTCAAACGATGCGGGTTTACCGCGTCCAGAAAGCGGGCACCTAACGAGTAACGACAGCCATCGGTGACGAGCGCGATGCTGCGCGCACCGCTCGCGCCTGAAAGGATACGACGATGTTTAACCAAGATACTGTGCAGGCACTCATGTGGGCTGCGCTGGGATGCGGGTTCACCTGGCTCATGACTACGCTCGGGTCCGCGGTGGTGCTCCTGAGCCCAAAGGACCCTAACAAGGGAGGCCTCACCCACCATATCTTTCTGGGGTTTGCCGCGGGCGTCATGATCGCTGCAAGCATGTGGTCTTTGCTGAGCCCCGCCATCGAGCAGGCCGAGGAACTCGGCCAGATAGGCTGGATTCCGGCGGCGGGCGGTTTTCTGCTCGGCGTGGCGTTTCTTATCGCTCTCGACACGCTGCTGCCCCATCTGCACGCGGGCGCGGCAGAGCCGGAAGGGCTGCCCTCGGCATGGAAGCGCACCACGCTTCTTGTCTCGGCGGTGACGCTCCACAACATCCCCGAAGGCATGAGCGTGGGTCTGCTCTTTGCGATGGCATCGAGCACGGCGGGAGCGGCGGGGGAGGCGTACCTCGGCATGGCGTTCGCGCTCGCCATAGGTATCGGTCTCCAAAACTTTCCCGAGGGAGCCGCGGTTTCTCTGCCGTTGCATCGCGAAGGTATGAGTCGTGTAAAGGCTTTTGCAGCAGGCTCGCTCTCGGGAATCGTCGAGCCCGTATTTGGTATTCTCGTAGTGATGGCGAGCGGCTGGATTGCTCCCTTTATGCCCTGGCTTTTGGCGTTTGCTGCGGGCGCCATGATATATGTGGTGGTCGAGGAGCTCATACCCGAGGCGCATCTGGGTGAGCACTCCAACGTGGGCACGCTTGGTGTTATCGCCGGTTTCACGATTATGATGGTGCTCGATGTTGCCCTAGGGTAGGGCCCGGGTACCTGCGGATATGCCGGAGCAAGGGGAAGGATAGCTGCACCTATGATTAAACTGTTTGCCTGCGATTTGGACGGAACGCTCCTCAACGCTCGTCATATGACGGACCGCACCATCTTGAAGTGCGTGCACGAGGTCGTTGCCGCCGGCGCGCACTTGGCGGTTGCCACCGGGCGCGCGGTGCAGTCGACCTCAGATCATGGGTTCCGCGGCGCGCCAGTGGACATGCTCGGCTCCAACGGCACCATCGTGCGCGACCGCGAGGGGCATCTCCTCAAGACCTTTCCCATCGATCCGGCGGCGCTCGAGGACCTGCTTCGTACGTTTCCGACCATCCCCTTTGACTGCGCTACGCCCGAGGGCATGTTCATTCGCGGTTCCAAGCAGCAGCACGACGAGGGCTTCCGCCGCGACAATCCCATCAAGCGCATCATCGTGCGCGGCATGCGCGGTCCCTTCAATATGAACGACATGCACTTTGACCAGACGACGGACGACATCCTGCGTCTGACCGATGTATGCAAGGTTAACTGCCGCGTCCCCGATCCGGGTCGCCGTCGCGAGCTCGAGGCCTACCTTGCCGAGCATACTGACACGCTGGTGAACGCGCCTTTCAACCCCATGATGTTCGAGATCTCCGACCGCGACGCCAACAAGGGCGCGGGCGTTGCCTGGCTGGCCTCCTACTACGGCTACACCGAGGACGAGTGCGCCGTCTACGGCGACGGCGGCAACGACATCGCCATGCTCAAGCGGTTCCGCCACTCCTATGCCATGGCCAACGGCAGCGACGAGGCAAAGGCGGCGGCGAGTGCCGTTATCGGCAGCAACGTGTTCCACGCCGCGCCACGTCACATCATGCAGACGCTTCGCCGCGAGCGCCAGCGCGTGACGGTTGGGTAGGTCCCCGCGAGTTATATCCACCGTGCGGGCAGGTCTGGCGCCACGGCGCCGCTGTCGGCGCGAGCTTTACCTCTCCCAAACGACAAAACCGTGTTTGCCAGCTCTCCAGCGCCCGGGAGCGCTGGCAAACACGGTTTTGAAGAAAAGGGCGCGCTGCAGTCGTGTTTATCAGCTCTCAACCCCGGAGATGGGTGGGGGAAGCGTCTGTGCGATAACGGTGGACCTTGCAACGGGATGAATATATTTCACGGTATGTGCAATAATACTCATGTCGTGAAATAACAGGAAGCAAGGAGCATACGTGGCTTCTTCCGTCACCACGGAGGTCTCATCCGGTCCCGTCAAGCTGGACCGCCGCTCGGCCCGCAGCCAGCACCTGCTGCGCGCCGCGCTCAGCGACCTCATCGGCGAGGGCGAGGACCTGTCGCGCATCACGGTGGCCTCGCTTACCGAACGCGCCGGCCTCACGCGCCGCACGTTTTACACGCACTACAAGGACATCCCCGATTTTGTCGCGCAAACCGAGGAGCTCATCCTTGCCGAGATTCACGCGCGCATCGCCTCACTTGCCGCAACGGATCTGGCCGGGCTCTACCGCAACATCGAGGCGCTCGAGCCGGCGCCCGGTGCGGTTGAGCTGCTTGGTTATCTTAAGCGCAACGGCGCGCTCATCGGGGCGCTCTTGGGGCCGGGCGGCGACCCCGCGCTTGCGCCGCGCATCCAGGACATTGCGCGCGAGACGGTATCGAGCCGCATGAAAACGGGCATCTTCCCCGGTGTGCTCGATACGTTTTTTGACTACTACCTTTCCTACGTCGTCGCCGCCGAGATGGGCATCATCTGCCGCTGGTTTGAGACCGGCCTTGCTGAGAGCCCCGAGACCATGGCGCGCATCATGACGGTGGTCGCCTTTGTGCGCCCCGGCGATCTGTACGGAAAGCCGATCGATATCAACGTGCCAGCGTACGGCATGAAGCTTCTGGGCCTCAACATGGCGAGGCCCGCATCTGAAAACCCTGAGGCCAAGGAGGTCGTCAATGGTTAGGATTCCTGTCGAGGGCACTGAGGAGACGCTTGCCGAGGTATCGGCGGCAGAGGCTCCGGCCGAAGGGGCACCGGCGGCAGAGGCATCGGCGGTCGAGGACGGCTCCGCAACGGTGCCCGAGGGTGCCATCTGGCAGCCCGAGAACAACTACGGGACACTCCACCTTGGCATCGACGTGGGATCTACCACGGTCAAACTCGCGGTGCTGAACGACGACAACGGCATCGTCTACGCCAAGTACCAGCGCCATCACACCGACGTGCGCGCCTGCGCCCGTGACCTGTTTGTGGGCGCCAAGGGTCTTCTCGGCGCGGCTCCCATGACGTGCGCCATCACCGGTTCGGGCGGTCTTCTGCTCAGCCAGTGGCTCGGTCTTGAGTTTGTACAGGAGGTCATCGCGAGCAAGCGCGCCGTCGAGACCCTCATTCCGAGCACGGACGTGGCCATTGAGCTCGGTGGCGAGGACGCGAAAATCATCTACTTTGACCAGGGCATCGAGCAGCGCATGAACGGCACCTGCGCCGGCGGCACGGGCGCGTTCATCGACCAGATGGCGACGCTTCTTCACACCGACGCGAGCGGTCTGAACGAGCTCGCCAAGAGCGCGACGACCATCTACCCGATTGCGAGCCGCTGCGGCGTGTTCGCCAAGTCTGACGTGCAGCCGCTTCTGAACGAGGGCGCCGCTCCCGAGGACGTGGCGGCGAGCATCTTCCAGGCCGTGGTCACGCAGACCATCTCTGGCCTCGCCTGCGGCCGTCCCATCCGCGGTAACGTTGCCTTCTTGGGCGGTCCGCTCCAGTACCTCTCCGAGCTTCGCCGTCGCTTCTACCTCACGCTTGATCTGGACGAGGCGCACCGCATCGTGCCAGAGAATGCGCACCTGTTCGTGGCGTCGGGTGCCGCCATGGCGCACGAGTCGAGCAAGCTCTCGACCTTCCCCGAGCTCATCGCTGCCATCGACGCTCTTGGCGATACGCAGGGCTCCGAGGTGGCGCGCCTTGATCCGCTTTTTGCGGACGAGGACGCCTACCGCGCGTTCAAGGACCGTCACGACCGCGAGGTCGTGCCCAAGGGCGACGCGGCCACCTATACGGGCAAGCGCGTGTTCATTGGCATCGACGCGGGCTCTACGACCATGAAGGCCGCCATGGTGGGTGAGGACGGACAGCTCCTGCACACGTGGTATGGCAACAACAACGGCGACATCCTGGGTACGGCCAAGGTCATCATGGCCGATTTCTACGCGCACATTCCCGCGGGCGTTACGATCGGGCATGTGACCACCACCGGTTACGGCGAAGCCCTGCTCATCGAGGCACTCAAGGCTGACTCGGGCGAGATCGAGACCGTGGCGCACCTGCGCGGCGCCAAGGCGTTCTTGCCGGGCGTCGAGTTCATCTTGGACATCGGCGGCCAGGACATGAAGTGCCTGCGCGTGCGCGATGGCGTGATCGAGCACATCATGTTGAATGAGGCGTGCTCCTCGGGCTGCGGCAGCTTCATCGAGAGCTTTGCGGTGTCGATGAACATGGACGTACGCGCGTTTGCCGCCGAGGCAATTCGCGCCAAGAACCCCGTCGACCTCGGCAGCCGCTGCACAGTCTTTATGAACAGCCGCGTGAAGCAGGCGCAGAAGGAAGGCGCCACGGTGGGCGACATCGCCGCCGGCCTCTCGTACTCGGTCATCAAAAACGCCCTCTTCAAGGTCATCAAGCTCCGCGATCCCAAGGAGATCGGCACGAAGGTGATCGTCCAGGGCGGTACGTTTATGAGCGACGCGACCCTGCGTGCCTTCGAGCTCCTGACCGGTGTCGACGCCATCCGCCCGGACATTGCAGGCTGCATGGGCGCTTACGGTGCAGCGCTTCTTGCGCGCGACCGCGCGGGCGCAGACGGCGTGTCGACCATCCTTCCCGCGGACGAGATTGCGCACCTCACGGTCACCCAGAAGCACGCGCGCTGCGGCCGCTGCTCCAACAACTGCCTGCTCACCATCAACGACTTTGGGGGCGGGCGCCGCTTCATCACGGGCAACCGCTGCGAGAAGGGCGCCGGCCACAAGAAGGCCAAGGTCGAGGTGCCTAACCTCTTTGCGCAGAAAAACGAGCTGCTCTTCAACCGTCCCGTGCTCGAGGAGGCCGACGCGCCGCGCGGTACGGTGGGCCTGCCCCGCGCGCTCAACATGTACGAGAACTACCCGTTCTGGCACGCGTTTTTCACCAAGCTCGGCTTCCGCGTGGTGCTCTCCGACGATTCGAGCAAAAAGACCTACGATGCGGGTATCGAGTCCATGCCGTCCGAGAGCGTGTGCTACCCGGCCAAGCTCTCCCACGGCCACATCATGGACCTCATCGAGAGGGACCCGGACTTCATCTGGATGCCCTGCATCCGCTGGGAGCGCCAGGAGGACGACGGGGCGACCAACCACTACAACTGCCCGATCGTCATGAGCTACCCGCAGGCCCTCGGCCTCAACGTCGACGAGCTGGGCGCGGGCTCCAAGATCGAGTACCTCTCGCCGTTCATCCCCTACGACAAGAAGAAGGAGCTCAAGCGCCGCCTCTACGAGCTCGTGAGCGAGCAGCGCGAGAAGGATGCCGCCGAGGGCCGTGGCCGCGTGCGCGGCGAGCACATCACCCGCGCCGAGATCGACGCCGCGGTCAACGCCGCCTGGGAGGCCGACCTCGAGTTCAAGGACGCCATGCACCGCGCCGGCGACGAGGCGCTGCGCTGGATCGAGGAGCACGACGCCCACGGCATCGTGCTCGCCGGGCGCCCCTACCACAACGACCCCGAGATCAACCACGCCATCCCGTCGCTCGTGCACTCCTTCGGCTTTGCCGTGCTCACCGAGGACTCCGTCGCGCACAAGATGACGCCCGAGCGCCCCATCCGCGTGATCGACCAGTGGATGTTCCACAGCCGCCTCTACCGCGCGGCGCGCTTCGTGGCCTCCCGCAACGACCTCGACCTCATCCAGCTCTTCTCGTTTGGCTGCGGCCTTGACG
>CAUGVQ010000077.1 GCA_959602875.1 uncultured Collinsella sp. | reverse complement strand
TGCGCGCAAAGCGCAATATGACCCAAGAGCAGCTTGCCATGCTTCTTGGCGTATCCCGCCAAAGCGTCACGAAGTGGGAGGCTGAGCGAGCGACGCCAGAGCTCGACAAGCTTCTTAAGATGTGCCAGATCTTCGATTGCACGCTGGACGATTTGGTGACGGGAGACCTTACTGCCCGCGATGCTACCTCGAATGCCACTGATGAAAAAGCGTCTCTCCATACAGTGCCGCAGGTGCCTGCAGGTCCGCCGCAGGATATCTGCGGGTATGAGGAGCACCAGCTCATGATGGCGTGGAAGATTCCCACGGGTGTTGCCGCGATTCTTCTGGGCATCGCCTTCGGACTGCTTTTTGAGGGAGCGGTCGAGCTCGCTTCTTGGAACGGCCGCGACGGGCTCTTTGTGATCATTGTGCTTATGGGCGTCCTCGCCGGGCTTGCCTTCCTTGTCCCAGCGGGGATGGATCACGCGGCGTTTCAGAAGGCGCACCCCTTTGTGGAGGACTTCTACACCGACGAGGATCGCGCGGCTGCCCGCAAGACGTTTTCGACCTCGCTTATCGCGGGCGTCGCCTTCATTATCGCGGGTATCGGCGCGCTGCTTATGCTCGAGAAGTCAGCGGAGAACTGGGCGCTCTTCTTCCTCATGTTTTTTATCGCTTTGGGTGTGTGGTGGATTATCCGAGGTGGCATGCTATTCGGGCGTACAAACGTGGCGGAGTATAACAAGAGCGTGGGCGAGGACCTTGAGGTAGAGGAAATCATGAGCCTCGAGGTCGATGAGGGGCGGCGAGATGCTCTGCTTGCGCAAAAGCGCCGCGGTAGCAAGCTCGGGGCAGTTTGCGGCTGCATCATGATTCTATCCACCATCGTCGGCCTGGCGCTACTGTTCGCTCCGGTGCTCACATCGGCAAATCCGGATGAGTTTGAGCCGCTGGGGACATCTGCCGCTTGGTTTTGGGTTGCCTGGCCCGTTGGCGGAATGCTTTGCGGCATCGTGACGCTTCTCTGGGAGGCGTTCGGACACAACGAGTAAGTCTCTTTCTTCGATAGCGGGTGCAAGCTTCCTCTTGACGTTACAAAGCGTGTAACATACCATAGCATGCAATGAGAGGAGGACGTATGGCAACACGGGAGATTGATATTACGACCCGCAAACAGCTGGATATCTATATGAACCCCCAGCGGCAGCGCCTTCTGCACGAGATGCAGCTGATCGTGCGTCCTGCGACGTGCAAAGAGCTTGCAGACGCTATGGGCATCTCGGCCTCATCTGTCACGCACCACATGAAAAAGTTGGAAGAGCTAGGGTTGGTCGATCTCGACCACACCGAGGTTGTGCGCGGTATCAACGCGCGGTACTGGCGGGCCGTTCCCGCGCAGGTGAACCTGCGTATGGACAACGGCGACGATCTTAGGGAAGAAAAGGAGCTCGTTGTCGACTATCTGAACCAGCGCGTGTTCGAAGGGCTTCGAGCTTACGTCTCGTCCGGCGCTGCGACTCGCGATGAGGAGCTCGGGCGGGCGCGTGGTGAGCTACGGGCAGGTGTCATCTACCTTACCGAAGTCGATGCCCAGGCATTCCGGCGGATGGTTGACGAGTTCATCGATGCGCACGATGTGCCCGCGGAAGGCGCCGTCCCATGGGAGGTCAGCATCGGCTGCTATCCGCACCGGAGCGAATCAGCGTAGGTATCGACAGAAAACAGCTGAATAGACTCGTTGTTTGCCTACTGTTGGAGGGTGGTATCGCTATGTCAAAAAGTCGTCAGAAAACATGCGCTACCACCACGCCCGCTTCGGTTCTTCCGGCGAGCCATGCGCTGGTGTTTTTAGCCATGTACGTCGCAGGCGGCCTCTCGGTTCCGGTGCTTTCGCTCATGCTGATCGCGCGTGGGGCGACGGTCGAGACGTTGCCGATCTCGATCGGTATCACGCTTGCTGTCACCTGTGCGTTTGAGGTTCCAAGCGGCGTTATATCGGATGTCCTGGGCAGGCGCGCCACCTTTGCAGCATCTATGCTGCTTCATGCAGGAGCGTATCTGTTTCTTCTTATTGGTGACGGATTTGCGATGGTATTGGCCTCGAGTGTCTTGCGTGGGCTCGCCCTTGCGGCGCGCACGGGTTCACTTGAGGCGATTGAGATCGATCGCATTCTGGATAGGAACAATGAGGGAGGCGCGCGACTTGCCGCGTTAGATTGCCTGAATGGACGCCTTGCGCTGCTAGAGACGACGGGTACCGCTGCGGGCGGAATGCTCGGCGGCATGATTGCGGCGTTCGACGACACTTACGTGCTGCTTATTGTGTCTGTTGTCTTCCTCTCTCTAACGTCTCTGACAGGAGCCGCGATTGTCTTTCCAAAAGATGTGCGAAGGGTTGGGACGGGAATGCGAGAAGGATTACGCGCTGAGCTTTTTGCTATTGCTGCGGCGGCAAAACGGCCCGGCGATGTTCGGTTTGTGCTTGCGCTCTCGGTATCCGCCGGTGTTGCCATGGTCGCGCTCGAGACATATTGGCAGCTTGATCTCTTGGCGCTCATGGGTGACCCTTGGGAGTGGGCTTTAGGCTTCGTCAGCTGCCTTGGCATGGTGACGGCTTCGGTGGGCAGTGCCTGCGCTATGCGCTTTGGTGGTCTTACCGAGGAATTCTTTAAAGGGCAGGGGAGGCGTGGGCTGTACATCGGTTTGCACGTATTGATCCTCGTCGTGCTTGGCTCGCTGGCGTTCACAGCATCTTCAGCAGTGTTTATAGGGCTTTACGCGTTTATGTATCTTCTGCTCGGCGCGCGCAGCGTTATCGAACAAACATTGCTGCATAACGCGGCGTCGTCACGGGAGCGGTCGGGTATGGCGTCGGTGCAGTCGGTTGCCATTCGGGGCGGCGGCGTGCTTTCTTCTGCCTTGGGAAGCGCCCTTGTGCCGATGATCGGCTTGGGTGGGGTGTGGATGGCGCTCGCTGCTGTCGCAGCGGGAATTGCCGCCCCGGCGCTAGTTTGCTCCCGCGTGGGCACGCGCCGATAGGGGAGCAGGCGCCAAGGCGGCCGTTAGCTCAAAGTGCAAGGACTAAGTCTCTACAACTCGCGCTTCTCGTAGAGTTTGAGCGAGATGACGGCGGAGATGCAAAGCGCCGCCGCCGAGAGCGCGACCAAGATCGCGCAACCGACAGCCATGCCCGTAGGCGTATCCAGTGCCTCAAGCGCCTTCGAGAGAAGCTCCATGCCCGGGATGCCGCCGTCGAGCATGCCGCTGTTGCCGAGGATGACCACAGGAATCACAAACATGAGCACGATGATGGTGGGCAGGATCTGCGTGGCACGCGTCTGGCCCAAGCGGAAGTAGAGCGGTGTGACGACGCTCGCCACCACGGAGCCGATGAGCAGGGTGAAGCAGGTGACGACGCACATGACCGAGAGCAGATCGGAATCGAAAGCGAAGGCGCCTCCAATCTCGCCGCCAATTCCCATCGCTCCGATGGCAACTATCGAGACAAGCGCGCCTGCAAACCCTACGACCATGCCGATAAGGCCGAGGGTCACGATAGCGGCATAGCGACCGAGCACGATGTCTCGGCGGGAGAGCGGCAGTGTCAGCCGGAAGAGCTCCCAGTGGTTGAGCTGGTCGTACGCGGCTAGTCCCATCGCGCTCATCATAAAGAACATGCAGGTGAGGGTTGCGGGCATGGCAAGGGGAGTTTGCATACCCACTCCAATGCAAAGGCTTACGAGCGCGCCCAGCGCCACCAGCTGTTTGGCGTAATCGCGAAAGATAGTCATCTCAATCAGGTAAGCGCTCTTCATCTATCGCACACCACCTTTCAGGGTGAGGGTCATGTAATCGTCGATGGTCATGCGGTCGACCGCAATCTCGGGGAAGTTCTCGGCGAACGCGAAGCGATCGGGGATGAGCACATCGATTCCGTAGTCGTGGCGCAGGTAGCGCAGTTCGGTATCGGGGATGATGTCCGCATCGGCAATTCGCTCCAGATCCGCCACGCGGCAGCGGGCGATCCCCATCTCGTCGGTGATAACATCCTTCGGCAGGTCGAAGATGATGCGTCCGTTGTCGATGCAGACGATACGGTCGGCGATGCGCTCGAGGTCCGAGGTGATGTGGCTCGACATGAGGATGGCGTGTCCCGGCTCTGCCACAAAGTCGCGCAGCTGGTCCAAGATCTCGTCGCGCGCCATGGGGTCGAGGCCGGCCGTCGCCTCGTCCAGAATGAGAAGGCGTGCGTTATGACTGAGCGCGCAGGTGAGTGAAAGCTTCATACCCATGCCGCGCGAGAGACTCTTCACGGTCTTCTTGGCGTCGAGGCCAAGGTCCGCCGTCATGCGTGCGAAGCGGTGTGCATCCCAATTTGAATAAGCGCGGGCGTAGATGCGTCCAATTTCGGCGACCTTCAGATGCTCGGGGAACGAGATGGCGTCAAAGACAACGCCGATCTCCTCCTTAACTCGTGCACCTTCGCTACGTGAGAGCTTGCTGCTTTCACAGCCAAGTACGTGCGAGTTGCCGCCGTCGGTGGGAAAGAGTCCCAGAAGCGCTCGTATGGTTGTGGACTTGCCGGCGCCGTTCTGGCCGATGAAGCCTACGACTTCGCCCTCGGCGACCGTGAGATCAACGCCTTGAAGCGAGAAGCCGTCGTAGTGCTTAGTGAGCCCGTGCGCCTCTATGAGAAGGCTGCCGGTGGTATTGATATCCGATGCCATGGCGTGCATGGTCGACGTCCTTTCGTCTGTAGGGCGCCTTTGGCGCGCCCCTCAGCTTGCCTTGTTTTTTAGTCCAGCTCGAGCGTGAACATCTCGGAGAGCTCGTCGTTCGTGAGACCCATGGCGCGACCGCTTTCGATGGCGCGGAGCATGTGCGCCTCCACCTGGCGGAGCTGCTCTTCACGAATGAGCTCGGCATTGCCGCCGGCGACGAAGCTGCCCTTGCCCTGCACCGTTTCGATAAGGCCGGCTGCCTCCAGGTCCGCGTAGGCGCGCTTGGTGGTGATGGCGCTCACGCGCAAGCTGTTGGCGAGCGCGCGAATCGAGGGGAGCTGCTCGCCTTCGGCGAGGGCGCCGGTCACGATGGCGGTTTTGATCTGCTCGACGATCTGCTCGTAGATGGGTTTGCCGCTCGAGGTCGATATGATGATGTCCAAGTCGGTGTCCTTCCTGTGCGCCCCATTGGGCGTCCCCGCAGGGGAGTGCCGCCGCGAGGCGTCCCCGTTGGCGGCGCGGGAAGCGCCGGACGTCTTCGGCCCTTCCCGCCGGGCATAGTGTATATACCCGATAGCTACAGTATATACTCACCTATACACAGTGCAAGTTTTTTCTTGACGATAAAGCTCACAACAGCAATGACAGAAAGAAACGTTTCTGGTGCAATCAAACGGGCGTGGTATTATTAGGCCACAGTTATATGCGTGTGAGAAGAGGTACTGAGATGGCGGTCTGTGTTCCCGTCCGCGACATGAAGGACACCGCGGCGTTTGCCAAGCTCGTGAGGGAATCTTCCGAGCCCGTTACCGTCACGAAGAACGGCTACAGCGAGTTCGTGGTCATGCGCGCCGAGGACTATGACATCATGCGAGAGGAGGTTGCTAGGGCGCGCCTCCTGCGCGTGCTCGCAGATGCGGACCGATCATACGAAGCGGGCGATTTCATCGGCGGCCCGGCGTTCATCTCGAACATGAGGGAGAAGTATGGCTTGTGACTATGTTCTTCTTCCTCGCGCCCAGGAGGATTTCGAGGAGATTGTGCGCTATCTGTCAGTCGAGCTCGACAGCAAGAGGGCTGCTGTGCGCGTTGTGGAGGAGATTGAGTCCAAGGTTCTTCTCGCCTGCGAGTATCCGGAGGTGCATCCGCTCAGCCAAATGCCGGAGGTTGCCTCTCGCGGCTATCGCGTGATGCCCGTCATGCGCTACGTCGTCCTGTACGCATATCGCGATGGTAGGGTCGTAATCGCTCACATCTTCCATTCACTGCAGGACTACGCGCGCTACGTCTGAGAAAATGCTTGCCAACCCTCGGTAAAGGAGACGCATGTCATGTACCTTTTACATCGATGCAGACGCGTGCCCGGTCACGCGCGAGGCACTTGCCTGTGCACGCCGCGCAAGGGTGCCGGTTGTCATCGTCGGCAACACCACGCAGAATCTTGCGCGGCACATCCGGCCGGACGACCCGCGTGACGCCGAGCGCGCCCGTGGCCGTGACGAGACGCATGCGGGCTTCTGGGTCGAGGTGCTCGACGTGTCCGTGGGCGCCGACAGCGCTGACTTCGCCATCGTGGAGCGCTTGGTGCCCGGCGATGTGGTGGTCACGCAGGATATCGGCCTCGCGAGCATGGTGCTCGGTCGCGGCGCGGCGGCCATCGGTGTGCGCGGGCGCGTCTACTCTAAGGCCACGATTGACATGGATCTCTTCATCCGTCACGAGGAGAAGAAGGTTCGCCGGGCGGGCGGTCGCACGCGCGGTCCCGCCGCCTTTACGAACGAGGATCGCGAGCGCTTTCGTCGCAACCTTGCGGAGCTCTTACGATAGCCTAGCAGGCGAATCGCGTCGTTGGGGGGTCACCTCGTCCATGATGGTGAGCGCGACGACGCCTACGCCCATGGCAAGCGCGACTGCCAGTTGAGATTCCTCGACCGTTGGTAGAGTTGCAGTTTAGTACAGGTAAGTTGGCGAATCTTAGCAACGGGTCAGCTTCGGAGGACCTTATCAAGAGCGCGTCCGCGTGCAAGTTCTTCGACGAGTTTGTCTAGATATCGAGCGTTTTGCTCTACGGGGTTCTCGATCGCGGCCACGTCCACGCCGCAGATCTTGCCCGTGATCTTCGCTCTGGCGGGGTTCAGCGCCGGCGCTTCGTCAAAGAACTCCTTATAGGTGAGGTCGCGCTCGAGCTGACGTGCGAGCCCTGCATCATCGTAGCCGGTGAGCCAGCAGGTGACGGCGTCGACCTCCAAGCGCGTGCGGCCCTTACGCTCCGCTTTTTGCACCAGTAACGGATAGATTTGCGAGAACGAGAGCTCAGCGATAGGTTTGCGTGCCATGATGCCTCCTTGTCGGGATCGTCTGCACCCATACTATCGTTAAAAGGCAGAATCGTTCATCGCACAGTCCACCGCGGTATTATCGAGGCGCTAAGATGGGAGTTGATGTTCCAGTTTGTCAGGCGAAGCTTTCATAGGCGTGCTGGTTGATGAAAGACCCCGTGAAGATACGTGAAGGGAACCACTATGCAGATCGATAAGAACAAGACCGCACTGCTGGTTATCGATGCCATCGAGGCGACGGGTGACGACACGCTCTACGATCCGGAGACCACGACCGGTGCCTACCGCGCCGCCGTGGCGCGCTCGGTCGCCGCTTGTCACACTGCCGACATCCCTGTCATCTTCTGCAACGACGCGCATATTCCGGGTCTCGACCGCGAGCTGGAGCTTTGGGGCGAGCACGGCATCGCCGGCGCGATGCGCATCTTCCCCGAGATCGAGCGTGCCGATTCTGACATCGTCATCCCTAAGCGCCGCTACTCGGGCTTCTTCCAGACCGACCTCGATTTGACCCTGCGCGAGCTGGGCGTCAAGACGGTCATCGCCGTCGGCGCCGATACGAACATCTGCGTCCTGCATACGCTTGCCGATGCCTACTTCTTGAACTACGCCTCGGTTGTGGTGACCGATGCCACCATGACCTTCCTCTGCGGCACCCAGGAGGGCGCGCTCGAGCATTGCGAGAAGTGCTACGGCTCGACACTCTGCACGGTCGCCGAGCTGGAGGCCGCGCTCTCGGCGTGAGCCTCAGCGTTCAATCTCCCAAGGGCGAGGCGTTTACCGGCGTATCCTGGCGATGTGCGCGGCGACTTCACGCGGCGTGAGGCCGGTGGTGTCCACGAGCTCGGTGCCAAGGTCGCGGAAGCGCGGGAGGTAGGAGAGCGACCGTGCCACCGCCCCTTCGTCGCGCACGCCCGCGCGCACGTCTTCCTTGATGCGGTGGCGCAACTCGTCCTCGTGCGCAACTAGGGAGACGGTGCGGACGTCTGCGCCGCACTCCTCGATGGGTAGCCGCCCGAGGATCTCGTCGATGATCGCGCGCTGGTGCATGACCCAGCAGAGGATGACGTTCTCGTATGCGCTGCAGCGCAGGAAGTTTCCAAGCAGGTGACAGATGTTATCGAGCACCATGCGCTTGGTTTCCTCTGTCACTTGGAACGGGTCTGCGCACCAGCACCAGTCCCCGTCGAGCATGACGGAGGCGGGCAGCATCCGATTGAGCTCGCGGCAGACGGTGGTCTTGCCCACACCCATGGGGCCGCCGATAAGGTACAGGGTCTTGGTCATGCGAGTTCCTCTGAGACGCTTGGATAGTCGTAACTTATTATTGCAGGTAATGCACATTGTAAATCAATTTTTACTGCACCTTGTGCACCCTCGGCTACGCTTGGGTCGCAAATAAGGGGGCGAGGAAACGGAAGCGCGTATGGACATCGGCAACCAGATCAGGGAGCGGCGGCAGCGGCTCGGGCTCTCCCAGGACGAGCTCGCGCAGCGCCTCTACGTGAGCCGTGTCACGGTGAGCCACAGGGAGACGAACAAGACCCTGCCCGACGTCCAGAGCATGCTGCTCCTCGCGAACCTCTTCGGCACCACGATCGACGAGATGGTGAGAGGGGACGTGGACGAGATGCGCGAGATGGTGGAGAAGAGCGAGCAGCAGAGGAAGGCCTTTGCGATAGCGCTGAGAGCGGTCGAGGTCACCGTCATCGCCGTGCTCGCCTTTATGGCTGTTGCAGGGAGAGACTACCTGGATTCGGCGCTGCGCCTGCTGCTGTCGGTGCTTGTGCTGGCGTCCGCTGTGGTAGCCCTCGTTGCGCGGCGCGGCGGGGAGGGCAGGGAGGCCAAGAGCGCGGCCGAGCTCCTGGGCGCGGCGTCAGGCGACCCCGTGGAGGCGGCGCGGGAGAGCGCTTCTGCCAACGTTATGCGGCTGGTGCTTCAGGTCTTCGTGGGGCTCGTCGTGGGCATCGGCGTGCTGGTGATAGGCGTCCAGTTGCTTGACGTGCGGGATTTCACGGGGCTTGCGGCAGCCGTCGGTGGCGCTGCTGCCTTAGCGGCAGCGCAGATCCTTGGCAGGCACACCCGCTCAGTGTGGACGGTGGCCGTCTTGCCGACGCTTTGGGTCGCGCTCGTTGTCATTCTCAGCGCCACGACGGGCAACTTTGTCACGCCGCGCAGATGGATCGCAGTCGTGGGTGTTGCAATCTCGTTCCTTGCGTTCTGGGCGATAGGCCGGGGGAAGCGCCACGGGTAAGTGTGTCCTTGCCGGAATCGATAAGGTCATCAGGCGACCGTGGTAGCCTCCTACGGGCGTTCCGCGTCTCCGCGCATCCATGTGCCCCCTGCGGGTAGAATCGCTTCAAACATACTCTCTTGAGGAGGTGCACCATGGATCTCTCGCGCATAGACGCCCGTCTGCTCTCGCGCCCCGGCGCCACCAAGGCCCTCCACGAGAAGTGGGGCTGGATGGTCTACTGGGTCGGCGGCAGGCAGTTCGCCTGCGAGTTTGTCGCCTCTTCCGACGCCAAGCCGCCCTACGTGGGGCGTCATTTGCTATCGCTCAAGTGCGACCCCGACCGCATCCTGGAGCTGCGCACCGAGTATCCAGACGCAGTTTTGCCCGGCTACTACTCCGACGGGCGCACGTGGGTCTCCATCGACCTTGATGCCCATCTTCCCGAGGATTTCGTGCTCGATCTGTGCGACATGAGCTACAACCTTGTCTTCTCCAAGCTGCCGAAGCGCCTGCAGCGACAGCTCACCGACGAGTAGCAGCGCAACAACCTGTTGCTTGCTGGTCGCGCCGCGCTCGAGGACAATGGGCGAGAAGGACCCAGACGAGAGGAACCCCCGATGATCATGCTCAAGGACGCCCTTGCCCGACTGCGCCGCGAGCGCGGGCTTACCCAGGAGGAGCTGGCACGCCGGCTTTACATCACCCGCCAGGCCGTGAGCCGCTGGGAGACCGGAGCCACCGAGCCCAACATCGACATGCTCAAGCTCATCGCGCGCGAGCTGGACGTCCCCGTGACGGAGCTCCTCGACATGCCCGAGCACTACTGCCAGAGCTGCGGCATGATGTTCACCGCCCCCGGTCAGCACGGTCATGAGGCGGACGGTTCCGAGGCCGAGGATTTCTGCCGCTGGTGCTACGAGAACGGCGTCTACACGTACGAGACGTCGATGGACGAGATGATCGAGGACTGCGCGCCGCGCATGGCCGAGGCGATGGGCTGGACCGT
>CAUGVQ010000076.1 GCA_959602875.1 uncultured Collinsella sp. | reverse complement strand
TGGATGCCGTGCTGAATCGGCGGCCAGACCACGCAGGCGATGATGGCGCACGGCAGCATCACAAAGAACGAGACAGCGTAGACAAAGACCGAACCGCCGAAGACGCCGAGCCAGTCGGGAAGCTCGGTATCGAAGAACTTGTTGTGGAGCATCACGGTGATGCCCGAGATGATGAGCGCACCCATCATGCCCATGTCGAGCGTCTTGATGCTCGCGATGGTGGCAAGACCCGTGCCGCTCGCGGCCTCGATGGAGAAGTCCACGCCAAAGACGCCGCCCCACTGGGCGAGAATCGTGTTAACGAAGTAGTTGAACGTGAGGTACGCGGCAAGCGCCTCCATGCAGGCACGCGCCTGCTGATGCGTGGCGAGCGTGATGGGCAGCGCAACGCAGAACAGAAGCGGCATCTGGTTGAAGAGCGTCCAACCGCCCTGGAGCAGGACGTTCCAGCAGTCGTACCAGGGATTGCCGGCGACCGCCAGCGACCCAAAGATGGCTTCGGTGGTGAACAGCGTACCCAGGCCGACCACAATGCCCGAGAAGGCAAAGAGGATCGCCGGGGTGTACATGGCACCGCCGAACTTTTGGATTTTCTGCATCATGACAGAGAACCTCCCTTTCTCCCCGCAGATGCCCGTGCGGACGTCTGCGTGGTGCAGGTATGAATCCGAAGAGTCCCAAAAGACACATCGCGCCGGCTCGAGTGCCTCCCCTTCTAGCGGCATCATACGCTCTAGTTGTCTAGACAAGGTTGTACCTATCTAGACAACCGCTAAACGGTCGCTATTTACCGGTGAACGGTAGCTCATGGGGCTATGGCGCGTTTCATCGCCGGAAACCAATCATTCTTTTAGCTGGTAACGCATATATTTATGTAAAGATGTCTGCTCTTAACTCCGACTGTTCATTTCTATTTGGAATATAGATAGAAACTTTACTTGTCTAGATAAGTATACTTTGTTAGACTGTCCGCAACATATATCTTTGCCGCGGTTACGATGCCGGGCGAGCAAGCTGGGGAGGACCCAAATGAAAAGCGCGATGTTCTATGGAAAGCACGACCTGCGCATCGAGGAGGCACCCAAGCCCGACGTGGGCCCGCACGACGTCCTCATCCAGGTGAAGGCGTGCGGTGTCTGCGGAACCGACGTCCACATCTATGAGGGAGACAAGGGCGCCGCCGACGTGACGCCTCCCACGATCTTGGGCCACGAGTTCTCCGGCGTTGTCGCCGAGGTGGGTCCTGAGGTGAGCGACTTTGCCGTGGGCGATCGCGTCTGCATCGATCCCAACCACCCGTGCGGCTGCTGCGAGCCCTGCCGTGACGGCATCGATCATTACTGCGAGCACATGACCGGCTACGGCACCACCGTCAACGGCGGCTTTGCCGAGTATTGCGCGGTCGACGCGCAGCAGGTGTTCAAGCTCGGCCCCAACACGAGCTTTGAGCAGGGCGCTATGACCGAACCTGTTGCTTGCTGCCTGCACGGCATCGACATGTGCAACATCCACCCCGGCAGCTCCGTGGTGGTCATTGGCGGCGGCATGATCGGCCTTATCATGATGCAGCTCGCCCGCATCTCGGGCGCCACCAAGGTCGCGCTTCTGGAGCCCGTCGCGGGCAAGCGCGCCGTTGCCGAGCAACTCGGCGCCGATCTTACCGTCGACTCCATCAACGACGATCCCACCGCGCGCCTTGCCGAGGCGGGCTTTGGCAACATCGATGTTGTCATCGAGTGCGTGGGCAAGCCCGTCACCATCGAGCAGGCCATCGAGCTTGCCGGCCACAAGGCGACCGTTATGATGTTCGGCCTCACCAAGCCCGACGAGACCATTACCGTGAAGCCCTTTGAGATCTTCCAGAAGGAGCTCGTACTCACCTCGTCCTACATCAATCCCTACACGCAGCGCCGCGCCCTTGCGCTCATCGACTCGGGCCGCCTCGACGTGTCGAGCATGGTACATGCCGTCGCAAGCCTGGATGAGCTGCCGGATATCCTCGGCAACCCGGAGCTCCGCGCCCTCGGCAAGTACATCATCTCGCCCGAGAAGTAACGACGCGCCAGCCGCCGGGCTGCAGGCAATCCAGCAGCCACCGCGCTCCCGCCCCGCCCGCCCTCCCCGCGAGCGGGGTTTTCTTGTAGATGGGACGACGGCATATGCCGACGGAGACGCGGCTCGCACGTTGACGCTGGCGGGCCAAGTCGTTACGCTTGGGTAGACAAGTTGTAGACAAGGAACGGCACAATGTCGAAGTCAGTTTTTCAGGATATCTTCGCCGACATCAAGCAGGCCATCGAAAACGACGACTATCCCTACCAGTCCTATCTCCCCTCAGAGAACGAGCTGAAGGAGCTCTACGACTGCTCGCGCACCACGGTGCGCCGCGCGCTTGCGAGCCTTGCCGCCGAGGGGTATGTCCAGCCGCAACAAGGCAAGGGCGTGCGCGTCATTCGCGATGCCTCCAGCGAGCCGCCGCGCGGCATGGACGGGCTCGAGACCTTCAAGGAGATTGCCGTACGCCGTGGCTTTACGCTTGTGACCAAGGTGAACGTCTTTGAGCTACTGGTTGCCGACGAGGCGCTTTCGCGCACCACGGGCTTTCCCGAGGGCAGCGACCTTACCCGGGTAAAGCGCATCCGCTATGCGGACGGCGTTGCAGTGGGCAGCGACGACAGCTACTACCTCAGCTCAACGGTACCCGGCCTCACGCCGGAGCTCGCCGAAGACTCCATCTACCGGTATCTGGAGGAAGACCTCGGCATAAAAATCGGAACGGGCACGCGCGACGTGACCGTCGAGCACCCCACCAAAGAGGACCGTCGCTGCCTTGACCTGGGTGACTTTGACAGCCTGGCTGTCGTGCGCGGCAAAACCTACCGCATCGACGGCACATTGATGGAATACACCGAGACCAAGCAGGTGCCCTCGTTCTTTGCGCTGCACGAGACGGTGCTGCGCTCGGGCATCCCCCGCGGCTAGGCGGCTAGGCGCCCCGCCGTACGGCAACGGGACCTGTTGCGGGCAGCGGAAGACGATGCTCGCCGGGATGCTCGTTGTCACGGAACTTCCCCACCATATCGAGCACCTTCAGGCGCCAGACCGTGGTCGCGGGCACCGTCTTGGGGTTAAAGGGAAAGTCGTCCTCGTGATAGTGGCGCATGATGATCTTGAGGCCGGCAACCTTTTGGTCGTCTGGCACTATCTCAATCGTGCCGTGACCGATGACGCTGCGGTATCCCATGGTGCAGCTCATGCGCTCGTCGTAGAAGATGAAGCGATGGTCGCAGTCCACCTCAAACGTTGCCCGGTTGTCTTGGGCGATAAGGTCGAGCTTTCTGCCCCGGCGGGCACTATGAAAGTACAGGTAGATCTGCTCGCCCTCAACATCCAGCCCAAAGTTCAACGGGACCACGTAGGGAAACCCCGTCTCGGGGTCGTTCAGCGCAATGCGGCATGCGTCGCAGTCGCGCAAGATGGCAAGCTGCTCGCCCAAATTGGTAATCTCACGGTCTTTTCGAATCATGGCAGCCCATCTCCCACAAGTAGATTCTGCCGTACGGCCACATCACGGGTACCGATGCATCACATCTTGGCAAGCCTGTTCGTACAAGTCAAGTGTGTACCGCCCCTGTAAACGGCGCGAAACGACCGTCGTGAGGCGCGCTGCCTGAGAGCGGTATGATGGTGGGAGCATGTTCGTACAACAAGAGGTGGTCTTGTGCCTAAGACGGTCTTTTTAAACATCTACCGCGACCTGCGCGAGCGCATTGAGGACGGAACGTACGGCTACCAGGAGTTCCTCCCCTCGGAAAACGAGCTCACACAGGAGTTCTCCTGCTCGCGGAGCTCGATTCGCCGCGCGCTCGGCATGCTCGCCCAAGACGGCTACGTGCAGGCGCAGCAGGGCAAGGGCGTGCGCGTGATCCGCAACCCTGCTATCGCCAAGCGGGAGGGCTACATTGGGCTCGAGACCTTCAACGAGCTCGCCGACCGCTGCGGGTTCTCTCCCCGCACCGAACCGATTATCTGCGAGGAAGTCATCGCAGACGAGGAGCTCGCCCAGCTGACCGGTTTTGAGGAGGGCAGCCGCCTTGCGCACATCCTGCGCGCCCGCCACGCGGACGGCGTCGCCATCTCCACCGACGACAGTTACTATCTGGCCGATGCGGTGCCCGGCCTCACGCCCGAGGTGGTTGCGCACTCGGTCTACGCCTACCTCGAGGGGACCCTCGGCATACGCATCGCCACGAGTCGCCGCGTCATCACCATCGAGGCGGCAAACGACACCGATCGCCGTGTCCTTGACCTGGACGGCCTCAACGCGGTGGGCGTGATGCGTTCGCACACCTTTGACGCCGACGGCATCATGATCGAATACACTGAGTCCCACCAGAAGCCGGGCTTCTTTGCCTTTAGCGAGACCGCCCTGCGCCCGACCCACTGAGCCCGCGTCGGGAAGGCGCGCGCATCTCGAAAGGACGCCTATGGACCAGCCAGTCTTTTTCATGATGGTCGTTATCGGAGCGCTGCTTGTAGCGCTTATCGTGCTTGTAGCGCTCATGTGCGCGCGCCTCGCCGCGGGAGAGCGGCAGGGCGCCCAGCAGCTCGAGCGGAGTGAGGAGCTCGAGCGCGCTCTCGCCGACGCGCAGGAGGAGCTCGCCCAGATGCGCGGCAACCTCGCCCTTATCGCCCAGCACGCCTCGACCGAGTCCGCACTCAGCCGCCAGCGACACGATACCCTCGTGCAGCGCATCGGCGAGTCCGACGAGCGCACCGACGGCGTGCGCCGCGACGTGGCGCAGCAGCTCGACATCAACCGCCAGACCATCGATGCGCGCCTCTCTCAGATGGGCGAGACCCTAAACACGCAGCTCACCGATGTGCGCGGCAGTGTCGAGCGCCAGCTCACCGATATTCGCAGCGACACCAACACGCAGCTCGACCGCATGCGCGCCACCGTGGACGAGAAGCTGCAGAAAACGCTGAACGATCGCATCACGCAATCGTTTGCGCTCGTGAACGAGAGCCTCGACAAGGTGGGACGCGGCCTGGGCGAGATGCAGAGTCTGGCGGCCGACGTGGGCGGACTCAAGCGCGTGCTCTCGGGCGTGAAGACGCGCGGCATCTTGGGCGAGGTCCAGCTCGGCGCCATCTTGGCCGAGATGCTCGCCCCCAGCCAGTACGACTGTGACGTGGCAACGGTGCCCGGCAGTGCCAACCGCGTCGAGTTTGCCGTCAAGTTGCCCGGCGACGCCGGAGAAACCATCTACCTGCCCATCGACGCCAAGTTCCCCAGCGATACCTACGAGCACCTGCGCGAGGCGCTCGACACGGGCAACACCGCTGCCGCCGAGGCGGCGTGGAAGCAGCTTGAGCGCCGTTTGAAGGACGAGGCGCGTGACATTCGCGAGAAGTACCTCGAGCCGCCGGCAACCACCGCTTTTGGCATCCTCTTTTTGCCCTTTGAGGGACTTTACGCCGAGGTTGCGAACCGCCCGGGGCTTCTGGAGGAGCTGCAGCGCACCTACCGGGTGAACGTTGCGGGCCCAAGCACCATGGCGGCTCTGCTCAACAGCTTGCAGATGGGCTTTCAGACCGTTGCCATCCAGCAGCGTGCAAGCGAGATCCAAACGGTGCTTGCGGCCGTCAAGACCGAGTTTGGCACCTACCAGAAGATGCTCCGCCAGGCCCAAAAGCAGCTCGGCACCGTGAGCCGCACGGTCGACACGCTCGTGGGCACGCGCACGCGCGCGATGGAGCGCAAGCTCCGCAGCATCACCGAGCTTGAGGACCCCGCCGAGGCTGAACGCATCATAGGGGTAGACGCCCTGGAAGCTGTACCCGCCCTGGATGAAGCGACTGCATCCGCAGAGGAGGACTAACATGCCCCGCGAAACCAACGCCGCAAAGCGCGCCCGCGCCATCGAGGTCTGCGAGCGCCTGAACCGCCGCTACGGACCAGTCGAGTGCTTCCTCGACCACGAGAATCCCTTCCGCTTGGTCATCTCGGTTCTGCTCTCCGCGCAGACGACCGACGCCCAGGTAAACAAGGTCACCCCCGAGCTCTTCCGTCGCTGGCCCACGCCCGAAGCCATGGCGTCCGCCACGCCTGCCGAGGTTGCCGAGGTGATCCGCTCGCTCGGCTTCTACAAGACCAAGGCGGTCCACGCCGTCGAGTGCGCCCAGATGATCGTGGCCGATTACGGCGGCGAGGTACCCGCTGACATGAAGGAGCTCGTCAAGCTCCCCGGCGTGGGACGCAAGACGGCCAACATCGTCCTCAACGTTGGGTTTGGCATCGTGGAGGGCATCGCGGTCGACACGCATGTCAACCGCATCGCCCATCGCCTCATGCTCTCGCCCAAGACCCATGCCAAAGAGCCCCTAAAGACGGAGCAGGACCTGTTGAAGATTCTCCCGCGCGAGTACTGGGACCAGGTCAACCACCAGTGGATCAGCTTTGGCCGCGAGATTTGCGACGCGCGCAACCCCAAGTGCGCCGAGTGCCCTCTCGCAGACCTCTGCCCCAGCGAGCGCGCCTAACGCTGCCTCACGGATCGCCCCGAGCCGTCGCTACCATACAGCCGCCTGCGGCGCATCATCTGTCATATCCTCGTCAGCAGAGACGTCCGGATCACAGGTCTTCTTGGGACGACCCGCAGAACGACGGCGCTTCATGTAGTTCTCGAGCGACTCCAGATCGACCCACGTGCGCGTCCCCTCGCGCCAGCCCGTAATAACGTGGCCTTTAACCATCTGTGACACCCGTGCGGGCGTCACGCCAAGACGGCGCGCCGCGTCCGCCGCCGACAGCTTAGGGATGGTCTCCCTGCCCGCTGACACGCCGATAACAACGATCTTGCTGTTCTCATACCGCGGCGTATTGCCAAAGGTGGCTTTGGGCATGGGCTTCTCGGAGATCTCATGCTCTTCGATAACGCACTTGAGCCAGTCCGCTGCCATATCGCAGGCATCGGCAAAGTCCTCGCCCTGCGTTCCACCTCCCATATCGAAGGGATACACCTCGTACCAGCCGTCATCGTCAAGCACAAACTCAAATTCGTATACACAAAACTGCACGATAGCCCTCCTTACCTAATTCCCGCCTCACGAAGAATGGTCCTGGCCATGCGGTTCTTTATCTCCCTGTGGCGCGGCACAAACACGATTCGACCGTCTTGCCTGTTCCTGAACCGTTCGTGTTTGATGCCCCTATCCTCTTCAAATCCCGCTGCCTTTAGAATCCGCACCAAATCCCGCCTTCTGGCCATAGCGTCCTCCTCACTATACCATAAATATTAACTAGGTTTAGTATTTAAGAGAAAACCGAATGCATGACTTGGCGTGCATATACCTGCAGCGTTGTGACTACCGAGTAGAAGAGGTCATGCAGCAGCGCCCCCACCTCTGCGGGTGTGGCACCACTCGCAATACAGGTGAGTGCATAGCTGGCAATAAACAGAGCTATCAAGGCTAAGGGGACGAGCACCACCGCGGCAAGCAGCCTCACGGCAGCAAGAACCTTGCGACGCCGTGCGCGGCGCCTGTCGAAGGCAAGCTCCGCGCGGTACGCCTCTTGCTCGAGCGAATAGGACCTATCCGGACGCTCGCCGTGCGCGCTCTGAGGACGCTTATCGTCCGATGGCTCATTCGATTGTCTGGGAGTATCCGGCGGTGTAAAAAGCGGTCCCGCCGCCTCACCGACCACATGTGCAAGCCGCTTTGCCCGCGACTCTTCCGTCTCGATGAAAAGGTCCATACCAAACGCCTCCTCTGGAGAGGAGTGCGGAGACGGAGCCTACAGCATGGAACACGCAGAGCCTCTTGTCAACCCCCGCCCAAAGGCAGACACCCTCGACCCAAACCCCCGGCCCCGTCCGAGCCTCAAACCAGAGGAGGCCCCCGTCCGGACTCTCTAAGCAAACATTCCGCAGGCGCGCCAGCGCCGAGGACGTTTGCGTGAGAGCCGGGCGGGGGCCTCCCCCTCAGGTGTGAAGCTCAGACCTTAGTAGTTGACGACCTGCTCCTCGAAGTAGCTCTGCGGATGGTTGCAGACCGGGCAGACCTGCGGGGCAGCCGGACCGACATGCAGATGGCCGCAGTTCAGGCACTTCCAGACCTTGACGCCCTCGCGATCGAAGACCTCGCCCTTCTCCACGCGCTCGGCGAGCTTGAGATAGCGCTCCTCGTGAGCCTTCTCAACCGCACCGACACCACGGAACTTGGCGGCGATCTCCTTGAAGCCCTCCTCCTCGGCGGTCTTCGCGAACTCGTCGTACATGGTGGTCCACTCGTAGTTCTCGCCGGAGGCGGCATCCTTCAGATTGTCGAGGGTACCGGGCACCGCGCCGCCGTGCAGATACTTGAACCAGAGCTTGGCATGCTCGGCCTCGTTGAGCGCCGTCTCCATAAAGATGTTCTGAATCTGAACGTAGCCGTCTTTCTTAGCCTGCGAGGCGTAATAACGATACTTGGTGTGAGCCTGCGACTCACCGGCAAATGCCGTCTCGAGGTTCTTCTTGGTCTGAGAGTTCTCAAAGTCCATGGGTATCCCTTTCCCTTCTATGAGAACGGTACGTTGCGCGCTACCTGCGCGTCTATTTGTTATACCCATTTGCGCGCAATGCCATCAGCGATGTTTGAGGTCTATGCGATCGTCCAGATGCCGTCATGCTCGGCGCAAAAGCCCTCTCGCGAGAGCGCCGCGAGAATCGCCTCCACCTCATCCACCGTAACCTGACCACGCCCCGCCGCTGCCTCAAACGCGTCCAACCGGGAACGGATATCGCCGAAGGCAAGCCCGGGCGCCCCCTCGTCACGAGCCGCCAGCAAGAGACGCACGACCTCGGCGCGCTTCTGCCGGCGCGAACCCTCAAAACGCGACTGCCGCACATGCCCCGCCGAGCGACGCGAAGGATTAGGGATGGTCTTCTTGAGATAGGCGCCGTAGTCGAGCAGCGCATAGTACCAGTTACGCGGCGTATCGAGGGCATCTTGGGGCGCCGCATGAAGCTCGTCGGGCACAGAGTCGCCCCCCAGGGCATCCTCGGGCGCGGCGGGACAAGTTTGCTCGATCAGCGGAATGAGCTCGCGGTCGGGCACGCCGGGAACATCGGGAAAGAAGTGGTGGAGAAACACGGTCCGCACGTTGGTCTCGAGATACACACCGGGCAGGTCAAAGGCAAAGGCGCGGATGCCCTGCGCCGTAGCGGGGCCAATACCGGGGAGCGACACGAGCTCCGCCGTGTCGTGCGGAAACACTCCGTCAAAACGCGAGACGATCTGCCCCGCGGCCTCGCGCAGTGCGAGCGCGCGGCGATTGTAGCCCATGCCCTGCCAAAGCTCCAAAACATCGGCAACGGGGGCAGCGGCAAGCGCCTCGACAGAGGGAAACCGGTCGAGCCAGCGTGGCAGATACCCCACGACGCGCGGTACCTGCGTCTGCTGGAGCATAACCTCAGAAAGCCAGATGATGTAAGGCTCGCGCGTACGGCGCCACGGCAAATCGCGATAGAGACGCGCACCCTCGGCGCGCATGAGCGTCCTAAAAGCGTTGAGCTCCATGGTAGAAATTACTGCTCAAGCTTCCAGGTAGCACCGCAGCCTGCGTAGGAGCAGAACGCCTCGCGATCGGCAAACTGGCTCTCCACGGCAGGGAACCTGCGGTGCTCGACCACGTCCTCAAGCGTGACGGAGTCGAGATAGCTCGCAACCAGAGCGGTGAGGCCGTTCCAAAGCGGATGGTAGCAGCAGCTGTCCATGCGCTCGCAGAAACCGTCGGGCGCGGTGCAATCGTTGAAGTAGAGCGGGCCTTGGACTGCCTCCACGACGTCTTTGACGGTTACCTTGGCAGGATCGGCCTTAAGGCGCATGCCGCCGTGCACGCCGCGCAGACTCTCGATAATGCCGGCTTGCACAAGGCCGTGCTGGATGGAACGGGCAAAGGAGTAGGGCACGTCCACGCGGTCGGCCGCCGTGCGGACGGAAAGCAGCGCGCCGTCGCTCTCGACCAAGATGGAGAGGATACGCAGCGCGTAGTCGGTCTTTCTCGAGATGTCCATGCTATCCCCTTGCCGCTACCCGCTTAAGCGGGATGAAATCCGGCGACGCCACGGGCGGAACCGGTGGTTGGAAATGATACACGGTAGGTACTATACCATCCGCAAGAGTAGACAGAGCGTCCTGCACGAATCGGACAGCTAGAAAAAAGACCCCGCCGAAGCGGGGTCTCAAAGCAGACAATGGCGGGAAGTACGGGGCTCGAACCCGCGACCTCCGACGTGACAGGCCGGC
>CAUGVQ010000075.1 GCA_959602875.1 uncultured Collinsella sp. | reverse complement strand
TCGTAGGAGTCGATGCCCCAGACCGTGCCCTCAACAAACGTGATGTGCTCGTACACGGCAATGAGCTCGCCGAGCGCGTAGGCGGTCAGGCGGTCGCCAAAGATCGAGGTAGTCGGGCGGTTGCCGGTGAAGACGCGCGCGGGCACAATCTCCTCGGGCGTGCCCTCGGCACGGACCTCGTCGGCGGTCTTACCAAAGGCGAGCGCCTTGGTCTGGGCGAGGAAGTTGCCGAGGAACAGCTCATGCACATCCTGGTCACCGTCGGTGTAGGGGTTCTCAGTGTTCACGAAGGCGATGAAATCGGCCGGAATCATGGCCGTGCCCTGGTGGATGAGCTGGTAGAAGGCGTGCTGGCCGTTGGTGCCGGGCTCGCCCCAGAAAATCTCGCCCGTATCGCAGGTGACCGGCGTGCCATCCCAGCGGACCTGCTTGCCGTTGGACTCCATGGTGAGCTGCTGGAGGTAGGCCGGGAAGCGATGCAGGTACTGGTTGTAGGGCAGCACCGCGTGGCTCGAGACGCCAAAGAAGTTGCGGTACCACACGTTCAGCATGCCCATGAGCGCAACGGCGTTCTGCTCGAGCGGGGTGTTCTGGAAGTACTCGTCGATGGCGTGGAAGCCGGCGAGGAACTCCTCAAAGCGCTCGGGGCCGTACACGACGATGAGCGAGAGACCCACGGCGGAGTCGACCGAGTAGCGGCCGCCGACCCAGCTCCAGAAGCCAAAGGCGTTCTCGGGGTCGATGCCAAAGTCGGCTACAAGGTCGAGCGCGGTGGAAACGGCGACGAAGTGCTTGGCGATGGCCTCGGCATTCTGCGCGTCGGAACCGTCGATGGCGCCCTGCTCGGCCAGCTTGGCGAGCATCCAGGCCTTCACCTCGCGCGCGTTGGTGAGCGTCTCCAGCGTGGTGAACGTCTTGGAGACGATGATGACGAGCGTGGTCTCGGGATCGAGCCCCTTGACCTTCTCGGCCATGTCGTTGGGGTCGATGTTGGAGATGTAGCGGCAGTCGATGCCGGCGTCGGCAAAGGGCTTGAGCGCCTCGTAGACCATGACCGGGCCGAGGTCGGAGCCACCAATGCCGATGGAGACGAGGTGCTCGATGCGCTTGCCCGTAACACCCTTCCACTCACCGGAGCGGACCTTCTCGGCAAAGGCGTACATGCGGGAGAGCTCGTTGCGAACGTCTGCCACGGCGTCCTGGCCATCGACCATGATGGTACCGATCTCGCTCTCCGGGCGACGGAGCGCGGTGTGCAGCACGGCACGGTCCTCGGTGGTGTTGATATGCACGCCGGCGTACATCTGGTCGCGGCGCTCCTCGACGTTCGTGGCGCGTGCAAGGTCGCAGAGCAGCTTCACCGTCTCGTCGGTCATGAGGTTCTTGGAGAGGTCAAAGCGCAGGTCGTTCACGTCAAAGGTGAGCTTCTCAACGCGCTCGGGGTCGGCGGCAAACCAATCTTTAAGGCTGATGCCGTCACGCTGAAGGGCCTCGTAATGTGCCTTCAGGGCCGCCCAAGCCTCCGTCTGGGTGGCATCGATCGGTGCGGGAACACAGGACATATGATCCTCCCTTGCTACGGGTCTTTTCTGCCGAAAAGCGGCGCGAAGACGCCTCGTTGCATAGACGCCCCCATTCTAGCGCATGTGCGGACAAGATAGGCCGCGTTACCGGATTGACCTTGTCCGGGCGAGCGTCTATTATCGAACATACGTTCAGTGTGAGGAGGTGCCCTGTGGTAGAGACCGTGCCCGTGCCTATGCCTGCGCCAGATGCCGACGAACCGCTTGATACGGATGCGGACGAGCGCTGCTACCTCTGCATCGATCTCAAGACCTTCTATGCGAGCGTCGAGTGCGCCGATCGCGGGCTCGACCCGTTTACCACCAACCTCGTGGTGGCAGACCCCAGCCGCGGCAACACGACCATCTGCCTCGCCATCACGCCGGCACTGAAGAAGCTCGGCATCCGCAACCGCTGCCGCGTGTTTGAGATTCCCGACGAGATCCTCGCCACCACCATCATGGCGCGCCCGCGCATGCGCCACTACATGGAGGTATCGGCCAAAATCTACGGCACGTACCTGGAGTACGTAAGCCCCTCAGACATCCACCCCTACTCCATCGACGAGTGCTTTATCGACGCCACACCCTACCTCGGGCGCTACGGGGTGGAGCCGCGCGCGTTTGCCGAGATGCTCATGGCACGCGTGCGCGACCGTTTTTCCATCTGCGCCACGGCGGGCATCGGTCCCAACCTCTTTCTTGCCAAGGTCGCGCTCGACATCACCGCCAAGCACGTGCCGGACAACATCGGCGTGCTTGACGAGGAGAGCTTTCGGCGCGAGATATGGCCCCACCGCCCTATCACCGACATCTGGGGCATCGGGCCGGGGATTGCGGCGCGCCTTGCCAAGTACCACGTGTACGACCTCATGGGCGTGGCAGCGCTCGACGAGGAGATTCTCTATCGCGAGCTCGGCGTCAATGCCGAGTACCTGATCGATCACGCCTTTGGGCGCGAGCCCACCACGATCGCGGACATACAGGCTTACCGGCCGGACGAGAGCTCCTACGTGAACGGGCAGGTCCTGCCGCGCGACTACACCCATGATGAGGCGCACCTGGTGCTGCGCGAGATGGTGGACGCATCGGCCCTTGAGCTCGTGGAGCGCGGCGAGGTGTGCGACCATATCTCGCTTTATGTGGGCTACGCCCGCGCAGACCTTGTCGGCGCGGGGTCCGGAGGCGCACATGGCGGGGACGGCTCGGGCGATGGCGCGATGGCGCCCGCGCCGGGCACCGATGCGGGCGAGGTCTTTCGCGGCGAGCACGGCACGCGGCGGGTCGGCGGACGCGGGCAGTTTGGGCACGCGGGCGCATCGCGCAAGATCGGCGAGCGAACCAACTCGCGCAGAAAGCTCCTCGCCCACTTCGAACGGCTCTGGGCGGAGACGGTCGACCCTGCGCGGCGGATACGACGCATCAACGTTGGCCTCGGTAACCTCATGCCCGAGGAGTTTGCGACCGTTGACCTCTTTACCGATACGCGGGCAGATGCGCGCGAGCACGACCTGGCGAGCGCTGTCGTAGCCGTAAAAAGCAAGTTTGGCAAGAACGCCCTCGTGCGCGGCATCAGCCTGACCGATGCCGGCACCGCCCGCGAGCGCAACGAGCAGGTGGGAGGACACCATGAGTGAGAGGCGCCTGACCGCGAGCGGGCGTGCACGCGCCGACCGTGCCGCCCAGTTCATGCCCTTTGCGGCACTGAGGGGCTACTACGAGCTCGTGCGCGCCGAGGAGCGCGTTATCGAGCCCCGCCACGAGCTCACCGACGAGGAGGCGCGCTCACTCTCCGAGACCCTCGCCGGGCTCGCACGCGGTCAGGTGGTGCGCGCCGTCTACTATGACCGCGACGCCTACGTCGAGCTCACCGGCTGCGTGGCGCGCATCGACCTTATCTACCGGACCCTCACCATCGTCGAGACGACTATCGCCCTCGACGACCTGTGTGAGCTCGAGGTCGTAGCTTAGCGCGCGTTGGGGTATCGTTCTTGGGGAACCGTTACGTCGAGGAGGCTTTTGTGAACGACTTCAACTTCTACTCCCCCACCCGCTTTGTCTTTGGGCGCGGCACCTGCGACCGCACGGGCGAGACGCTTGCCGCGCAGGGCTGGAAGCGCGTGCTCGTAGTGTACGGCCAGGGGTCGGTCGTGCGCGCCGGCACGCTGGAGCGCGTGCTGCGCTCGCTGGATGAGGCAGGTATTGCCCACGCAGAGCTCGGCGGCGTGCGCCCCAACCCCGAGGTCGCCCTCGTACGTGAGGGCATCGCGGCGGCGCGCAGCGAGTCGGTCGACGCCGTGGTCGCTGTGGGTGGCGGGTCTGTCATCGACACCGCGAAGGCCATCGCGCTCGGCGCGCCCTACGAGGGCGACGTGTGGGACTTCTTCTGCAAGCGCGCCACCGCAGAGCGCGCCCTTCCCGTGGCGGCGGTGCTCACCATCCCCGCCTCGGGCTCCGAGGCGTCGGATTCGTGCGTCATCTCAAACGACGAGCTGGGCATGAAGTGCGGCGTCAACACCGACCTCAACCGCCCCGCCGTGGCCATCATGGACCCCGAGCTCACCTTCACGCTGCCGGCGCACCAGACCGCCGCGGGCATCACCGATATGATCAGCCACGTGATGGAGCGCTTCTTCTCGGGGCAGCCCTCCGTGCCCGTAACCGACCACATCGCCTGCGGGCTCATCCGCGCGGCGATAGAGGCGGCACCCCGCGTCATGGAGGATCCGCGCGACTACGACGCGCGCGCGAACCTCATGTGGGTGGGCACGCTCGCGCACAACGGACTCGCGGGCTGCGGCCTCAACGTCCCCGGCGCGCGCGACGGCGACTGGACATGCCACGGAATGGAGCATGAGCTCTCCGCCCTCGACACCTCCATCACCCACGGCGCGGGGCTCGCGGTCATCTTCCCTGCGTGGATGCGCTACGTGTGGGGCGAGCATCCCGAGCGCTTCCTGACGTTTGCCGAGGAGGTCTTTGGCATCGAGCCCGTCGACCCCGAGGTGGACGATCTCACGAGCATCGATGAGGACATCACGCCCGAGCGCGCCGTGGCAGATGCGGTAGAGGCCGCTATCGACGAGCTGCAGGACTTCTTTGTCTCGCTCGGCATGCCCCGCACCTTGGGCGAGCTCGGCATCACCGCGGGCGACATCGACCGGCTGCTCGAGGGCCTCAAGGTGACGCGCGGCGAGCGCTTTGGCACATTTGCCACCCTCACACTCGAGGATGCCCGCGCCATCTACCAAAGCGCGCTCTAGGACACCGGCGCAGCGCCGGCGACGCCAAAACGACGCAACAAGGCGTTGACACCTCTTGTGCAGCGAGACGGATTATGAGAGCGTTGGGGAGCAAACGCTCGGGGAAGGGGGAAGCCATGCATCGTTCGACCATTACGCGCCGCGGCCTTGTCGCCATGGGCGGAGTCGCCGCCACCGGCCTCCTTGCAGGCTGCGATATCTTGGAGAGCGTCCTGCCCGAGCGCGGCGAAACGCCCGAGATCTCCGACCACCCCGGTACGGAGGAAACCCCTGCCGAGCCTGAGCCTGAACCCGAGCCCGAGCCTACGCTCGCCGAGCGCACGCTTGAGAAGATGACGCTCGAGCAGAAGGTCGCCCAACTCTTCTGCGTCACGCCCGAGAAGCTCACCGGCGCCTCCGTGGCGACGGTCGCCGGTTCCATGACGGCCGAGGCCCTCGGGCGCATCCCGGTGGGCGGCCTCATCTACTTCGCCCAGAACCTCACCGGTGCCCAGCAGGTCCGCGACCTGCTCTCCGGCACCGACGAGCTCTGCCGCGCCGCGGGTGCCGGCATCCCGCCGTTCCTCGGCGTCGATGAGGAGGGCGGCACACTCGTCGCTCGCGTCGCCAAGTCGGGGCTCTTCGACGTGCCCACGTTCCCCAACATGGCAGAGATCGGTGCCACGGGTGACCCCGCCCGGGCGGCGGAGGTCGGCACGTCCATCGGCACCTATCTGCGCGACATCGGCTTCAACCTCGACTTCGCCCCCGATGCCGACGTCCTCACCAACCCCAACAACACCGCCATCGGCGTGCGCTCCTTTGGGTCTGACCCTGAGCTCGTTGCCTCGATGGTCTCCGCAGAGGTTGAGGCTATGCTCGAGACGGGCACCCTCCCCTGCGCCAAGCACTTCCCCGGCCACGGCGACACCGCCGGCGACTCTCACACCGGTGCCGTCTACGCCGAGCGCTCCCGCGAGGAGATCGAGTCCTGCGAGTTCGCCCCCTTCCGTTCCGCGATCGAGGCCGGCTGTCCCTTCGTCATGGTCGGCCACATCGAGACCCCCAACTTCGCCGCCGACGGACTGCCCGCATCGCTCTCGCAGGTGATGATCACCGACGTTTTGCGCGGCGAGCTCGGCTTCACGGGCGTTATCATCACCGACTCGTTCTCCATGGGCGCCATCACGCAGAACTTCGGTCCGGCGGACGCCGCAGTGCGCTTCTTCCAGGCAGGCGGCGACATGCTCCTCATGCCCGAGGATCTCAACGCCGCATACCAGGGCGTCCTCGATGCCGTCAACGCCGGCACCATCACCAAGGAGCGCATCGACGAGAGCGTCCTGCGCGTTCTTACCGTAAAGGAGCAGGCGGGCATCCTCGCCTAGGCGCGCAGCCTTCTCAGCTCCGCAATCTCGCGCGCATAGCCATCGAGGTCGTTGGGCGTCTCCAAAATGAACGGGAGATGCGCGAGCGCAGGGTGGTTCACCACGGCGGCAAGCACATCCCAGCCGCCGCCCAGCTCGGCGCTGCCCAGATAGCCCTCGCCAAGGCAGGCATGCCGGTCCTTGTGCGCACCCACCGGGTTCTTGGAGTCGTTGAGATGCACCGCGCAGAGGCGCTCGAGCCCCACCACGCAATCGAACTCAGAAAGCACGCCGTCCAAGTCGTGCACGATGTCATAACCCGCATCGCCCACGTGGCATGTATCGAGGCAGACGCCAAGGTTTCCCGCGAGCTCGGGGCGGGCCGTCTCCACGCGCTCGATGATGGTGGCGAGCTCCTCAAAGCGGCTCCCCACCTCAGTTCCCTTGCCCGCCATGGTCTCAAGAAGCACGCGCGTGCGCATGCCCTCAAACATCACCTGACAAAGCACGTCGGATATGAGCTCGATGCCACGCTCCACGCCCTGGCCCACGTGCGCGCCGGGATGGAAGTTGTAGTACATCCCCGGCAGCGCCTCCATGCGGCGGAGGTCCTCGCCCATGGCCTCGAGCGCAAACTCGCGTGCCCGCTCCTTAGCGGAGCACGGGTTGTACGTGTAAGGGGCATGCGCCACGAGCGGGCCAAAGCCGTGCTCGTCCATAAGGTTGCGCAGGCGCGCGATATCCTCCAGATCGAGCTCGCGCACGCTGCCGCCGCGCGGGTTGCGCGTGAAGAACGCAAAGGTATTGGCGCCGATTGATAACGCCGTGCGCCCCATGGCCTCAAAGCCCTGGCTGATGGAGAGATGGCATCCTACATAGAACATGGCAGATCCTTAATCTCTGTTTCTAGCGATCGCGCCGCGCAAGCAGGCGGAGCGCCGCCCCCACCGGCCCCGGCGTGAGACGGCGACGCACATCGTCCAGGCGGTCGGGAATCTCTATGTGCTGGGGACAATGCCGCATGCACGCACCGCAGCGCACGCAGTTGGTCGCGAGCTTGGGATGCCCGCTTCTGATGGCAGACGCCGTGAAGTACTGCGCCACGCCGGTGAACCAGCTGTGCGCAAACGAGGCGTTGTACGCCGCAAAACACCCCGGGATGTTGATCCCCTGCGGGCAGGGCATGCAGTAGTTGCACCCCGTACAGGGCACGCGATTGGCCCGCTCAAAGACGGCGCGCACGCGCTCGATAACCGCATGTTCCTCCTCGGTGAGGCCGCCTGCGAGCGCACCGGAGGCGGTCCGGGCGTTCTCGTCCACCTGCTCGGGCGACGCCATGCCCGAGAGCAGCATCGTCACCTCGGGATGGTCCCACACCCAGGCGAGCCCCCAGGCGGCGGGCGTGTCGAGCAGCTCGGTTCTCGCCCCCTCGAGGATGCGCTTGGCATCGGGGGGCAGCTTACCGGCGAGCCTACCGCCCAGAAGCGGCTCCATCACAAACACCGCGAGCCCGCGCGCCGCAGCCGCCTTGAGGCCAGCCGTGCCCGCCTGGTAGTTCTCACCGGCGTAGTTGTACTGAATCTGACAGAAGTCCCACGCATAGGCGTCGAGCAGCGTTGTGAAGTCGCCGGTGCTGCCATGATAGGAGAAGCCGATGGCGCCGATGCGCCCCGCCTCCTTCTGGCGCGCGATCCACGCCTCGATGCCGAGCGCGCGCAGGCGCTCCCACTGGGCAGGGCTCGTCACGTTATGGATGAGGTAGTAGTCGATGCGGTCCGTGCGCAGGCGGCGCAGCTGCTCGGTAAAGAACCGGTCGAAGTCCTCCGGGCGCTTGCAGGACCCGTGCGGGAGCTTCGTGGCGAGAAACACCTTATCTCGCAGGCCCAAGCGCTCGAGCGCAGCGCCCACGCACGCCTCGTTTCCCGGGTAGAGGTAGGCCGTGTCGAGGTAGTTTATCCCGCGCTCGACCGCGCGTGCGATAATGGTCTCGGCAGCGCGGGCATCCGGGCGCCCCGGCACGGTAGCGGGAAAGCGCATGCACCCCAGGCCGAGGGCGGAGATGCGGTTGTTGGTCTTGGGGTCGGTGCGGTACTGCATAGCCCTCCTCGGACGACGGACGTCGCCCGCAAGTGTACCGCGCGGTGCAAGACGGACACAAGGCGCGCAGGGCCGCGGGAGCGCAAGGCCGCGCGGCCCTACCGCTGGAGGTCCTCCTCTACGGAGACCTCGTCCGCGGCATCCTCGAGCGCGTGCGCCCAATCGGACGCCAGAAGCGCTGCGATGCCTCCCGCCATGAGCACACCGGCAGCGATGATCGACATGTCCCCCCCTTTCGTCGTATGCATCTAGGCTAGCGCGCGCCCAACAGGAGCCCGCAAGCGCACCGTAAGCCCCGTGCAAAGGCGCGGCGTTTGTCTCGCCGGGCGGTTCTGGGGGATAATGCAGGGCGCGACCCCACACGGGCGGGGCGCGTACAGAAAGGCGGCTTCGTGAAGGTCACGATCTATACCGACGGCTCGGCGCGCGGCAACCCCGGCAACGGCGGGTTTGGCGCGATACTCTCCTACACCAACCGCGCGGGAGAGACGTTCACGCGCGAGCTCTCGGGCGGGTACCGCCTCACCACCAACAACCGCATGGAGCTCATGGCGGTCATCGTGGCGCTCGAGACGCTGAACCGTCCCTGCGAGGTCGAGGTGCATTCCGACTCGCAGTACGTGGTCAACGCCTTCAACCAGCACTGGATCGAGGGCTGGATCCGCCGCGGATGGAAGACCGCAAACAAAAAGCCCGTCAAAAACATCGACCTCTGGCAGCGCCTGCTTGCTGCCAAGGAGCCGCACACGGTCACGTTCACGTGGGTGAAGGGCCATGCCGGCCACCCGGAGAACGAGCGCTGCGACGAGCTCGCAACGACCGCCGCAGATTCGGGTAGACTGAGCGAAGACGCCGGCTTTACCGCAGACGACGCGGACTGATAGGCAGGGCCGGCGGGACCGAAACCGAACGGGGGTTCATCCATGCTTCGCATCGCCACCATCGGCACCAGCATGATCACGAGCGACTTCATCGAGGTCGTGAACGAGAGCGCAGACGCCGTCTTTGTGGGCACGCTCTCGCGCAACGCCGAGCGCGCGGCGAGCTTCACCTCCGAGCGCGGCGGCACACTCCCCTTCAGCGACCTGGGCGAGCTTGCGGCGAGCGACGCGGTGGATGCCGTCTACATCGGCAGCCCCAACGCCCTCCACGCCGAGCAGGCGCTCACGTGCATCGCGGGCGGCAAGCACGTGATGGTGGAGAAACCCCTCGGTGCAAATGAGCGCGAGGCCAAGGCGGTGCTCGACGCGGCGCGCGATGCAGGCGTCGTCGCGCTCGAGGCCATGCGCCCGGTGCACGACCCCGCCTTTTGGGCGGTGCGGGACGCGCTCGGCGAGCTCGGCCGCATTCGCCGCGCGGACCTGCGCTTTGGCAAGTACTCCTCGCGCTACGACGAGATTCTTGCCGGGCGGCAGACCAACATCTTCGATTGCCGGATGGCCTCGGGCGCGCTTATGGACATCGGCGTGTACTGCGTTGAGGCGCTCATCGCTCTCTTTGGCAAGCCGGACGCCATAACCTGCACGCCCGTCCTGCTCGACGAGGACACGCGCGAGCTCACCGCGGGCGCGCTCGACGGTGCGGGCACCATCGTCGCCCGCTACCCGCATATGTCCGCCACGCTGAGCTACGCCAAGATCACCAACGACAACCTCCCCTGCCAGATCGAGGGCGAGGAGGCGACGCTCAGTTTTGCGGGCGTATCCGTCCCCATGCAGGCGCGCATCGACTACCGCGGCCGGGCGCTGCGCGGCGCCGCCAAGGAGGTGCGTCCCGCCGAGGGCGCACACAGCCGCGAGCTCGAGCTCCCCGGCTGCGCGAACACCATGGCGTACGAGCTCGCCGACTTTGCGGCGGCGGTGGAGGCCGTGCGCGCGGGCGCGGACCCGCTCGAGGCGGCGGCCGGACCGTTTGGCACCGTCGGGTACTTCCGCGAGGTGACCCTCACCTCGATCGCCCTTATGGATGAGGCGCGCCGCCAGGCGGGCATCGTCTTTCCCGCAGACGCTCGCTAAAGTGCGCTACCGATTGGAGGCATCATGGGAATCTGGGACCGCCTTCGCGAGAAC
>CAUGVQ010000074.1 GCA_959602875.1 uncultured Collinsella sp. | reverse complement strand
GGACTGGGTGTTCTCGTTCTCTTGTACAACTTTGCACCCTTGGGGTGCTGTTCCCGATAGACCGGGGTGCGAGCCCGGTAAAACGCGGCGCGCGCGAAGCGCGCCGCGGTCGTGCCTACTTGCGGACGGAGAGGTACTCCTGGTACACCTGGCTCCAGATCTCGTTCTTGAGCTCGAGGAAGCGCGGGCTCATCTTGGTGGCCTGGTCACGCGGATAGGGGATATCGATGTCGATGACGTCCTTCACGCGGCCGGGGCGTGCGCTCATAATCACGCAGCGGTTGCCGAGGATGATTGCCTCCTCGACGTCGTGGGTGATGAAGAAGCAGGTCTTGCGCTCCTTCTCCCACGTCTCGATGAGCTCCTGCTGGAGCTGGGTGCGGGTCTGCGCGTCGAGAGCACCGAAGGGCTCGTCCATGAGCAGGACCTGCGGGTTGGTGGCATAGGCGCGGGCGATGGCGACGCGCTGCTTCATACCGCCGGAGAGCTCCTTGGGATAGTGGTTGGCGAAGTCCTCGAGCTCGACCATCTTGAGGTACTTGTGAGCGATCTCCTCGGCCTCCTCCTTGGACTTGCCCTGGAGCTTGAGACCGAACATAACGTTCTTGATGACCGTGAGCCACGGGAAGAGCGCGTACTGCTGGAAGACGATGCCGCGCTCGGGGCTCGGGCCCTCAACGGGCTTGCCGTCGACAAGCACCTGACCATCGGTGGGCTTCTCAAGGCCGCCGATGATGTTCAGGAGCGTCGACTTGCCGCAGCCGGACGGGCCGACGACCGTGATGAACTCGTTCTCGTGGATATCGAGGTCGACGCCGTTGAGTGCAGTCATCTCACCTTTGCGCGTCTGGAACTTCTTCACCACATGGTCAATCTTGACCTTTACTGCTGCACTGTTTCCTGCCATCCGGTGAACCTCCTTTCAAGGAAGCGAACAATCTTCTCGAAGGCGATGCCGATGATACCGAGCATGATGATGCCCAGCAGCACGACGTCCATCTGATAGTAACCACTGGCCTGCTGGATCATCATGCCGAGGCCACGGTCACCGCCGACGATCTCGGAGGCCATGAGGGTCGTGAGCGACGTGGAGAGGCCCAGGCGCGCAGCGACCAGGATGAACGGGGTGGAGGCGGGGATGATGACCTTAAAGAAGATGTCGGACTCCTTGGCGCCGAGCACGCGCGCCGCCTTGATGAGAGTGGTGTCGACACCCTTGACGCCCTGATAGATGGTAACGACCTGAACCAGGAACGCGGCGATGAAGATAACCGTGATCTTGGAGACGTTGCCGATGCCGAGGGCGGCGATGATCAGGAAGACGTAGGCGAGCGGCGGAATGTTACGGATGAACTGAATCCACGGCTCGACGATGTGGCGGAACGGGTCGTACCACGCCATGAGGAATGCCACGGGGATGGACGTGACAAAAGCGATCCCGAAGCCCGTAAGGACGCGGGAGAGCGACGCCCAGGTGTGCTCCCAGAGCGTGCCGGAAACAGCTCGAGTCACTGCGGCGTCCCAGACCTCGAGCGGCGATGCGAAGACCGCCGGCCAGGCGCTGTTGGCGAAGAACCAGAGTGCACCGGCGCAAGCCACCGATATAAGCACCCACACCCAGTTGGGTATCTTCGCCCAGATGGGCACTTTCTTTTCATTCTGCATCGCGACAAGCTCCTTTCTCCGTGAGGATCGATGCCGGAGTCGCTCGATTTGGTTACTTAAACGTATAAGTAGCCGGACGAACATTCTCATCAAGCATAGTAGCCGCCTTTTGGCGGAATTGATAGGGGGGAGCTTGGCCTTCAATTGTCGGATTACCGTGTTTCGAGAGCATTAAAAGTGCAGGTAGACATATGAATAAACGATTTATCTTTGGGCGTGTCCCTATTCTCCAAACGGTAGTTTTGGAGCGCCCAACGGTCTATTTCCATTTGTTTACAAGAAGTCGAGAATATCTTTGCAGCTTCGTGGTAACTTAAACGTGTAAGTTCGGCAGCGGACTCATTCTGCCCATCCGAGGCGGGCCTGCCGAGGATTTGAAGCCGGGGAGGCGACATGGCAAAGCGCGTGACACTGAAAGACATCGCCCAGGCAGCCAATGTCACCGCCGCGACGGTCTCCTATGTAATAAATGACACGCCCGGTCAATCCATTGCGCCCGAGACGCGCGAACGGGTGCTCCGCGCCGCACGCGAGCTCAACTACGTGCCCAACAGCGCCGCACGGACGCTCCGTCGCCGCCAGTCGCTGTGCGTGGGCGTCGTTGCGAAGAAAAACGTCGCCGTGCCCCGCTTCTCCCAGACGATCCGCGGCATCCAGAGCCGTCTGGAGGATTTGGGATACAACCTCCTCCTCTGCACTAATAAAGTAAAGACGGCAGGTTTGAGTGACTACTTGGTCGCGTATCTCGAGGGCCGCGTCGACGGCGTCATCTTCCTCGGCAAGGACAACGTCGGTCCGAGCGCGGCAAGTCTCGATGTCATCAAGCGCGACCATATCCCGCTCGTCGCCTTTGACTGCACGGGCAATTCCAATGTATACAGCACTATCGATTTCGATTACCGCGGCGGTGCCCGCGCCCTGGTCGAGCGTGTGCTCGCCGAGGGCCCTGCGCGCGTGCTCTACGTCAAGCCGGATATCGACACGCCGCAGGAGCGCGACCGTGAGCGCGGCCTTTTGGACGCACTTGAGGCGCACCCCGAGACCGAGCTCATCACCGTAACGACTCCCGTCACGCTCGAGAATCTCGACGTCTGGGACCTCCGCTATTCGGTGGGTACCACGCCCGAGGGCGATCGCCTGACGGCTGCATTTTCTGAGATTCTGCGCCGCGCAGTCGATGACCTCGATCGCGGCGATGCCGTCATAGCGAGCTGGTCGGGCTGGACCGAGTCCATCCGCTACCGCTGCCGCGAGCGCGGCATCATCACCGCGGAGCTCGCCAACAACGCGGAGAGCAACTTCTATCCCGATTTCTATCTGCGCCTACCCAACTTCGACGCGGGCGTCGCCTGCGCCGACGAGATGCTTTCGCTTATAGACGGCAAACCCTCGAGCGCACGCATTCTGCACCTCACCAACGTGTGCGACGGAAGGCGCGGCGTCTATGGGCGAGAACCAAGGTAATACCGGCGCCGGACCGAATCCGGCACTAGCAAAGGAGCTGTGATCGCTATGCCACTCGTCCCCCTGAAGCCCGTGCTCGATGCTGCCAAGGCTAACGGCTATGCACAGGGTGCGTTCAACGTGAACGCGGTCTGCCAGGCCAAGGCCGCCATCGAGGTGCACGAGATGTTCCGCAGCCCGGTCATCCTGCAGGGTGCCGATCTTGCCAACGCCTTCATGGGCGGTCGCGCCGACTTTGCCAACGGCACCGTTGAGGACAAGATCCGCGGCGCCAAGAACATCGGCGACGCCGTCAAGAAGTACGGCGAGAACTCCCCGGTGCCGGTGGTACTCCACCTCGACCACGGCCGTGACATGGAGTCCGTCAAGGCGGCCATCGCCGGCGGCTACACCTCGGTCATGATCGACGGCTCTTCGCTGCCCTTTGAGGAGAACAAAGAGCTCACCCGCGAGGTCGTTAAGTACGCCCACGAACGCGGCGTCTCTGTCGAGGGCGAGCTCGGCGTGCTTGCCGGTGTGGAGGACCACGTCTTCGCCGCTTCCTCGACCTACACCAACCCGCTGTCCGCGGTCGAGTTCGTGCGTGACACCGGCTGCGACGCGCTCGCCATCTCCTACGGCACCATGCACGGTGCCTCCAAGGGCAAAAACGTCAAGCTCCGCCGCGAGATCCCCATCGCCATCCGCGAGTGCCTGGCGCATGAGAACCTCGACTGCGCGCTCGTGAGCCACGGCTCCTCGACCGTCCCGCAGTACATCGTGCGCGAGATCAACGAGCTCGGCGGCACGATCGGCGAGGCCCACGGTATCCCGGTGGCCGAGCTCATCGACGCTATCCCCGCGGGCATCAACAAGATCAACGTCGATACCGACATCCGCCTCGCGGTGACGCGCAACATGCGCGAGCTCTTCGAGCGCGAGCCCGAGCTCAAGGAGAGCTCGCTCTCCGGTGTCTGGCAGCTTCTCGACGAGAAGCGCGACCAGTTCGACCCGCGCGCCTTCCTACCGCCGGTCTACGACCTCGTTATGTACGGCACCGTGGCAGACGACGCCCAGGCAAAGCTCGTTGCCGCCATCGAGGCGGGCGTCAAGGAGGCGGTGGGCACGCTCATCGTCCAGTTCGGCAGCTACGGCAAGGCGCCGCTCGTTGAGGTCGCCACGCTCGACGAGATGGCCGAGCGCTATGCGAAGGCAGGGAAGTAACCATGGCAGGTAAGAACATCCTCGTGATGCACGGCGGCGGCCCGACGGCTGTCATCAACGCATCGCTATACGGCATCGTCGCCGAGGGCAAGGCCCACTCCGAGATCGCGCACGTCTACGGCGCGCACGGCGGCCCCTCCGGCCTTATGAGCGGTACCCTCATCGACCTCAGCTCGATGGACGACTCCGAGCTCGTGCGCCTGCGCGACGCGCCGGGTTCTGCCATCGGCACGGGTCGCGATGCGCTCGCCGGCCATTACCCGGCTATGGTCGAGCTGCTCGTCAAGAACAAGATCGACATCGTCATGCCCACCGGTGGCAACGGCACGATGAACACCTGCGCCCTTCTGCAGGAGGCCGTGAACGAGGCGGGCGTGGACATCCAGGTTATTGGCGTGCCCAAGACCATGGACAACGACATCGCCGAGATCGACCACGCGCCGGGCTACGGCAGCGCCGCGCGTTACGCTGCCCAGAGCGTGGGCGAGGTGTGCTGCGACGTGCACAGCATGCCCATCCACATTGTGGTCGTCGAGGTCATGGGTCGTGCCGCCGGCTGGGTTGCAGCGGCGACCGCGCTCGCCGAGAGCTGCGGCCAGGGTGGCCCCGACCTCATCTACATGCCCGAGCGCGCCTTTGACCAGGACGCCTTCCTCGCCGACTGCCAGCGCATCATCGACACCAAGGGCGGCGGCGTGGTCGTGGCGAGCGAGGGCCTGCACTATGCGGACGGTACCCCCATCGTCGAGCCGGTCATGGAGGTTGAGCGCGCCACCTACTACGGCGACGTCTCCTCGCACCTGTCGAACCTCATCATCAAGCACCTCGGCTACAAGGCCCGCTCCGAGAAGCCCGGTCTGCTCGGCCGCGCCTCCACGGCGCTGCGCAGCGTCTCGGACGTACGCGAGGCCGAAGAGGTCGGACGCGCCGCGGTGCGCGCCGCGCTTGCGGGCGAGACCGGCAAGATGGTCGGCATCCAGCGCATCCCGGGCGATGTGTACGGCATCGAGACAAACCTCATCGACGTCGAGCGCGTCCGCATGATCGAGCGCCTGCTGCCCGACAAATTCATCAACGAGGCGGGCAACGGCGTCACGCCCGAGTTCAAGACCTGGGCGGCGCCCCTTGTGGGCGAGCTGCCGCGCTTCGTGAGCTTCCTGTAAAAGCGGAACCGAAGGAGACCGGCGTATGAAACATATCTTTCTGAACCTCAAGCGCTTTGACATCAAGCCCGAGCTGGGCGGCGTGAACCGTCTGGCCGAGCCCGAGCGCTGGGGCGAGGCTGTGACCTCGTCCATCAAAGAGGTTGCGAGCCGTTACGCGGACGCGGAGTTTGCCGCGTTTTTGCCCGAGGCGCATCTTGCGAGCGCCGTTGCGGGTGCCGAGGGCTCGCCTCTGGGCGTGGGCTGCCAGGGCGTGCACACCGCCGATACCGCCCCGGGCGGCAACTTTGGCGCGTTCACGACGCTGCGCACCGGCAACGCCGTGGCTCAGCTCGGCTGCACGTGGGCGCTCATCGGCCACTGCGAGGAACGCATGAACCTGCGCGCCATCATGGGTGAGGCCGGCGCCGCGCCGGAGGCTGTCGAGGCCGCGGTCAACCGCATCCTCGCCCGCGAGGTCGCCGCGGCCCAGGCTGCGGGGCTCAAGGTGCTCTTCTGCATGGGCGAGCGCGAGGAAGAGGTTGACCGTTGGGACGAGGTGCTCGCCACGCAGGTGCGTGAGGGTCTCGCCGAGGCGGACCTTTCCGGCGTGCGCGTTGCCTACGAGCCCGTGTGGAGCATCGGCCCGGGTAAGACCCCCGCGGACGCCCCGTACATCCAGAAGGTCGCCCGCCTCATCAAGGAGACGGTGCCGGGAGTCGATGTGGTATACGGCGGCGGCCTCAAGGCCGACAACGCCGAGATGCTCGCAGGCATCCCCGAGATCGACGGCGGACTCATCGCCCTCACGCGCTTCACCGGCGAGATCGGCTTCTACCCGGAGGAGTACGCAGAGATCGTTGACCTGTACATGAACGCGTAGACACGCATACCGACCATTGGCAACCAGCGGGTTTTACGACAGAAAGGAACCGCTATGCATCTTGATTTCGAGTGGGGCACCGGCATGATGGGAGCCGAGCTCCCCGATACCACCGATGTCTTTGTCACCGGCGAGACCGTGAAGGACCCCGAGTGCCTGCCGCAGGACTGGGACAGCCTGTACGCCGCCACCCTCGAGAGCATCCGCAACCCCATCGGCATGGATCCGCTTGCGTCCTATGCGGGTCCTGGCAAGAAGGTCGTCATCGTCATCCCCGACATCGTGAAGGGCGGCACCCAGCCCACCGCGCACCGCAAGGTCGCCATCCGCGCTTGCCTGGACGAGCTCTTCGCCCAGGGCGTCAAGCACGATGACGTGCTTTTGCTCTTCTCCAACGGCCTGCATCCGCGCACCTCGACCGCCGAGGCCAAGCAGATCTTGGGCCTCGACCTCTACAACGAGTTCGAGGGCACGGGCCAGATCACAAGCCACGACTCCGAGGACTACGACCACCTCGTCGACCTCGGCTTCACGCCGCAGGGCGACCACGTGATCATGAACAAGTACGTCTACGACGCCGACATCGCCATCCTCATCGGCCACACGCAGGGCAACCCCTACGGCGGCTATTCGGGCGGCTACAAGCACTGCGCTACCGGCATCACCCACTGGAAGAGCATCTCCGCCCACCACGTGCCGCGCGTCATGAGCCGTCCCGACTTTGTGCCCGTTTCCACCTCCTCCCTCATGCGCGACAAGTTCGACCAGCAGGGCATGTTTATGGAAGAGAAGATGGGCAAGAAGTTCTTCTGCGTGGACGCGGTGCTCGACACCTGGAGCCGCCAGATCGCCATCTTCTCGGGTTACGCCGCAGAGATGCAGCCCATCGCCTGGGAGCTCGCCGACAAGCGCACCTACGTGCACTGGGCCGAGAAGAAGTACGACATCGTGGTCATGGGTATGCCCACGAACTTCCACTACGGCGACGGCATGGGCACCAACCCCATCCAGATGATGCAGGCCGTCTCTGCCCAGGTCATCCGCCACAAGCGCATCCTCTCTGACCACTGCGTCTTTGTGATCGCGAGCTACTGCAACGGCTGGTTCCATGACGAGCGCTGGCCGTACCTGCGCGAGCAGTGGGAGCTGTGGCAGTCCGACAAGATGAACACGCTCGACGAGATGATCAAGTACGGCGAGTACTTCGCTACCAACCAGGAGTACATCCGCAAGTACCGCTTTGCGAACGCGTTCCATCCGTTCCACGGCTTCAGCATGATGACCTGCGGTAACCTCGCCGAAAAGTACCTCGCCGCCACCTACATCGTGGGCGCGCAGAAGCCGGGCATCGCCCGCACCATGGGCCTCAAGACCCGCCCGACCTTTGAGGAGGCCATCGCCGACGCCACGCGCAAGTACACCGACGGCAACCCCAACATCCTGGCGCTGCCGCACGCGTACAACCGCGCCGTGCCGCACCTGTGCATGAAGGACCCCTCGCAGAACAGCCACTTCATGGATGACGCTCCGGCGCATCCCTGCGGCTGCTAGTCAACGCCTTGGAGCTGTCTGAGCCGGGCATATGCCCCGTGCTCAGACAGCTTCGCTTCGCGAAGAACTGCGCGCGGAGCATATGCCCGGCCAGACAGCCTGCCCGGTTGTTCGGGCAGAGACCGACTTTGCCAACGCAGTTGTTCGTCCGCACGTTTACGCCTTCCTGGAAAAAGACCTAAACGTTGCTGAGAGTTCGGACGTGTTCGCCGCGCGCAGTTCTTCGCGCGCAGCGAGAAGCTGTTTGAGCACGGCGGACACGTCCGAACTCCTTCGATACGAATGGGAGCTATACATGCTCGATTTGAACATCAAGTTCGCTGAGAAGTTTATCTCGTCCAATGAGCTGGATGCCTACGCCGCGGCGCACGCGGATGTGCTCGCGCGTTGCCAGGCGGGGGAGGGGCGCTACGCTGACTCCCAGGGCTGGCTTGACGCGGACGAGTGGGCGGGGCCTGAGGTTCTCGACCGTACGGAGAAGCTCGCCGCGCACATCCGCGAGATCGCCGATACCTTCGTGATCATCGGCGTCGGCGGCTCCAACAACTCCGCTCGCGCTGTGGTGGAGGCCACGCACCCGAGCGGTGCGCGCATCGTCTACGCGGGCAACACGCTCTCCGCCTATGAGCTCAACCGGGTCATCGATCAGCTCGAGGGGCATGAGGTGGTCATCGACTGCATCGCCAAGAACTTCGAGACGCTCGAGCCCGGTTCCTCGTTCCGCCTGCTCCGTCAGTACCTCGTTAAGCGCTATGGGCGCGAGGAAGCCGCCCGCCGCATCGTCTGCTGCGGCACCATTGGCTCGCCGCTCGAGGACCTCTGCCATGCGGAGGGCTACACCTTCGTGCCGTTTGCCACCAACGTGGGCGGCCGCTACACCGCGCTCACCGAGGTTCATCTGCTGCCGCTTGCCGTTGCCGGGGCGGACATCCGCGCGCTTGCCGCCGGTGCCAAGAAGATGCAGGAGCTGTGCCGCTGCTCCGACGGCGCCTCCAACTCCGCGTGGCGCTATGCCTGCGCGCGCAACATCCTGTGGGATCGCGGCTACCGCGTCGAGCTGCTCGGTTTCTTTGAGCCGCGCTTCCGCTGGTTTTCCAAGTGGTGGGAGCAGCTCTTTGCCGAGAGCGAGGGTAAGGACGGCAAGGGCATCTTCCCCTCGTCGCTCGAATGCTCCGAGGAGATGCACTCGCTCGGCCAGTACGCGCAGGACGGCACGCACCAGCTCTTTGAGACCTTTATCGACCTCACGGCGGCCGGTGAGGGCGACAGCCTGGTCTTGGGCGGTACGGACGTGGCCGATGCTTTTGGGTACCTCGACGGCAAGGATTTCTGGGACATCAACAAGGCGAGCTTCACCGCCACGCGCGCGGCGCACGCCGAGGTTCTGCCCGTCTTCACGCTCGAGATCGACCGCATTGATGAGGAACACTTCGGTATGCTGTTCTACTGGTTCGCCTTTGCATGCTATGCTTCTGGTAGTCTGCTGGGCGTGAATCCGTTCGATCAGCCCGGCGTAGAGGCCTATAAGCGCCTTATGTTTGAGGCGCTGGGGAAATAGAGAAAGGAACTCTTTCATGAAGAACGTTAAGCTGCTGTGCGCTGCCGGTACCTCCACTCAGGTGCTCGCTAAGAAGGTTCAGGAGACCGCTGACAACCTCGGCCTCGAGATGCACGTGACCGCCGGCCCTGTCACTGGTGACGACGAGGTCGCCTCCGCCGACCTTCTGCTTCTCACCCCGCAGGTTGAGTTCAAGCTCGACCTGGTGAAGGTCACCTATCCCGAGAAGAAGATCGCCGTCATCGACCCCGAGGCCTTTGCCGCCGCCGATGCCCAGGCTATCATCGCTCAGATCAACAAGGAGCTCGGCGCCTAAGTCCGGCTGACTTTGCCTTGCGGTGTCAGTCCCGCGTGCTGCGGGACAGATATCGTTTGGGCTGAAACCAAGATTGCGGGCGGAATGCAGGAGTATTCCGCCCGCATTTTCGTTATTTCCGTCATATGAGTCCTCTAGAGGTGCAGCAGCGCTTGAAGGCGGTGGGTGGCTCGGCTGTTGTCTTCGAGTCTGCTCCAAAGGATACGATGCTAGAGCATGTATTGATTGCGCGTAACGCAGCCGCGGCGGCTGCTCCGTCCGCGTGCTGAAACGGAGAGATTATGGGAAACACGCTCTATCTTGATTGCACAAACGGTATCAGTGGCGACATGACCGTTGCCGCCCTGCTTGACTTGGGTGCTAACGAGGCGCGTCTACGCGACGCGCTGGCGAGCCTGCCTGTTTCGGGGTACGAGGTGCGCATCGGACGCGTAAAGAAGGCCGGGATCGATTGCTGCGACTTTGACGTTGTGCTCGATGCGGCGCACGAGAACCATGACCACGACATGGCCTATCTGCACGGTGAGGGCGATGAGCATCATCATTGCCATGACC
>CAUGVQ010000073.1 GCA_959602875.1 uncultured Collinsella sp. | reverse complement strand
CACTTGATGCAACTCCGCCTGACCTTGCTTCCGACCTCATGTATTACGGCATCCTGCTCACCGGCGGCGGTGCGCTTCTGCGCGGTCTCGACGTACGCCTGCGCGATGAGACGGGCGTGGCCGTAAATGTGAGCCCCACCGCGCTCGACAACGTCGTTAACGGCTGCGCGCGCGTGCTGGAAGCCAACGCCTTCGACGGCGGCTTCGTCCAGAGCAATGCTTAAAGGAGGGCTATAGCTCTTGCCTAAGTATCAGAGCTACTCGACCAACCTGAATCAAAGACGGCAATCAACGGGTTTGCGCCCGTTGATTGTCTTATGTGTGGTATCGATTCTCGTCCTCACGTTCTACCTGCGTGAAGGGGATTCCGGTCCTATCCATACGCTGCGTGCTGGCGTCACGACAATCACCACGCCCGCGCGCATGGCCGGAAATCTCGTTTCGGCGCCCTTCAACGCTGTCGGGAATATCTTTGGGAACCTCACCGCCTCGCGAGCCACCCTTGATGAGCTTGAGGCTGAGAATGCCGAGCTTACCGCACGCGTAGCCGAGCTTGCCGAGTACCAGGCAACATCCGAGCGGCTCGAGAAGCTGCTCGATTTGCAATCTACCTACAATCTCCAGTCGACAGCTGCTCGCATCATCGGCCAGTCCTCAGATGCCTGGTCTGACACCGTCACCATCGACAAGGGGTCCCTTGACGGCATCTCCGTGAACATGCCCGTCACCAACTCCACGGGCGTTATCGGCCAGGTCATCGAGGTCGCACCTAATGCCTCCACGGTTCGTCTTCTGACAGATGAAGGATCTGGCGTCTCGGCAATGATTCAGGACACGCGCGCGCAGGGTATGGTGCAAGGCCAGCCCGACGGCACGCTGCGCATGGATTACGTCTCCGTTGATGCGGACGTCAAAGAGGGAGACATTATCATCACCTCGGGCATTGGCGGCGTGTATCCCAAGGGCCTTCCCATAGGCACGGTTGCCTCGGTTACCAAGAACTCCAACGATGTCTACTACACGATCATCGTGAGTTCCGCCTCAAGAACCGAGAGCAACGAGGAGGTTTTAGTAATCACCTCTCTTACCGAGGAGCAAACCGCTTCCGACGAAGACGTGGCTTCGGCAAACAATGCGCCTGCTGGCGGGGAACGAAGCCAGGGTGACGCATCTGGCGAAGACTCGACTGAATCGACTGACGCGAACGAGGGGAGTGAGTGACGATGCCTTTAGATTACCGTGATGCAGGACGCGGCAACCGCGCCATCATCATTGCCGGCGTCATTGCCTTCATTCTCCAGGTGGCCTTGGGTCCGCAAATCTCTGTCTTCGGTGGCCGGATCAACTTCATGGCTGCGTTCGCCTGTGCCATCGCTCTTCAGGGCGATGCGGGTCTTGCTGCCATCGTCGGCTTTATTGCGGGTCTCAGCTACGACCTCTCGGCGCCTGTTCCCGTCGGTCTTATGGCGCTCATCCTTACCATCGGCTCGTTCTCACTTGCCACAGCCAGTGCGGGCGTAGGCGGTGCGCTTTCCTCCCGCTCCTTCCAGTTCCTTGCCATCACGCTCATTGCAGAGAATCTCGTTTACGGCCTGGCTCTTGTCATCATGGGCGTCGAGGGGAGTATCCTCACCGCGCTGCTTGGACATGGTCTTGCGAGCGGCATACTCTCGTCGCTCGTTGGAGCACTCTTTATGATGGGGATTTCCCAAGTCTCTGGTTCAAGCCGCAGCTTCAGTGCACGCGGCAAGGGAACGCGCTTTAAGGGCATCCGTTAGGAGTAGCACATGGATGCTCAGATCATCGTTCTCGTAGCTGGCCTGGTGCTGCTCCTGGTCATCATCGCATCGCTCATCTTTTTGAGGGGCTATTCGGGGAAGTACACCTACGACACGGCCAACGGTACGCGCCCGCGCGCGTCGGAAGGGGAGGGCAACACCCTCGGCGTTACCTTTAAGGGGCGCTTCCGCTTCCTCATGGCAGGCGTAGGTGCGATGTTTGCCGCTCTCACGGCAAAGCTCTGGAGCATGCAGATGGTCAGCTCCGACTATTACGACACGCTCTCACAGCAAAACCAGACGCGCACCGTTCGCACCTCGGCTCCGCGCGGTCGTATCCTCGACCGTAACGGCAACGCGCTCGTCACCAACCGTCCCTCGCTTGCGGTGACCGCTTACCGAGACCTTGCCGATGATACGGTTCTCGTGCGTCACCTCTCCAATGTGCTCGGCATTCCGTATGTCGCCGCGCTGCGCAACATTCAGGACAACACCGAGGGCGCACAGGCACGTCACACCATCGCCACCGACGTACGCCGCTCCACCGTTGCCTACATTCAAGAACATGCCGCCGATTTTTCCGGCGTTGTGGTTGATGAGCGGACCGAGCGTCAATACCCGTACGGGTCGCTCGCTGCGCACGTTCTGGGCTATACCGGCACCGTCACCCAAGAACAGCTTGACGCCCAGAAGGAGGTGGGCTCCGGCGACGCCAGCCAGATTACCTACAGCTCTGGTGATGTTGTTGGTCAGGCCGGCGTGGAGTACGAGTACGAGTCGCTGCTGCAGGGAATCAAGGGTGAGCAGATCGTAACCGTCGACGCCTCGGGCAACGTAACCGGTCAGAGTTCCTCGGTTGAGGCGCGTGCCGGTTCGGACATCAAGCTCACCATCGACGTCAAGATCCAACAGGCATGCGAGGACGGTCTTAAGCATGCAATCGATATCGCCAAGCAATCCGGCTACGAAAACGCAGGCGCCGGCGCCTGCGTGTGCCTCGATTGCACCAACGGTGAGATTCTCGGCCTCGCGAGCCTTCCCACCTTTGACCCGAGCGTCTTTGTGGGCGGCGTTTCCACCGAGGTGTGGAATGAACTCAACAGTGAGGAGAGCGGAACCCCCATGCTCGACCGTGCCATCAACGGTCAGTACATGTCCGCCTCCACCATCAAGGTCCTCTCGGCACTCGCCGGTCTCGAATACGGTATCTACTCATCGACCCGCACAACGGAGTGCACCGGTTTCTGGACGGGCAACGGTGAGGCGGATGGTAAGAAGTGTTGGCTCGAATCCGGCCACGGCACCATGAACCTGCAGTCTGGTATTGCCAACTCCTGCGACCCGGTGTTCTACGATATCGGTCGTGACTTCTTCTACTACGACAAGGCGCCCGAGGGCCTCCAGGAGATGTTCCGCCGGTGGGGACTGGGCTCGAGAACGGGAGTCGACCTCCCCAGTGAGGCTGAGGGGCGCGTCCCCGATGCCAAGTGGAAAGAGGAGTACTTCTCCGACTGGCCCGCCGACCAACGTGCCTGGAACCCGGGCGACATGACCAACATCGTTATCGGTCAGGGCGACATCTTGGTCACTCCGCTTCAGATGGCCTGCGTCTACGCGGGTATTGCCATGAACGGCGTAGAGTACACACCGCATGTCTTCCATTCCGCGGTCTCCCGAGAAGGGGAGGGAGACGCCTACCTCTACAACGAATCCGGCAAGAAGGTTCGCCTCGAGGCAAAGATCAACTCCGAGGATGACCTCGCGCTTGTAAAGCGCGGTATCCATGACGTTATCTACTCCACGGACCGATCCCTCGCCTCACACTTCAACAACCTGCCGGTTGAGGTCGCCGGTAAGTCGGGAACGGGTCAGAAGAACAACGAGGACGACTACGCGTGGTTCTGCGCCTATGCGCCGGCCGACGACCCCAAGTACGTGGTCGCCGCCGTTCTCGAGCAGGGTGGCGGCGGTTCCGCCACAGCGTCGCGCGCCATCCGCGACGTGCTCGGCGTTATCTACGATGCACCCGATACCTCATCCGACTCCGGCAACAGCGCGGTCCGTTAAGGGAGGTTGACAATATGCCGCTTCAAGCACAGTCGCGCTCTCAGAGCAGCCTCCGCCGTGTAAACCGCTCGCGTTCGCAGGCTAAGGGTAGCTGGCGCTCCACGTTGCAAGTTGGCGTGCTGGCCGCATGGGTCGGCCTCATGGCGTTTGGCTCCCTTGTGATCTGGTCCGCATCGCTTACCATCGCCGACGCCTCCTTCTCGCGCCACTTGCTCGGCATCGCGCTTGGCATCATCTGCGCGACCGCCGTTTGGCGCTCGGATCTCCGTAACCTCGCCAACATCTCGACTGCACTCCTTGTGGCCGATATCGTCTGCATCTTCCTACCGTTCGTGCCGGGCCTTTCCCATAACGCGCAGGGCATGACGGGCTGGATTCGCTTTCCGCTCATCGGGCTTACCTTCCAGCCGGTAGAGATCGCAAAGCTCCTCACGGTCTTCTTTATGGCTTCGCTCGGAGCGCAGTACAACGGACGCATCGATACTGTCCGCGACTACATTAAGCTCTGCGGCATGCTCGCCATCCCGTTCGTATGCATCATCATCCAAGGCGATCTTGGCAGCTCGCTCGTGGTGTTTTTCGCAGGAGCGGTGATCATCATGATGAGCGGCGCGCGCAAGGAGTGGGTGCTTTCAACCATCGCCCTCATCATCGGTCTTGTGTCCCTCATCTTGGCAACCGACTCGGTCATCGACGGTCTCTTTGGCGACAGCGCCTCGCTCATCAAGCAGTATCAGATGAACCGCCTGCTCGTCTTTATCGACCCCTCTGCCGATACGTCGAGTGACGGCTACAACCTCCTTCAGTCGCTGATTGCCGTGGGCTCCGGCGGATTCTTTGGCAAGGGCATCGGCAACGCCACGCAATCCGGGTCAGGCTTCTTGCCCGAGGCGCATACAGACTTTGTGTTCGCTCTCCTATCCGAGACGTTCGGCTTCGCCGGCGCCATGCTCGTACTCATCCTATTCGCCACGCTCATGCTCTCGACTATTCATGTAGCAGTGAAGAGCGATAACCTGTTTTTGCGCCTTGTATGCGTGGGCATCGTGGGCATGTGGATGTTCCAGATATTTGAGAACATCGGCATGTGCATCGGCCTCATGCCCATCACGGGCATCCCACTGCCTTTCATAAGCTTTGGTTCATCTTCCATGATCGCGCAGTGCACGGCCGTGGGCATCGTACAATCTATTTGGAGATGTCGCGCCAAGGCAGCGTGACAAAGACCTCTGACGAAGGGCTCATCATGAAGATCCCCTGGGAGCAGCTTCCCCTAAGCGGCGTCATGAACGCCTTCAAGCTCGGCATGGACGCAACGCTCGAATCGGATACTCCGGTGCGCGTGGCCGTCTACGTTGACGCCACTGCTCCGCGCGCAACTGTCGAGGCGGTTCGCGACGCCTTTGTACCGCAGACCACCTCAGCACTTGTACGCGTGGAGCGTCTTGTAGCCGAGCCCGTCGTGCCCAAGGCGGACACGGACGTGGTGCTCGTCCTCACCTCCGGTTCTCCCTACCTCGAGGATGCCGTGCAGAAGCTCGTGATCGGCGGCGCGCCCGTCTGCGTAATCGCCGACTCAAGCGTCGAGGTACCGTTTATTGAGGCCGATACACCGCTTCTTGGCCTCATCGCCGCTTCTGACCCCGCCCATCTTAAGGATGCGCTGTCTCGCTGGATCCTCGACCGTACCGAGAAGGACGCCGCTTTTGCCGCCAACTTCCCGTTCATGCGCGAGGCGGCCGCGAACCGCATCGTTACCACCACCGCGCTTGCGAACCTCGCCACCGGCGTTCTCGTGTTTATGCCCGGTTCCAATTTCCCGGTCATGACCTTCGCTGAGGTGGGTATGGCGCTTAAGCTCGCTTCAACCTACGGCTACCGCCTGCGTCCCGAGCGCGGTTATGAGATTGCCGGCGTGGTGCTCTCGGGCCTTGTGCTCCGCACCCTGTCGCGCGCGGCCTGCGCCCAGGTACCGCGCCTGTCCTTTGCGGTCAAAGGCCTCATCGGCGGATTCGGCACCTACGGAATGGGCATGGCCCTTGCCGCCCTTTATGCGCACGGCCTTGAGTACGACCGGCTGAACGAACGCGTGCGGACGGCCGCCGGTGTCGCACGCGACGCCGTATCGCGTGGCAACGACCTCGTGAATCACGTTAGGGCCACCGCCTCTCAGGCCCAGGGCTCTGCGGAGGTGAACTAGGACGTGCGCACACCGTACGAGAACAGATTCGCTGACATTGAGCCGCTTCTTTCCCATGTAGAGAAACCGAGCCGCTATATTAACCACGAGTGGGGCACGCTCTCCGAGCAGGATGCACCATACCGCGCCTGCCTCATCTACCCTGATGTGTATGACGTCGGCCTGCCCAACCAGGGCATCGCCATCCTCTATGCGGCGCTCAACCATGCGGCGGGCATCTCGTGCGAGCGCGGGTACATTCCCTGGGTCGATATGGCAGATGCGATGCGCGCTGCGGGCATTCCGCTTCTTTCGCTCGAGGGCGCGGCCCCGGTTGCATCCTTTGACGTTGTTGGGTTCCACATCCCGCACGAGATGGCAGTCACCAACGTTCTCGAGGGCCTCGACCTCGCCGGTATCCCCAAATTCGCTACCGATCGCGGGGAGGATGACCCGCTCGTCATTGCCGGCGGACCCTCCATCTACAACCCCGAGCCCTACTGCGACTTCTTCGATGCCATTCTCATCGGCGAGGGGGAGGAGCAGATTGTCGAGTTCTGCGAGACCCATCGCCGCCTGCGCGATGAGGGGTGCTCACGGGCCGAGATCTTGTACGAACTTGCCAAGGTAGGTGGCGTCTACATTCCCCCGCTCTACGAGGTTCGCCATGATGAACCGAGCACGCGTTGGGGATATACCGTTCCCGCAGATGGCGTACAGGTGCCTCCTGTCGTCTATAAGCGCGTGGTGCGCGACTTTGGCGCAACCGATCCCCTTGCACAGTCCATCGTTCCCTATACTGAGCTTGTCCATGATCGCCTGTCGGTCGAGGTGCTGCGCGGCTGCGCACGCGGCTGCCGCTTCTGCCAGGCCGGTATCACCTATCGCCCCGTACGCGAGCGCACCGCCGACCAGGTGGTCTCCTCCGTCATGCGCGGTCTCGAGAAGACCGGGTACGACGAGGTCTCGCTCACCTCGCTTTCCACAACCGACCATTCCTGCGTGAAAGAGATCCTCACAAGGCTGAACCACCGGCTGGAAGGGACCGGCGTCTCTGTGTCGGTTCCCTCCCAGCGCCTTGACTCCTTTGGCGTGGAGATGGCGCTTGCCGTTGCGGGCGAGAAGAAGGGCGGCCTCACCTTTGCACCGGAGGCGGGAAGCCAGCGCCTGCGCGACATCATCAACAAGAACGTAACGGAAGAGGATCTTGAGCGCGCCGTCCGCGCAGCCTTTGAGGCGGGCTGGCGCCGCTGCAAGCTCTACTTCATGATGGGCCTTCCCGGTGAGACCGACGAGGACATCATCGCTATTGCCGAGCTTGCCGACCACGTCCTCGACATCGCCCGCGAGGTCGTTCCCAAAGGCCAGCGCGGAGGCCTCTCCGTCTCTATCTCAGTTGCCGTATTCATTCCAAAAGCATGGACGCCCTTCCAGTGGTGCGCCCAGCTCGATGACGACGAGGTTAAGCGGCGCCAGCAGCTCCTGCTCAAAAGTGTGCGCAATAAAGCCGTGCGCGTGCACTACCATGACGCCGAGACGTCCCTTATCGAGGCCGTCCTGTCGCGCGGCGGGCGCGCCCTTGCACCGGTCATTCTGGGTGCCTGGGAGCGTGGCCAGCGCTTCGATGCATGGTCCGAGCACTTTGACCTTAATCGCTGGCTCGACGCGGCCGCTGCATGCGGAATAGATCTCCGTGAGGTGGCGCATGAGGAGTTTTCTCTTGATGCGCGCCTTCCCTGGGAGCATACGAGCCCTGGCGTCTCGCGCGGTTTTCTCGAGCGGGAATGGCGGCGCGCGCTTGCAGGCAAGACCACGGCCGATTGCACGAGGGAAAGCTGCACCGGCTGCGGTGTGTGCCCCACGCTCGGTGCGGAAAACGTTCTAATGGGGGAGAGATCATGACCGTAGCGGAACCCACGCTATTCTGCCTGCGCGTCCGCTATGTCAAGCAGGGGAGGCTCAGGCACCTCGGACATCTGGAAGTCGCCCGCACCGTCGAGCGGTCCGTGCGTCGCGCAGGGCTGCCCTATGCCGTCACGCAGGGCTTCTCACCGCATATGCGCATCGCGTTCTCATCGGCTCTGCCGGTAGCGACCTCGTCTCTCTGCGAATGGTACGACCTTGTCCTTAAAAGTTACGTCCCTGCCGCAGAGGCGCTTGAGAGGCTTACCGCCGCAACGCCTAAGGACCTCGCGCCCACGCAAGCAGGCTACATCGATATGCGCGCTCCTACGCTCGGCCTTTTGATCACGCGACAGGACTACCGCATCTACCTTGCCACATCGCGTACGGCGGAGGAGGTTGACCGCGCACTCGGCGCCGCGGCGGCAATGGGCAAGGTGAACTACCTGCGCGGCAAGAAGGAGAAAGTGCTCGATCTTTCTGCCACGCTCGCAACGTGGTCGGTTGAGCCGGCCGACGGGGGCGTGAGCATCACGCTCAAAACCCGCTCCAGCAACGAGGGGTCTCTTCGCCCCGAGATCCTCCTCGCCGCAATCGACCGCGTGCTCACCGATACGCTTGAGACCGAGCCTATCACCTCAACTGGAACACCTGAGCTCGTCAGTTTCACACGCATCGAGGTTGAGCGCGCAGATCAGTATGGAGAAGACGATGAGGGCGGTCGCATCGACCCCCTGTAGGCGTCCCGCACCGATAAGGTGTCAAAAACTTGTGTACGAGCTGGGAATTTTCATTGACGTGCACCTCAGAGGCTGCTATAGTTCTCGGCTGTTGCACTAACAGATGCATGAAGGGTCTAGAGAATGTACGCAATCGTTTCCACCGGCGGCAAGCAGTACAAAGTCGCCACCGACGACGTCATCACCGTCGAGAAGCTCGAGGGCAACGTCGGCGACAAGGTCGAGCTCCCCGTCATCTTCCTGAATGACGGCAAGAAGATCGTTACCGACGCCACCAAGCTCGCTAAGGCTAAGGTCACAGCTGAGATCGTCGATCAGTTCAAAGGCGAGAAGCAGATCGTCTTCAAGTTCAAGAAGCGCAAGCGCTATCGTCGCCTCAAGGGTCACCGTCAGCAGCTCACCAAGCTGAAGGTCACCAAGGTCCAGGCCACCTCGCGTGCCGCCAAGAAGACGGCCACCGCTGAGGCTGAGGCTCCGGCTGCCGAGTAGCACAGGCACTCCGCACGTAGTTTGAAAGAGCAGGTAAAGACATGGCACACAAAAAAGGACTCGGTTCCTCCCGCAACGGCCGTGACTCCCACGCCCAGCGACTTGGTTGCAAGCGTTTCGGCGGTCAGGTTGTGAAGGCGGGCAACATCCTCGTTCGCCAGCGCGGCACGCACATCCACCCCGGCGCCAACGTCGGCCGTGGTAAGGACGATACGCTGTTCGCTCTCGTTGACGGTACCGTTCAGTACCACAAGGGCGTCAAGCACCGCGTGAGCGTCATCCCCGCTGCCGAGGCTGTCGAGGCGTAGCAGCTCACCCTTCATAGAAGCATGATTGTCGGGAGACCCTCGCGCATGTCGGGGGTCTCCTGTCGTATGAAAGCGAGTCACTCGTGTCCCAGTTTACCGATCTGTCCCGCATCAATGTAAAAGGTGGCGATGGCGGCGCAGGCTGCATGTCCTTCCGTCGAGAGGCGCACGTTCCCAAGGGCGGCCCCGACGGCGGCGACGGCGGGCGCGGCGGCGATGTCATCATCGAGGCCTCCGCTCAGCTCTCGTCGCTTATCGATTACCGCTACAAGCACCATTTCCGCGCCGAGCGCGGAACCCACGGTAGGGGAGCGCGCAAGGACGGTCGTGACGGCGAGGATCTTATCCTCAAGGTTCCCGTGGGCACCGTTGTGCGCGAGCTCGACCCCGAGACCCAGGAGCCGCTCTTTGAGATCGCGGACCTCACGCGCGACAAGGAGCGGGTCATCGTCGCACCGGGTGGCGCCGGTGGTCTGGGAAACACCCATTTTGTGACCTCGGTTCGCCGTGCGCCCGCTTTCGCTCAGCTCGGTGAGCCCGCTCAGGAGCATTGGATCGAGCTTGAGATGAAGCTCATGGCCGATGCGGCCCTCGTTGGATTCCCGAGTGTTGGCAAGAGCTCGCTTATCGCCCGTATGAGCGCGGCGCGTCCCAAGATTGCAGATTATCCCTTCACCACCCTCATCCCCAACCTCGGCGTGGTCCGCGCCGGCGAGTACTCCTATGTGGTCGCCGATGTTCCGGGGCTTATCGAGGGGGCGAGCGAGGGTAAGGGCCTGGGGCACCAGTTCCTGCGCCATATCGAGCGAACCGCCCTCATCATGCACGTCGTCGACATCACGGGCGGCTTTGAGGGACGCGATCCGGTGGAGGACTACCGCATCATCAACGAGGAACTTCGACG
>CAUGVQ010000072.1 GCA_959602875.1 uncultured Collinsella sp. | reverse complement strand
GGTTTATCCCCGGCCGTCGTGCCGGGTCATCACGGCCCCCCCGGGGGCCTCGTCGCCAGCGCCCCGGGGGAGGCGGGCGCGCCCACGCTCGGTAAGGGCACAGGCAAGCGAGACAACGTCGTCGATAGCGCGCGCATCACCGTCTTCTAGCCAGTCGCGCATGAGCGCGAGCATACCGCCCAGAACGAAGACGAGGGCGGGCTCGCGGATATCGTCTGCGATGATGCCCGCAATGAGGCCGCGGTCCACAATCTGGCGCTCAAAGGGCGCGCGCAGGCGCTCGTAGAGCACTTCGGTCGGGACATGCTCGAAAAACCCGCGCTCCCGCGCCATGTTCGCGCTGAGGTTGCCCGCAAGCGCGCGGAAGAAGGCGTGCAGCATCTCGGGGGCGGCGCCGGCGCGATCGCTCGCGGCGCAGGTGCGTTCCACCTCATCGAGCACGCGCGCGGCAAAGTCCCAGGCGATGGTGTCCAACAACCCGGAGATGCTCCCAAAATGCTGGTAGAACGTCTTGCGGTCGACGTCGGCGCGCTGCGCGATCGCGCTTACCGTGATTTTGTCGAGCGGGCGCTCGGCAAGCAGTTGCTCAAACGCCTGAACGATGGCGCGGCGACTCCGCACCACGCGCCGGTCCTGCCTTGCGGCACCCCCTGCATCTGCACTCATCCCCATAGCGCGCTCCTTTGTCCCAAAACCCACAGACGGGGTCACTCCATTGCATAGACACCGTTAATTATTCCACAAGTGTTGCTTAATCTCTCTTTGGGTATTATCGCTGCCGAATCCTCATGAGAAGGGCAGCACCGTGCAAACCGTCTTCCGTATCTTTCGCCGGGACCTCAAACGCATCCTCAAAAATCCCGTCGCCATCGTCATCACCCTTGGGGTCTGCATCATCCCCTCGCTCTACGCGTGGACGAACATCCTCGCCAACTGGGACCCTTATAAGAACACCGCGACGGTGCCCATAGCCGTCGTCATTATGGACGAGGGGGCGGACGTCCCGGGGATGGGCGAGATGAACGCCGGCACGATGGTGCGCGACCGCCTGAAGGAGAACCACCAGCTCGGTTGGACCTTCGTAGACGATGAGGAGACGGCCAAGCGCGACCTTTCCGCTGGGAAGTACTACGCCGCCTTTATCATCCCGCGCGACTTCACCCAGCGTCTCGCGGGCGTGCTTGAGGGCACGCCGGAGCCCGCGCACATCGACTACCTTGTCAACGAGAAGGCGAACGCCGTCGCGCCCAAGGTAACCGACACGGGCGCCACCACGCTTGAGAATGAGATCGCAAGCGAGTTTGTCTCCGTGGCGGGCAGCGCAGTGACCGAGAAACTCAAGGGTACCGTTGACACGGCAGCCGACGAGGCGGACGGTGCCAGAGGGACGGTCGAGCAGAGTCTCACGCAGAGTGCCTCGCTGCTGCGCGACCTTGCGGGCACGCTCGACAAGACCTCTGACACCATCGGAGCCTCACGCACGGCGGTTGCAGCGGCGCGCGAAACCACCGGCGAGCTCGCCGGCACTGCATCCAGCCTCAAAACCACGCTCGCGGGCGCCCTCGACGATCTTGGCGAAACCCGCTCCGCCGTGCAAAGCACCGCGGGCTCACTCGCCTCGGCACTCGGTAACGGCTCGGCTGCCATCGCGCGCATCTCATCGACCGCCGCCTATGACATAGGCGAGCTTGCGGGAGACGCAGGTGCGGCGCAGGGGCAGGTCGACCGCGCCCTTGCGGAGCTTCGCGGCACGCTTGCCACCCTCGAGAACCTACTGCAAGCGCTCAAGAACGCACGCGACGACGTGCAGGCGGCGGGTGCGGGCGCACAGGGAGGCCTCGGCGAAAAACTCGATGCGAGCATTGCCCAGCTGGAGAACCTCATCAATACGCTCAAGGGCGAGCTCGACCAGCTCCAGGGCATCTCTGATAACCTCAAGGAGTCCGCCGACAGCGTGCGCGACCTTTCTGCCACGGTCTCGGATGCCATCGGCACCGCGACCTCCGAGCTCGCCGGTCTGCAATCGAGCCTGCTTACCGACACAGCGCCCGCGCTTGCCTCCGGGCTTGACGCCTTTGCCGACGCAGGCGGCGACGTCGCAGGTGCGGCGGGCACGGTGTCCTCCCTGCTTACTCAGGCGGACGGCACGCTCGAGGTGCTCGACGGAATGCTCGACGAGGCCAGCGGTGCGGTGGGCACCACCTCAGAGACGGTGGAGCGGGCCGCAGACGGCATGGACCGGCTCGCCGCAGAGCTCGCCGCGCTCGGGTCGGTCCGAGACGCCGGCACCGTCGCGGACATCCTCAAGCTCGACCCTGCGACGGTGGGCGCCTATGCCTCCTCGCCCGTCAAGATGACAGACGAGGCAGTCTTCCCCGTTGCCAACTACGGTTCCGGTGTCGCCCCCTTCTACACCAACCTCGCGCTTTGGGTCGGAGGATTTGTGCTCGTAGCGATCTACAAGCTCGAGGTCGACCCGGAGGGCATAGGGACCATCGCCCCTTGGCAGAGCTTTCTTGGCAGGTGGCTTCTGCTCGCCGCGCTCGGTCAGGTGCAGGCGCTTATCTGCTGCATCGGCGACATCGTGCTCGGCATCCAGTGTGTAGCGCCCGCCGCATTTGTCTTTGCGGGGATGGTTGCCTCCGCCGTTTACGTGCTCTTCGTCTACGCTCTCGCGGTTGCATTCAAGCACATCGGCAAGGCGCTCGCCGTGCTCATCGTGGTGCTCCAGATCCCCGGAGCGTCCGGTCTCTACCCCATCCAGATGCAGCCGGGCTTTTTCCGCGCGCTCGGGCCGTGGCTGCCTTTCACATACGGCATCAACGCCATGCGCGAGGCGGTCGGCGGCTTCTACGACGGCTACTACCTCAAAAACCTCGGCATGTTGCTCGTCTTTATCATCCCCGCCGCAATCATTGGCATCGGTGTCCGTCGTTATCTCCTCTCCATAAACACCCTCTTTGACCGGCGCCTCGCCGCAACCGACCTCATGGTGGCGGAGCGCGAGGCCGCGGGCACCGCCACAGCGCGCCCCATCGTCCTTGCCCGCGCGCTTCTCTCCTCCCCCGACCGCAGAAGCGCCGTACTCACGCGCGCCATCCGGTTCCGCACAAGCTATCCCACACTCGTGCACCGCGGACTTATCGCCCTCGTTGCCGTTCCCCTAGCGCTCCTCGGCCTGCTGTTCATCCTGCCGGCTAAGTTTGCGCTCCTCATGTGCTGGATCGTCTCTCTCGTGGTGCTCTCGACCTACCTCATTGTGGTCGAGTACCTAAAGGACCGTTCAGACGCCGTCGTCGCAGTCGCGAAAAGCGAGGGTGCGCGCGCAGCGGACACGCATGCGATGGGCGCGCATGCCCGGAAGGGAGGCGATATCCGATGAAGAGCATCTGGTACATCATCCGCCACGACGCACGCCAGGCGTCGCAAAACGCCATCACGCTCGTGGTTGTGATCGGCATGATCGTGGTGCCGTCGTTTTACGCCTGGTTCAACATCGCGGGGAGCTGGGACCCATACGGTAACACGAAGAACCTCGAGGTCGCCGTCGCCAACAACGACCGCGGCTATGAGGGCGAGCTCGTACCGGTGAAGCTCGACCTAGGGGACCGTATCGTGGACAGGCTGCGTGCCTCAGAGAGTATCGGTTACGTCACCACCACAGAGGAGGACGCGCGCGAGGGCGTGCGGTCGGGCGCCTACTACGCTGCCCTTATCATCCCCGAGGATTTCTCCGAGCGGCTGCTCACGGGCTTTTCCACCGGCGCGGACGCCGCCGAGGTCACCTTCCTGCAGAACCAGAAGGCGAACGCCATCGCCGAGATTGTGACGGACAAGGCGGCAAACGCCGTGCGCGCCGACATCGACCAGAGCTTTGCCGCCGCCGTGACCGATGTGGGTGCGGGCGCGCTCGACGAGCTTTCGAGCGCACTCGACGATGACGAGGTCGCCTCGGTAGCAAGCCGCCTCGACCAGGCCGTGGTAGGCGCCGGGACAGCACTGCGCAGCGCCGCGGGAGACGCCCGCTCTTACGCGGGGCTGCTCTCGTCCTGCGCGCATCTGCTCGGCTCAGGCGGAGATGCACTCGATGCCGCCGGAGACCCCGCCCTTACCGCCGCGCAGGCGCTCGACGGCACCGCAGCGGGCGTGCGCGACGTTGCGGACGCACTCACGGGCGCATCGAGTGCACTTGACGACGCCCTCGATGCCGGGTCGTCCGCCATGGACGACGTATCCGCCGCCATCGACCGCGCCTTTACCGCCGCAGGCGCCCAAACGGAGGACCTCACCAGCGCGCTTACCAAGGCAAAGGCCATTGTGGACGAGGAGGCGGCGCAGGTGGACGAGCTCTCCTCGGCGCTCGACGCGCAGATTGCCCTTGCCCGCGAGCTTGCGGGAAAGGCGGAGGCGGGAAGCGCACTCGCCGGCGCACTCAACCGCGTTATCGGCGACCTCGAGAGCGTGCAGGCGCGCGTCACGGGGCTTAGCACCGAGCTCAGCGAACTCTCAGGCACGCTCGAAAAGACTGCAGGCGACCTCGCTCAGGGAACGACAGACGCAGGCGCGGCACATGAGGAGCTCGACGGCCTTGTCAGCGATGCCGCAGACGGGCTCTCCGCACTCAGAGGCACGGCGACCCAAAACGCCATCTCGTCCTTAGACGCCCTCGCCGCCGAGATCGACCGTGGGGCCACCGATGCGCAGACCCTCGCGCAGAGCCTGAGCACAACACTTGATGCCGTCGATAACGCCGCCACGTCCGCCTCCGATGCCGTCGCGGACGGCTCGGGCACGCTCACGAGCACAGCAGACGCCCTCGAGGCGGCGGCAGCCCAGTTGGACGAGCTGCACGGACGCCTCTCAGACGCCCTTGCCTCTGAGGACGTCTCCCAAATCCGCCAGATTCTTTCCGCCGGCCCGAGCAAGCTCGCCGCCTTCATGGCATCCCCGGTCGTGCTCGACCGCACCGCGGTCTTTCCCGTCGAGAACAACGGGTCCGCCATGGCGCCGTTCTACACCACGCTCGCCATCTGGATCGGCGGTGTGGTCCTCGCCGCGCTCACCAAGATCGCACCGAGCGGCAAGACCCGTACGGCGGCGGGCGCCTCAATCGGACAGGCGTATGTGGGCCGTCTCGCCTTCTTCGCTGCCATCGGCCTCACCCAAGCGTCGCTCATCTGCGCCGGCGACCTCTACTACCTTGGCGTGCAGTGCGCGCATCCGCTCCTGTTCTTTGCGACCGGCTGGCTCGCGTCGTTTGTCTTCGTGAACATCATCTTCGCGCTCACCGCGGCATTCGGCGATGTGGGCAAGGCCGTCGCCGTCGTGCTCATGGTCATCCAAGTCGCCGGCTCGGGCGGCACCTTCCCGCCCCAGATGCTCCCGGAGGCCTTCCAAGTCATCTACCGGTGGCTCCCCTTCGTGCACGCCGAGGACGCCTTCCGCGCAGCGATGTTTGGCATCTACGGAGGCGACTACGGACTCGCGATGGGCAGGCTCGCGGCGTATCTTGTCCCCGCCCTCATCCTGGGCCTTATCCTGTGTCGGCACCTCGCCCGTGCGAACGGCTGGATCGAGCGCAGGCTCGAGGACACCCGCGTCATGTAAGCGCCCGAGAGCGCGGCGCTACACGCCAAAAAGCAGGTAGCCCAAGTAGAGCACCGTTTCACGCGCAATGAAGGGTAGCTGCGTGGCAAGCGTTTGGTAGCGCGATGTTGGCGTGGGCGAGCTTGCTGCGTCGATTCCGGCATCGCGCGACATGCGGACCGAGCGGAGCATATGCGGAGGGTCGCTTACCACCAGCGCGCTCACAAGGTCATGCTGGCGCATAATCTGGGCGGCGTTTGCGATGTTCTCGCTCGTGATGCGCGATGCCTCCTCGGTAAGGATGGCATCGGCAGGCACGCCGCGGGCGAGCGCGTAACGGCGCGCCGCCTCGGCCTCGCTGAGCTCGTCCTCCGGGCTTCTCGCACCCGTGAAGATGATGGTGTTCACCATCCCTTCTCGATAGAGGTCAATCGCATGGTCGATGCGGGCGGCAAAGACCGGCGTGGGCTCGTCGCCCACAACCGCCGCGCCGAGCACGATGGCCGTATCCGCCGGCCGCGTCTCGTCAACCGTCCCAAACGTCCCGATGCGAGCCGCCGTCACCAAAAGGACGACGAGCGCAAGCGTTACCACCGCCGCCGCGGCAAGAAGGATGCGCCGGGCAAGGCCTCGGCTCGAGGTTGTGCTCTTTCCCGCCACGACCGCGCGCCTCGCTAGCGCTGGAGCAAGTAGCGAACCTCGTAGGGCTCCAGATGGAGCGTGCCCGCGAGTTCGACGTCCTCGCCCGTAAGCAGATCGCAAAACGCGCCTGCGAGCTCGCCCGCGGAGAAATCGAACGGCTCGGCCACGGCGTTTACCGCCACAAGGACTCGCTCGGCGGGACCCTCGGCAGACGCCTCGACCGCACGCTCAAAGAGCAGCTGCTTGTTCTGGATCTGCACGTTCCGATAGGCGCCGTAGCAAAGCGCCCGAGCGCCCGACCCCGCCGTGCGCTCCTGCACCAGGCGCTCGATATAGCTCGTAAGGTCATTTGGCTCCGGGCGCTCGAACGCGGGGCGAAGCGCCCAGTCGTCTCCGCCGCCCTTGGTCCCCGTGGCACCCCACTCACTGCCGTAGTAGAGACACGGAATCCCCGGCATGCCAAAGAGCAAGCCGTAGGCGGGGCGGATGCACGCCGGATCGCTCAAGATAGACGCCAGACGCGTGACGTCGTGGTTGTCGGCAAAGCTCAGCAGATGGAGCCCGCGGTAGATGCACCAGGGATCGCCGCCAAACTGACGATGCAGCGAATGGGCGATCTCGAACATGTTCTGACTGTTGAAGCTCGAGTAGAGCCCCTTGTAGCACTCGTAGTTGGTGCAGGAATCGAGCATGTCGGCATTCACGAACTGGCTGTAATCGCCATGAAGCGTCTCGCCAATGAGGACAAAGGTCGCATCGTCCGCATGCGCGCCCGCAACGGGTGCGCCGGCGGGCATCTCGCCCGAGAGCTCGCGCGCCACACCGTGCAGACGACGCAGGAAGTCATGGTCGAGCGAGTAGGCCACATCGAGTCTGAGGCCGTCGATCGCAAACTCCCGGCGCCACGTGCGCACCGCGTCGAGCAGGTAGTCGACGACCGCGGGGTTTTTGAGGTTCAGTTTCACGAGGTCGTACACGCCCTCCCAGCCCTCGTACCAGAAACCGTCGCCAAACGCGGAGTCCCCGTCGAAGTTCAGGCAGAACCAATCCTTGTAGGGCGAGTCCCAGCGCCGCTCGCGCACATCGCGAAACGCCCAGAAGTCGCGGCCCACATGGTTAAAGACCGCATCGAGCACAACACGGATGCCGTGGGCGTGCAGCTCGCGCACCACCTCAGAGAGGTCCTCGTTCGTGCCCAGACGGCAGTCGACGCGCGTGAGGTCGCGGGTGTCGTAGCCATGCACCGAGGACTCAAAGACCGGATTTAAAAGAACGGCGCCGACACCGAGCCCCTCAAGGTAGTCCGCCCATTCGGCCACGCGCCGGATGCGCGGCACCACCACACCGTCGTTCTCGTGCGGCGCACCGCAGAATCCCAGGGGAAAGATCTGGTAGAAGACGCTCTCAAAAGCCCACATATCGCAGCTCCTGTTCCTGTTGACAAATCGTCATCTTGACCAGTATACCGCCTCGGATGCCCTATGCGCCCTCCCCGCGGCGGCGCGCGTCCGCACCGGTCGCGCGCTTTGCACGCCGCCGTACCCCACGGGCGCCGCGCCGCACGCGCCCGCCGAAGCTCAACCAGCCCTGGCGATGGAAGAACGCAATCTCGAGGACAACGATCGCCGCGCACACCGCAACGACCGCGATATAGCCCCACGGCACATCGAAGAGCGCCATATGCGGGAAGTTCATACCGTACCAACCGGTGATGAAGGTGAGCGGCATGGCGATGGTCGTCACCACGGTGAGCCACTGCATGACGTTGTTCTGCCGGATATCGATGCTCTCCTGATAGAGCGCCTGAACCTGCAGGCAGTAGTCCTGCAACGCCTCCAGACGCGTGGAGAGGCGCTCCACCTGCCGAGCGAGCGCGGCGAGACGCGGGCGGACGGCGGGGTCGATAAGCCCTTCGCCCTCGTCGGCAAGCTCGCCCAAGATATCGGTAAGCCCTTGGTAGAACCCGTCGATGCCGAGCAGGCGGCGCGCGTCTTCGCGCATGAGCGAGCGGTTCACGCGCTCGCGCCCCTCTAGGATGAGCTCCTCGATGAGCTCGAAATCCTCGCGCACGCGCGACAGCTTGGCGGGGTGATCGCGCAGAAGCAGCCGCACGAGTGCGACAAAGGCGCCATGCGCGCTCCCCACCGGCACTTTCTCAGCTTGAAGTTGGTCGAGAAGCTCTGCGCAAGTCGAGCCATCCTCAACTAGCACAAGCTCGCCGGGAAGCACGATGAACGCGAACCGGCGCGCCTCGCGTTGCGGGCGCCGCGCCGTAGGAATGACAACGATACCTGCCGCGCACGCCGCGTCGCGCTCGATATAGGACACGGCGACATGCGGCAGCGACTCCAGCACCTCCACGGTGAGCGCATCGGGAAAGCGCTTTGCCGCTTCCGCCACGGAGATGAGCGTTACCCGACCGGCGCTGTCTTTCGCCTCGACCCCCTGAGGGCAAGGGCTGTCCGTCAGCACCTCCGAGCGCACCGACCAAACACGTTCCATGTCACCACCCCCTGCGACTACCATACCCCGAATGCGCCGGCAAATGACTACGCGCTGCTACGCGACACCCCGACGCGTGAGGAAGGCGCACGCAAGGTCAAACCACGGGCGCACGACCACCTGCTCCGCCTCGTTGTCCGTACACGTGTTGACGTTTGCCATCGAGAGGCCGTGACCGCCCTGGTCGAATACGTGCACCTCATGCGGCACGCCGGCGCGCGCCATGGCGGCGGCAAAATCGTGCACCTGCACGATGGGGCAGGTCTTGTCGTCGGCGGTTCCCCAGACAAAGGTCGGGGCCATGGTGCGGTCAACATGGCTCACCGGAGCGATCTCGGTCAGGCGTTCGTCATCGCCCTCGCCGCCGGCGACCGCGGCGAGGTAGTCCATCACCAAGTCGCGACCGGTCTTGCCGCCCGTCTTGGGAACGCGCAGGTCGATGCGCGGGTCGCGAAGCTGCTCGTCGCGCACCACGCGCAGGTCGAGCAGCGGATAGCAGAGCACCGCCGCATCGGGGCGGATGGCATCGGGACGCGCACCGGCGAGCGCCGCAAAGGGGCCGGACTTCCATCCAGCGGCGAGCGCGGCGCAGACAAAGCCGCCCGCCGAGAACCCGATGACGCCGACGCGCTCCGGGTCCACACGCCAAGCGTCGGCGTTGGCGCGAACCGTGGCGACCATCTTGGCAAGGTCCGCCTCGGGATGCGGGTAGGACACGTCGCCCGTCGAAGTGGTTACGTAATCGAGCACGAACACCTGGTAGCCCCGGTCGAGAAACGCGAGCGCGACCGGCTCTTTCTCATGCGACACCACGTGATGGAATCCCCCGCCACCACAGACCACCATGGCTGGACGCTTGGCGTCGGGCGCCGAGGTGAGCGCATCGGCCAGATAGGCTCTGTAGGTTGCGGGGTGCTCGGGCGTGGGCTCCTCTCCCCAGAGGGCATGCTCCTCGATGATCATAGCTGCTCCGTTTCTACCGACGATAAGGCGCCGGTGCGTTTTGCGATCGTCGCCTGATATCCTACCGCATCGCTCCGACAACGAGCAGCGCGCATGGCGCACCGAACCTTGACGCCGTTCGCGGAAAACGGAAGCCTTTCGGAGAATTCGCCTAAGAATCTCTTGACATATGAGCATACGTTCATATACTCATACTCAGATATATGAACAATTGTTCATACGTTGAAGAGTTGAAGGGAGCATCATGACCGCTGAAGCCGAGCCCTCCCCTGCTGCAGACGAGCCCTGCCTGCCCGACGAGGAGCTGCTCTACGACCTTGCCGACCTGTTCAAGGTCTTTTCCGACACCACCCGTATCAAGATCCTCTACGCGCTGTTTGACCAGCCGCGCGCCGTGGGCGATATCGCCGAGACCATCGGCGCCACGCAGAGCGCCGTCAGCCACCAGCTGCGCATCTTGAAGCAGGCGAGGCTCGTGCGCTTCGACCGCGACGGCCGCAGCATCATCTACTCGCTTGCCGACGACCACGTCCACACCATGCTCGCCCAGGGCATGAACCATATCTGCGAATAACCGGCCTGGCCCCGCTGGGACGCCAACAGAAAGGAACCCATCATGCGCAAGTCTTTCAAACTCGACGAGATCGATTGCGCCAACTGCGCACTCAAGCTCGAAGACGCCATCAAGAAGGTCGACGGCGTCGACGACGCCAAGGTCAACTTCCTGACGCAAAAGCTCACGCTCACCGCCGCAGACGACGCGTTTGACGAGGTGCTCGAGAAAGTCGTCGCCCTCACCAGCAAGATTGAGCCTGATTGCGAGATTATCCGCTAGGAAAAACAGGCGGAGGCGGCGCCCGCCATTCCTCGCTGCTCAAACAG
>CAUGVQ010000071.1 GCA_959602875.1 uncultured Collinsella sp. | reverse complement strand
GATTGACGTTCTGGCGCTTGCGGTTGGGAATCTCGATGCCCACGAGCGAGGTGCCCGGGATGGGTGCGAAGATACGCACCGACTGCGCCGCGAGCGTAAGGGCGATGTCGTCCTCGAGGCTCGAGATACGGCTGACACGCTCGCCCTCGCCGGGCTGGACCTTAAAAGTGGTGACGGTGGGACCGGAAATCCAACCGACGACGCGCGAGTGCAGACCGAACTCGGCTAGCGTCGACTGCAGGGACTCCGCCGTCTGCGCGAGCTCTTGGTCGGAAGACGCCGCCTTGGCAGACTGCGGGTTGTGGCGCAGAAGCGAGGTGGGCGGCAGCTGACGCTCCCCCTCCGCAACGGGCTCGCTATCAGCGCTGGCGGGTGCAGGCGACACTGCAGCGGGCGCCGCAACGGGCGCTTGTGCGGCGGTCTTTTGGGGCGCCTCGGCAGCGGCACTCCCCTCCCCGGCATCCGATGCGCCGCGGGGGTGCAGCAGGAAATTAGGGATCGGCGTCGCCTCGGGCGCCGGTGGGATGAGCGTGGTGGGAGCCGCAGGGGGCGTAGCAGCGGGTGCTTTCGCCTCGGTCGGTTGCGACGAGGACGGGGACGCCTTTTGCGGTCGCTCGGCAACCTCGGCAGTACGCGCCTTACGAGACGAAGGGGCCTGGCTGCGGTCGATGAGCGTTGTCTTGGCGGAGCCTTCGTCCGCATAGGTGTCTTCGATGGGAATCAGCGTGGTCTCGGCGCGCTCGGCGGCAAGCTGGTCGGAGATATCGACAAAGGGGTCCTCATCCTCGTCGTCGATATCCTCGATAAGCGTGGTCTTCTGCGTATCGAGCGAGAAATCGGACTCGGCAAGACCACCACGCGAGGGCGCCTTGGAGCGGAAGCGCTTGCCCAAAGACGGCTTCTCGGGTGCCTCGTCGCCCCACGGGGTTTCATTCACCGCGACGCGGCGACGCTCGGCAATGCGTGCGGCCTTGCCGTGGACGGCCTCCACAAGGGCGCTCACCGAGAATCCCACGAGCGTGGCGCCGGCGATACCGACCCCCACAAGGATCACCGCGGCGATGGCCTTGCCAAAAGCCGCCGCCAGCACGGAGGCGATGCCGTAACCCACGTAGCCACCGCTGCGTGCAAGCGTATCCTCGCCCACCGTGACACCCCAGACAAGGTCGTCAGGCGTCATGGCGAGCACAAGCAGCCCGAGCACGGAGACGAACACGATGACAGAGCCCGCCACGATGCGGCCGGGAATCCGCACTTCGCTCCGCAGGAACACGAGCGCGGCTAGACCGAGGATGACAAACGGCAGAAGGTACCCGCCAAGACCGAACCCCAGGTGGTAAAACCCGGCGAGAAGGCTCGTGAGCGGAGCCGAGGCAGGGGTCACGACCGCAATGAGCGACGCTACCGCGACCACCGCGATGAGCACGCCGGCGATGTCGCGCCCAGCGGAGCGGTCCCACAGGGGCTCGGCGGGCTCGACGGGCCTATCGTTTGCACGCAGGTGGCGCACCGGCGCCTGTTTTGACGCCGACGTGCCCTTGCGGGATGTCTTCTTCTGTCCCTTGCGATCGGCCACGCTAGACCTCCATGACCACGGGGATGATCATCGGGCGGGTCTTGGTGCGGTTCCAAATGAAGTTGGAGACGGAGTCGCGCACGGCCTTGCGCAGCGCGTCGGTGCCGCTCGCGGTGAAGTTGAACTTGCCCTTCTCGATGACCTTGATGATGGCCTCCTGGGCGTCGCGCGCAAAGTCGTCATCGATGGTGAACGACACGCCGCGGCTGGAGAACTCGACCGCATCGATCTTCTTGCGCTTGAGCGACACGATGGCAACGGCCGTCACCATACCGTCGTTGGCGAGCTTCTGGCGATCGCGCAGGACGATGGGATCGGTGTCACCGATGCGCAGGCCGTCGACGTAGACCACGCCGGACTCGACGGGCGTGCCGAGCTTGACCTGCCCACCGCGCATCTCGAGCGTGTCGCCGTTGTCGAGGATGAAGATGTGGTCCGCGGGGATGCCCATCTTGCGGCCGAGAGCGGCGTGCGCGCGAAGGTGCACCGCCTCGCCGTGGACCGGCATGAAGTAGCTCGGGCGTGCCATGGCGAGCATAAGTTTGAGCTCCTCCTGGCTGCCGTGGCCAGAGACGTGGACGAGCGTGCGGCTCTTGTCGTAGACGTCGCAGCCGATCTTGGCAAGGCTGTTGATCACCTGCTGGACGGCCTTCTCGTTACCGGGGACCGGCGTGGCGGAGATGATGACCGTGTCGCCGTCGTGGATGGAGAGCGTCTTGTGCTCGCCGTTTGCCATACGGGAGAGGGCCGAGAGCGGCTCGCCCTGGGAGCCGGTGCACATGACAACGAGCTTGTCCTCAGGGAGGTTGTTGATCTCGTACGCGTCGATAAGGTCCTGCTCGTCGATGTTGAGGTAACCGAGCTCGCGTGCCACGCGCGTGTTGGTAAGCATGGAGCGGCCCGTGACAACGACCTTGCGGCCGCAGCGCTTAGCGGCGTCGCAGATCTGCTGCAGGCGGTGGATATGACTCGAGAAGCTCGCCACAAAGACACGACCGGGCGCGTTCTTGATGGCAGCGTAGAGCGAGGGGCCCACCTCGGCCTCGGACTTGGTGAAGCCGGGGACCGTGGCGTTGGTCGAGTCAGAGAGCAGAAGGTCGATGCCCTGCTTGGCGAAGCGGCTGATGGCAGCGTAATTGGGGCGCACGCCGTCGATGGGCGTCTGGTCGAGCTTGAAGTCGCCCGTGTGCATGACGGTGCCCTGCGGGGTCTTGATATAGACGCCGAGCGCTCCGGGGATGGAGTGCGTCATAGAGAAGAAGTCAAGCGAGATCTGGCCGAGCGAGATGTGCGAGCCGTCCTTGACCTCACGGAACTTGGGGGCCTTGATGCGGAACTCGGAGAGCTTGCCCTCAATAAAGCCCAGGGTGAGCTTGCTCGAGAAGATGGGCACCTTGTTGTTGAGGTCCTGCAGAAGATACGGGAGGGCGCCCGTGTGGTCCTCGTGGCCGTGCGTGACCACGATACCGCGGAGCTTCTGCTCGTTCTCAAGCACGTAGGTGTAATCCGGCAGCACGAGATCGATACCGGGCTGAGAGTCGTCGGGGAACATAAGGCCGGCGTCGACGAGCACCATATCGGGCCCGCACTCGACCACGGTCATGTTCTTGCCGATGCCGTCGAGGCCGCCGAGCGGGATGATACGAAGGGGCGGATTCTGTTTTGCCATGACTAAGTATGTTTCCTTTCAAGTCGCATAATATGAACACGCAGGTATTCCTGCGAAAACGTATAAGTGATGCACAAAGTAACTGTACATGGTAACGCGTGTGAGTAAGGTTTTGACCGCCGAAGCTCGAGTCCCACAGGAACTACCGAGCTTAACATCCCAACAAGAACTCAAGCGCGCGCAGACGGGCGTCGAGGTGCACGGCCGCCCATGCATGCGTGAGCGCGAGCAGAAGCGCAGCGGTCTGAACATCGATGGGGGCATCTGCAAGCTCGTCGAACCTGAGCGCCATAAGGGCGCGCAGCCATGCGACGGTCGCCGCATCGAGCTCCTCGGCGCCGGCAACGCTTGAGGCGCAGGAGGCGCACAGAAGCCCACCCGCCGCAGCGGAAAAGTAGCTCACGGCCTCGTCCCCGCAAAGAACGCACGAGCTGAAATCGGGCCGATACCCCAAGTGCGCCAAGGTCTTCATCGCGTACGCCGCAACGATCAGATCGCGGTGCGCCCCATCGAGCTGCCGCGAGGCATCACCCAAGAGGCTGAGCGCGCGCTCGGTGATGGCAAACACAAAGGGGTCGGGCGCGTCTTCGAAGGAGCAGAGCCGTGCGATCTCGACGATGGCGCTCGCCGAGCTAAGTAGCTCGTAGCTTGGCATCGCCCCCAGCGGGGCGGCGAGAAGCTCCGCCTGGGAGACAACATCGAGGTTGCGCCCCCGGGCGATGAGAAGGTCGACCTCACAGCAGAGGTCGCATCGGGCGGCGAGGCGGCTGCCGGGTTTGCGCGCCCCCTTGGCCACGGCGCGAAGTTGGCGCCCGTCGTCGGCAAGAAGCGTCAGGATAAGATCGCTCTCGCCGAGCTTGGTCTTATCGAGCACGATGGCCCGGCACCGATATGTCCTCCCCTGCGCCATGATGCCGCTCAACCAAAGGCCGCGCGACCGCTACTCGTCGGCAGCGTAGCCGAGCCGGCGGATCTCACGGACATCGCTTCGCCAGTTGGGGCGCACGCGTACCTCGAGGTCCAAAAAGACGCGGCAATCGAAGATCCGCTCCAGGTCGCGGCGCGCCTCGGAGCCGATCTTTTTGATCATGGCGCCGCGCTTGCCGATGATGATCCCCTTCTGGCCCTCGCGCTCCACAAGAATCGTCGCCCGGAGGGCAAGCACCGAGCCGCCTTTCTTGAACTCCATCTCGTCGCAGGTGACGCCGACCGCGTGGGGCACCTCCTCACGCGTGAGGAGAAGGACCTTCTCGCGAATGAACTCGGCCACGAGCATCTCGTCGGACTCGTCGGTCTTCATACCCGCGGGGAACCAGCGCGGCCCCTCGGGCAGGTGGCTCTCCACCAGAGAGCAGAACGTGTCGACGTTGAATCCCTCGACGGAGGAGACCACGAGCTCATCGTCGAAGTCCATCAGCTCATGCGCTGCGGCAAGCTGCGCGGTGACCTGGTCGGGCGCGGCGAGGTCGATTTTAGTAAGCACGAGAATCTTGGTTGCCGAGCACTTCTTTACGCGCTCAGCGACCCACGCATCGCCCGTGCCGATGGGCTTGGTGGCGTCGATCAGGAAGGCGACAACATCAACATCCGCAAGCTCTGCAAGCGCGCTGCGGTTGAGCTCGCCGCCAAGCGAGTCCTGCGGCTTGTGGAGGCCGGGCGTGTCGACGAAGACGATCTGGCACCCCTCGCGGTTGACGACACCCCTCATGCGACGGCGCGTCGTCTGCGCAACAGGCGAGGTGATGGCGACCTTCTCCCCCAGGCAGGCGTTGAGCAGCGTAGACTTGCCGGCGTTGGGCCTGCCAACGAGGGCCACAAAACCAGAACGGAACCCTTCGGGGACATCACCGGCCACCATGCCGAACATCTCGCCCGAGGCGCCCTCGTCCTCTGCGAGGGCGTCGATCTCGTCATCGGTCATGTTGGCAAAAGGATCGAAGTCGACCTCATCCTCAAACACCGCATCGTCTTCGAGCTCGGTCTCGTCGTTAACGTACTTCTCATGCGTATCGCTCAAGGCAAACTCCTAGCTAGATACCGCGCCGCCCGCTACAGCAGGGTGAACGCGCGGACGAACACGATGATGCCGACGATGGCGGATGTCACCGAAAGGGTGAACACGCTTGCGGCGGCGATGTCCTTGGCGCGCTTGGCAAGCGGATGCAGCTCCTGCGTGGCCAAGTCGACGATGGCCTCGATGGAGGTGTTGACGAGCTCCGCAAAGAGCACGAGCCCGATGCAGAGGATGATGAGGATCCACGAGAGCGCATCGAGCTTGAGCACAAAGCCCGCGATAAGCGCGGCCACGCCCACGCAGATCTGCACGTTGATGTTACGTTCGGTGGTGACGGCAGTCCTAAAGCCCTCGAGGGCGTAGCGGAAGGACCGCAGGAACGTGGGGTGCTCCCTGTTGGAACCGGGAATCATCTCGTACCTCCTGTATCGTCAGTCTTGCGTGTGGCGCGTCGTGGGGCCGATGCGCACCGTATCCGGGTCGTCCCCGCGCATGCGGGCGAGCTCGCGCAGCAGCTCCTCCTCACGGGCCTCCATCTCACGCGCCTCCTCGTCATCGAGGTGGTCGTATCCCAAAAGGTGCAGCAGGCCGTGCACGAGCATGAGACGGCACTCGGTGGCGTCGTCGTTGTCAAACTCTGGCGCCTGGCGAGCGATCTGGAACGGGTCGATGAGGATGTCACCGAGCTCAAGGGGCATGTCACTCGGCGTGTCCTCCGCAAAGGGGTCGTCGATGGGGAACGAGAGCACATCAGTTGGCGCGTCGATGCCGCGCCACTCGGCATTGAGGGCGCGCATCTCATCGTCACCGATCCAGCTGAACGAGACCTCGGCCGTATCCGCCACGTCCTCGGCGGCGAGCACGTGGGCGCAGATGGTCTCGATCTCGCTGTCGGCAAGCGGGACCGCGAGGGAGTCGTCGTTGGTGATAAGAACGCTCACAGGACCGGTCCTTTCACTTCTTGGCGGATTCAAAGGCGTCGTACGCCTCGACGATGCGCCCGACGAGCGAGTGCCTCACCACGTCGGTGCGGTCAAGGTGTATGAAGGCGATATCGTCCACTCCGCGCAGAATGTCCTCGATATCGGTGAGGCCCCCGCGGCGGCCCACCAGGTCGCGCTGCGTCATGTCGCCGGTGATGATGAACTTGGAGTTGAAACCCAGGCGGGTGAGGAACATCTTCATCTGCTCGGGCGTGGTGTTCTGCGCCTCGTCGAGCAGCACGAACGCGTCGTTTAGCGTACGGCCGCGCATATAGGCAAGCGGTGCGATCTCGATGACGCCGCGCTCAACGAGCTCCGAGGCGCGCTCCATATCGGTCATGTCAAAGAGTGCATCGAAGAGCGGACGCACATACGGATCGATCTTCTCCTGCAAGGTCCCTGGGAGGTAGCCTAGGCTCTCCCCCGCCTCCACCACGGGACGCGTGAGGACGATGCGGCTCACCTCGCGCCGCTTGAGGGCGCCGACGGCCATCGCCATGGCGAGATAGGTCTTGCCCGTTCCGGCGGGCCCTAGGCAAAAGGTGACGGTGTTGGAACGGATGGCGTCGATATAGCGCTTCTGGCCGAGGGTCTTGGGCCTGAGCGCACGCCCGCGGTAGGTGAGTAGGATGTCGTCGCGGAAATCCGCCGCGCCCGCACCGCTCTCCCGCAGGGCATCGAGCAGGCGCACGGCCTCATCGGAGGTGAGCGCGCGGTCGGAGGAGGCCTCCTGCATGAGCTTGCTAAAGAGCCGCGTCAGAAGCTCGACCTCGCCGGGTGTGCCGGCGAGCGTGACCGAATCGCCACGAAACAGGATGCTCGCAGGCGTCCGCTCCTCGATGGCGCGCAGAACGGCATCGCCCGCGCCCGAGAGCTCACGGGCATCGACGGTATCGGGAATCGAAAGGCGCACGGTTGCGCTATCCATCGCACTCCTCACTCGCTGCATCCTCCGACCGCGCCACGCGGCCGTAGAGGGCACCGGATTCGTCCATCCCCATGATAGCAACACGAACGAGCGCCGGCGTGGTCTCAGGGGCATCCATAACGTGAATCCGGTGGAACGAGGCGAGGGTCGCCGGGCGCCCCGCCTCCAGCACCGCGTTTTCCACCGTGTCGATGCGCGAGCGGGCGTCATAGCGCGCGAGGTCCTGCGCGAGCGCGCGCATGCGGACACTCCGCTCCTCCTTCACCTCCGGCGGAACCTGGTCGGGCATATCCGCCGCGACCGTGCCGGGACGCGCGCTGTAGCGGAACACGTGCATGCGCGAGAAGCCGACCTTGCGGCAGAAGGCAAGCGACTGCTCGAACTCCTCCTCCGTCTCGCCGGGGAAGCCCACGATCACGTCGCAGGAGAGTGCGACCTCGGGAAGGCGCAAACGGATGCGCTCGACAAGCGCCAGGAACTCCTCTGCGGTATAGGGCCTCCCCATGCGCGAGAGCGTCTCGGTTGAGCCCGACTGGAGCGGCAGGTGGAGAAACGGCGCGATACGGTCCTTGTGCGCGGCCATGTAGTCGATCAGGCGATCGCTCACGTCCATGGGCTCGAGCGAAGACAGGCGCACCTGGGCGACGGAGGTCTCTTCGAGAATGGCGCGAAGGAGCTCGTCGATCTCCACATGCTCGTCGCTCGGCCCCACGCCGTCGTAGGCACCGAGGTTAACGCCAGTGAGCACGACCTCGGGGATTCCCGCCTCGGTAGCCAAGCGCACCTGGTCGAGCACCGCCTCGACGGGGACGGAGCGCTCGGGCCCGCGCGCCTTCCAGACGATGCAGTACGTGCAGCGGTTGTTGCAGCCGTCCTGCACCTTGATGCCCCAGCGCGAGCGACCGAGCATCTCGGCAAGCGAGCGGGCGTCGACGCCGCCCTCGGCCGCCTCGTCTGCCTCGGCGTCCGTACGGTCGAGGGAGAGAAGCTCGCAGGCGCGGTCGACAACGTTCACCTTTGACGGCTCGACGCAGACGCGGTCGGAGAGCTCCTCGAGCATGTCGGGATGGAGGTTGGCGGCGCAGCCGGTAGCGATGACGATGGGCTCGCCCGGCTGGGCGAGCGCGTGGCGCACCGCCTTGCGGGTCTTAGCCTCCGCCTCGCCGGTGACGGCGCAGGTGTTGATAACGATGAGCGCGGCCTCCTCGGCGGGAACGAGCGAGAAACCTGCCTGAGCGAACTCGCGCGAGATGCGGTCTGACTCGACGCGGTTCACCCGGCAGCCGAGATTGATTACGGAAACGCCTGTGCTACCTGTCATCGCCTAATCCAGAATGTCGTCTATGGCATCGCGAATGCGGTCGCCCACGCTTTTGCGCGGCGCCGGCGCAAACGCCTCACGGTTGTGCTCGGCGTAGCTCTCCAGAATGCGACGGGACTCGTCGTCGAGCTTTGTGGGGACCGTGACGCGCACCTGCGCGACGGCGCGGCCGCGCGACCCTCCCCCGCCGATACGGGGCATGCCGCGCTCCTCGAGGGTCACCGTGTCGCCAAACTGGGTACCCGCGGGAACCTCGAAGACAAGCGTCTCGTCCGGCATGATGCCGGCCACCTCGACGCTGCAGCCGAGCGCCGCCTGCACCATGGAGACCTCGATCTCGCACGCGAGGTCATCGCCCACGCGGCGGAAACGGCCGTGGTCCTCGATGCCCACCGTGACGATGAGGTCACCCGCCTCGGCGCCGCGGAAGCCCGCCTCGCCGTAGCCGCGGACGCGCAGCTGCCTGCCCGAGGAGATACCCGCGGGAATCTGGACGTCGATCTTTTCATGGCTGGGCGTGCGACCCTGACCGTCGCACATCTCGCAGGGATGATCGATGATGACTCCCTCGCCGCCGCAGTCCGGACAGGGGGACGATGACTGCATCTGGCCAAAGATGGAGCGCTGGACCGTGGTGACATAGCCAGTGCCGTGGCAGCGCGGGCACTCCGTCTCCTTGGCGCCCTCGGAAAGACCGGTGCCGTGGCAGTCCTCGCACGGGGCGAGGCGGTCGAAGGAGATGGTCTTGGTGCAGCCGAGGGCCGCCTCCTCCAAGGTGATGGTGACCGAGATGGCCATGTCACGGCCCTGGCGGCGCTGCGCGCGCCTCCTGCCGCCACCGGCCCCGCCGCCGAAGAAGGACGAGAAGATATCGTCCATCCCCATGCCGCCGAAGATATCGTTGAGGTCGACATAGCCCGAACCCATAGGGCCGTCCGCCGAACCATAGCGATCGTAGTTGGCGCGCTTCTGCTCATCGGAGAGAACCGAGTACGCCTCGTTCAGCTCCTTGAACTTCTCCTCGGCATCGGGGTCGTCCGAGACGTCGGGGTGCACCGTACGCGCTTTTTTTAGAAACGCGCGCTTGATCGTGCGCTGGTCGGCATCGCGGTCGACACCCAGTACCTCGTAATAGTCCCTTTTCTCCGCCACGGACAAAACCTTCCCCCACGACGGCGCCCCGTGGGACGCCCCTAGTTACTCCAGCAAAAACAGACGGTCACACCGACGTTACCCGTTGTACCCGATGGCGGCCACCTTAAATCAAAGGCGCGCACGCACCTGTGCGGCGCCTCGCACGAGTGCCGCCCTCGGCTACGGCGGCTACATGTAGAAATACGGGCGGTAATACAGACCGCTCGAGCAGCTCACAAACCAGAACATGATGACCGCGTAGAAGAGCGCGTTTGCAAACCCACTCACAAAGCGCGCACCACCGCGGCGCCACCACAGGGGCGTGCGGTGCAGAACATCGTCAGAAAGCACTTGGAAGACGCCAAAGCCAAAGACCGCGATGCAGATGACCGCCATGATGGAGAGCGACTGCAAAAACGCGAACAGCGCGAGGAAGGGAGTAGCGAAACCCATGACGTAGAAGCCCTGGCGCGCGCTACCGTCCAAGCGCTCGGCAGCGACGCGCGCTCGACCGATGAGGTCGCCGCCGGCCGCCCCGTTGGTGCCGGCATGTCCCATACCGGCGACACGCACGCGATCGCCGTCGTGCGTACCGGGTGGGAACTCGATGACAGCCTCGCTCATGACCTGGGTGCGGCCCGAACCGCCGCACTCCGGACAGGGGTCCGCCACGACCTTGCCCGAACCCCCGCACTCGGGGCAGACCATCTGGAACATCCCGCCGCCGAAGAGGAACGCCATGTCGACGCCGATGGTACCGGTGCCGCCGCAGCTCGGGCACGTATGCGCATGCTCCGTAGAGACCGAACCCGACCCGTGGCAGTGCCCGCAGGGCTCGTAGCGGCGGTACTTCACGCCCTTGCGCACGCCACATTTGACATCTTCTGCCGTGAGCTCAACATCGACGACCACGTCGGCGCCGTTCTCGGGGTTGTAGGCGGACGAGGAGCGGCGCTGGGAGCGCCCCTGCGCCCA
>CAUGVQ010000070.1 GCA_959602875.1 uncultured Collinsella sp. | reverse complement strand
GAAGTCGGTCTGCATGTAGTGCAGGGTGTCGTTCATCCAGCCCATGTCCCACTTGTAGTGGAAGCCGAGTCCTCCCTCCTCGGGGGGATAGGTGACGAGCGGCCAGGCGGTGGACTCCTCGGCGATCATCATGACATCGGGGAAGTCGCGCCCCACGGCGCAGTTGACCTGGCGGATGAAGGCGGAGGCGTCGAGGTCCTCCTCGGTGCCGTACTTGTTGAACTTCTTCTGACCGGGGTCGTCGACGCCAAAGTTCAGGTAAAGCATGCTCGACACGCCGTCCATGCGGATACCGTCGGCGTGGAACATCTCGAGCCAGAAGAGGGCGTTGGAGACGAGGAAGCTGCGTACCTCGCCGCGGCCGAAGTCGAACTTGTGGGTGCCCCAGTTGGGATGGATCTCGCGCTCGTAGAGCATCTTGCCGTTGAAGGTCGCGAGGCCCTCGGCGTTGGCGCAGAAGCCGCCCGGAACCCAGTCCAGAATCACTCCAATGCCTGCCTTATGGCAGCTCTCGATGAAGTGCATGAACTGCTTGGGCGTGCCGTAGCGCGCGGTGGCGGCAAAGTAGCCGGTCGGCTGATAGCCCCAGGAGCCGTCGAAGGGGTGCTCCATCACGGGCAGGATCTCGATATGGGTGTAGCCCATGTCGCGCACGTACTCGACGAGTTCAGTCGAGAGGTCGTCATAGGTGTAGTAGGTGCCGCGCTGCGCGGGGAACGGGTCACCCGGGCCCGGGTAGTTGCCGTTCTCATCCGGCTCGCCCTGGGGGTCGTTGCCATGGCGGCGCCAGCTGCCCAGGTGCACCTCGTAGATGTTGAGGGGCTGCTTCATGTGGTCGCGGCGCGCGCGGTTGCGCATCCAGACGCCGTCTTTCCAGTCGTACCCGGTGATATCCATGAGGCGCGACGCCGTACCGGGGACGTTCTCGGCAAAGAAGCCGTAGGGGTCGGCCTTGTAAAGAAGGGTGCCGTCCTGCGTCTCGATCACATATTTATAGAGCTCGCCCTCCGGCAGGCGGGGGACAAAGCCCTGCCAGACACCGCTATGGGCGAGCTGCTCGAGGGGATTGGCCCAAGAATCCCAGCCGTTGAAGTCGCCCACGACATGGACGCTCTTAACATCGGGCGCCCAAACGGCAAAGTGCCAGCCAGGCTCACCGTTCTGCTCGTCGGGATGGGCGCCGAGCTTCTCCCAGCTGCGCAGCCAGGTGCCGTTGGCAAACATGTAAAGGTCGTCCTCGGTGATGATGAGGAGCGGCTTTTCTGCCTTTGCCTTGGTGTGGCGTGTCCGGCGCACGGGCTTTTGCGTGGTTGCGGTTGCAGTGGTGGTATCGGGTGCTTCTGGCTTCTTTTCCACGAGGCACTTCCCCTCGACAGCGCGACGCGCGAGGCACATCGCGAACCGATAGATACTGGATGGGGGCGGGAGCGTTCGGGGGTATGTCCTATGCCCTCGTGAGCTCTTGCGGTGATTGCCCATACCAAAACCAGCATACCATTCGGCCGATTTTGTCCATCACCTAAGTCAGGGGATGGTAGTTATGGGTTCGTAAGCGTTTCATATGTCCGTACAAGCGATGGTTGGCTTGACGGTTGGCAGGGGAGTGTCAACTGAAGTTGGCGGTTCAGGGTTCCCGCGCGGACTGTCTGTTCTCGATTTGCTACCATGCACGGGAGCAGAAACGAGGAGGCAACAATGACAGACGCCCGCGACGTCGCGACACCCGTTCCCGAGACCGTTCTTTTGGTGGGCGGCTCGCCGGAGCCGTCCTCGTCCGCCACGGTAAGGCGCGCCGCGGTTGGCTGCACGCGCGTGGTCGCTATCGACCGCGGGCTCGATGCGCTCACCTCTGCGGGCCTTACATGTGACCTGTTCTGCGGCGACGGCGACTCGGTGGGGGAGCGAGGCGCGCGCGAGGTCGAGCGTGCCGAGCGCCGGATGACCGACGCCCCGTTTGCCGTCGTGCGCTACAGCCCCCATAAAGACGATACCGACCTGGGCCTCGCGCTCGGCGAGATCGAGCGGCGTTGGCCCGGGGCGCGTGTGCGCACCACGTGCTTTGCGGGCGGCAATCCCGACCATCTCCTCGGCGTACTCGGACGCCTCGCGGCGTTTCGCCGCTCCGACGCGGCGGGCGTCAACGCCCCCGTCGAGCTTGTTGAGGACGGATTCGAGGGGCGCGTGCTCCAGGCTGGCGGCACGTGGGAGATGAGCGAGTCCCGTGGCAGGCGCTTCTCGTTCATGGTGCTCTCGCCCTATGCGTGCGTCTCGGAAACCGGTATGCGCTGGGAGCTCGACCACCATCGCGTGGAGCTTCTCGACGACCTCGGCATCTCCAATGTGATAGAGGCGGACATGGCGCGCATCAGCTGCCATGAGGGGACCGTCGCCTGCTGGCTTTTTAGTTAAGGCTGGTTTGTCGTTAAAGATTGCACTTGGGTAACGACCCGCCGCGGCGTGCGCGGCGCCGCGTCGTTGGGGTAAGCTTTTGCAGCATGTGATTAACTGTCTGCGAAAGCGAGGACCCATGGACCAGCATATCGGTACGGTATGTGTGCAAGGCGGATACCGACCCGGCGACGGCGAGCCGCGCCAGGTGCCCATCTACCAGTCGACGACATGGAAGTACGACACCTCGGAGCATATGGGTCGACTGTTCGACCTTGAGGAGTCGGGCTACTTCTATACGCGCCTGCAGAACCCCACCAACGATGCCGTGGCGGCAAAGATTGCCGAGCTCGAGGGCGGTACGGCCGCTATGCTCACAAGCTCCGGCCAGGCGGCGAACTTCTTCGCGGTCTTCAACATCGCCGGCGCGGGCGATCATATCGTGGCGAGCTCGGCCATCTATGGCGGCACGTTCAACCTGCTCGCGCACACGCTCGAGCGCATGGGCATAAGCTGCACCTTTGTTGCTCCCGACTGCACGGACGAGGAGCTCGAGGGTGCTTTTAGGCCCAACACAAAGGCGGTTTTTGGCGAGACCATCGCCAACCCCGCCCTCGACGTGCTCGATATCGAGCGCTTCGCCACGGCGGCGCACGCTCACGGCGTGCCGCTGATTGTCGATAACACGTTCCCGACGCCTGTCATGTGCCGTCCCATCGAGTGGGGCGCCGACATCGTGACGCACTCGACCACCAAGTACATGGACGGTCATGGTGCCGCGGTGGGTGGTGCTATCGTCGACTCCGGCAACTTTGACTGGGATGCCCATGCGGACAAGTTCCCGGGCCTCACCACGCCCGATGAGACGTATCACGGTGTGGTCTACACCGAGAAGTTCGGTCAGGCGGGCGCCTTCATCACCAAGGCGACCTCGCAGCTCATGCGCGACCTGGGCAGTATCCAGAGCCCCCAGAATGCGTTCCTCTTGAATATGGGTCTCGAAAGCCTCCACGTGCGCATGCCGCGTCATTGCGCAAACGGTCAGGCCATGGCCGAGTTCTTGCATGACCATCCCAAGATCCGCTTCGTCAAGTACCCCGGGCTTCCCGACGACCCGTGGTACGACCTCGCGCAGAAGTACCTTCCCAACGGTTCGTGCGGTGTGGTGAGCTTTGGCTTCACGGGCGGTCGCGCCGCAGCGGAGCAGTTCATGAAGAGCCTGCACGTCGCGCAGATCGCTACCCACGTGGCGGACGCCCGCACCTGCGTGCTGCATCCCGCTAACGCCACGCACCGTCAGATGAACGACGAGGAGCTCGCCGCCGCGGGCATTGCGCCCGATATGGTGCGCCTCTCGTGCGGCCTCGAGGACACCGAGGACCTCATCGCCGATGTTGCCCAGGCGCTCGAGACGGTCTAGCGTTTTTGCAGGTATTCAATAATCCTCGCCCCCTCGAGCGAGTAGCGAGATAGGAAAAGCCCCCCGCCTGTTCTGTTTTCGCAGATAGGCAGGGGGCCTTTTTCTGAGTCAGGAACGCTGCGGTTGGGCGTACCCGCAAAGATTGTTGAATAGTTGAAAAACTACTCGGCGGGGTTCTCGTAGCCCTCGAGCTTGGCGGTGCAGTGCGGGCAACGCGTAGCGTCGTCGGCGATCTCCTGCTTGCAGTACGGGCAGGTGCGCGGTTCGGGAGCGGCCTCCTCCTCAGCCTTCTTGGCAAGGCCGGCCTTCTCGGCGGCGAGGTTCTTGAGGTCGTTCAGCGTGTTCATGCCCTTCACGATAGCGAAGACCGCGACGGCGGTGATCAGGAAGCTGATGATCGCGGAGATGAAGGCGCCGAAGTCGATCGTCTGACCGTTGAGGACGAGCGCCATGCCTTTGACCTCGGGGTTGCCACCGATCGCGGAGATGAGCGGCTGGATGAGGTTGGTGACAAGAGCGTTCACCACCGAAGTGAACGCGCCACCGATGATGACACCGACGGCGAGGTCGACGACGTTACCGCGACTGATGAACTCGATGAATTCCTGAGCAATGTTTTTCTTTGCCATAATGGCCCCCTTTCACTCGAGCTCACCATAGTAGTGGAAAGCTCTTAAGATGCAGGCACCTTAACGGAACTTTGAAACGACTCCATAACAAGGAGTGTCGAGTTGTTAGGGGAGCGTTCCGGGCAGGTTCGTTACCGCGCGGGGGCGAGCACGGTGAGTGCGCGGGGAAGAAGATCGATCTCTGCGCGCCTGAGTTCGAGCGCCTCTCCATCTGCCTGCGCAGGATAGGCGCCGTCGGTAAAGTCGACCGACACCGTGCGCGCCCGGCCCATGGTGACATGGCGGTTGGTGACGTGCCTTCCCTCTTTGGCGGAGAGGAAGACGGGGAGCGCGAGCGCGCGAGGCAGAGGACCCGTTGCGTAGCAGATGTCGAACACACCGTCTTGCGGGTCGGCATCGGGCGTGATGCGGTATCCCGAACCGTAGGTGGGGCCGTTTTGCACGGCGCAAATGATGGTCTTGAGATCGCGCTTCTCGCCGCCGTCGAGGCGGAGGCGTACAGGGTAGCTGCGGTAGTGCGCGCCAAAGACATTGAGTCCACTAAGCGTGTACAGAGGGGCGCCAGCAAGCTTGGTGGTGCGCCGCAGCGCGGCGGTGCCGTGTGCGATGGCGGCATCGAGTCCAAAGGAGAAGGTCTCTACAAAGTATTCTGATGAATCTAGCGGCGCAGCGGCGTCGGTGGAGGACGTGTAGCGGATTCGTCCCACGTCGATTTGCATGGGTTCGCAGGTGAGGGTCTGCACCAAGTCGGCATCGCAGGTCACTTCGCGAATGCCGAGGGTCCGCGCGAAATCGTTGCCGGAACCCACGGGGATTACGCCGAGGACCGGCCGCTCGGCTTCGGGGATTGTCATGAGGCCGCAGGCGACTTCGTGGATGACGCCGTCCCCACCAAGTGCGAGTACGGTGTCGTATCCTGCGGCACCTGCCGCCATCTCCGTTGCGTGGCGTGGGCGCTCGGTGCGCTTGACCTCAAAGGAGCTGCCCTCATGGAGATACAAGGTGAGAAAGCGGCTCAGCCTCTCTGCGATGGTGCCCGCGGCGCCGGAATGGGCCGTGGGGTTAACGATGACGAGCGTTTGCCCGAACGAATAGGTCGCCGCCATAGAGGCCTCCATCTGTTGGTGTACGACTGAAAGCGTACGCGTCCGTGCTGGTCGCGTCTAGATATAAAAAAACACCCCCGCAAGCGGGGGTGCGATGACGCAAAGATTGAGGGGAGGGTCCCTTAGGAACGAGCGACCTTGCCGGACTTCAGGCAGGTGGTGCAGACGTTCATCTTGCGACGGTGGCCGTTCACCACAACGTAGACGCGCTGGATGTTCGGACGGAACGTACGGTTGGTGACGCGGTGGGAGTGGCTGATGGAGCGACCAGCAACGGGGTGCTTACCGCAGATCTCGCAAACTTTGGACATGGTTGAACCCTCCTTGGGCAGCATTTGGCGATGCCGCGTGAACAAACAAATCGGAACTATAGCACAAAACCAGCCCTCTACGTGCAATCTTCAAATCACCATCAGCGGAAGCAGCATGCCGGGGCGAAAAAGGGATCCGCCTCGGCCGTCGATGGCCGGCTTCTGGTTTGCGCGAGGGACAGTATTGCAGGTCAAAGCCGTCAAGGCAAGGGGTATACCAAGATTTTTCGGCAATCTTTGGCTCGGTGTTCGTGCGGTACCTCATCTGTCGGCTTCCTGTGTAGAAGGGGGTCAGCGCAAGTTCTGCCGATAGCGTTTCGGCGTGTTGGGAAGAATACGCATGCGCTGGCCCTGTGTGCCCGCGCTTTCTTTTTGCCCGCGCCCCATCGGTGCCGGCGCTTTCTTTTTGCCCGCGCCCCATCGGTGCCGGCGCCTATCTATCCGCAATCAGACGGGGGAGGCCGCTTGAAGATCTTCAGCTTCCTCAAGAACCACAAGATCAACTTTGTTATCGCGTTGGTTCTGTTGCTCATCCAGGCAAACCTCGAACTTACGGTTCCCGGGATCATGAGCAATATCGTTGACATTGGCATCGCTCGCGGTGGCATTGTCGGCACCGCGCCCGCAGGGGCCACTGCCGCTGAACTCGCCCAGATTCAAACCTCCTACATTCTGGGCCAAGGTGGGCTCATGCTGGGTGTGACGCTGCTGTCGGTTGCGTGCTCAATTTTGGCTGCCTACAACGCGAGCCGCACCTCCGCCGCCATCGGGCGCGAGGTGCGCCATGCCCTTTATGAGCGCGTGCTCACCTACTCGCCCGCCGAGATGGAGAAGTTCTCGACCGCATCGCTCATCACCCGTGCGACCAACGACATCCAGCAGATCCAGATGATCACGGTCATGTGCCTGCGCATTGTGCTTTTTGCCCCGTGCATGGGCATCGGCGCCGTCGTCAGGGTGCTGTCGACGCCTACGGGCATGGAATGGATTTTGGTAGTCGCTATCTGCGTCATCGCGATTGCCATCGGCGTGCTCATGGGTATCACCATGCCCAAGTTCCGCAGCATGCAGCGGCTTGTGGACCGCAACAACCTTGTGGCGCGCGAGATTCTCACCGGCATCATGCCCATTCGCGCCTTCGGTCGGCAGGCCTACGAGCAGGCGCGCTACGACGAGGCAAACCGTGCCCTCACCGGTACCTATATCTTTACCAACCGTGCCATGGCCTTTTTGGGGCCGGTGATGATGGTGGTCATGAACGCCACAACGGTCGCCATCGTCTGGTTTGGCGGTTTGGGTGTCGAGGCGGGTGCCCTCGAGGTCGGTACGCTCATGGCCTATATCAACTATGTTATGCAGGTCATCATGAGCTTCATGATTCTCACGATGATCTCGGTCATGCTCCCGCGTGCGGGCGTTGCGGCGGAGCGCGTGCTCGAAGTGCTTGAGTGCGAGACCTCCATTCACGAGCCTGAAGAGGGCGAGCGCGTCTCACACGCGGGGGAGGGCGGCTGGCGCGGCGTCGTTTCGTTTAACGACGTGACCTTCACCTACCCCGATGCCGATCTGCCTACGCTCGAGCATATTGACTTCACGGTCGAGCCGGGACAAACGCTTGGTGTTATCGGTTCCACCGGATGCGGCAAGTCGACCCTCGTCCAGCTCATCCCGCGTCTGTACGACGTGACCTCGGGTTCGGTAACGCTCGACGGCGTGGATGTGAGAAACATCCCACTCACCGAGCTGCGCGCCCAGATCGGCTACGTTCCCCAGAGGCGCATGCTGTTCTCCGGAACGGTTGAGAGCAACATCAAATATGGCGACGAGACCATGGACGACGCCCAGATGGAGCGCGCCGCGCGCATCGCGCAGGCAACCGAGTTCATCGAGGCCAAGCCCGAAGGGTACCAGAGCCCCATCGCGCAGGGCGGCTCCAACGTGTCGGGCGGGCAGAACCAGCGCTTGCAGATTGCCCGCGCCCTGGCGATTCAGCCGAAGGTGCTCGTCTTCGACGATTCGTTCTCTGCGCTCGACTACAAGACGGACGCGGCGCTGCGCGCAGAGCTCGCCGAGAGCTGTCGCGATGCCGCCGTCGTCATCGTTGCCCAGCGCATCGCTACCATCATGCACGCGGACGAGATTATCGTGCTCGACGACGGGCGCATGGTCGGCAAGGGGACGCACGAGGAGCTCCTTAGGAGCTGCCCTGCCTATCTTGAGATTGCGTCCTCTCAGCTCTCCGCCGAGGAACTCGGTCTTTCCGACGATGCGGTCGAGGGGTCCTCCGCTTGCGATGCTCCCGTATGCGAAGGAGGTGAGCGCTGATGCCCGGTCCGCGCCGTGGGCCCGCCTCCGAGCGCGCCCGAGATTTCTCCGGAACCATCAAGAAGCTTCTTGCCTACATCGCGCACGAGCGCATCGCACTCGTCGTCTCGCTCGTCTGCGCGATAGCGTCGGTTGTCTTCAACGTCATCGGCCCGCGCATTCTTGGCATGGCGACGACCAAGCTCTTCGAAGGGTTCACCGCCAAGCTCGCAGGTACGGGCTCCATCGACTTCAGCGGCATCTCTTATATTCTTGCCGGCCTCATGTGCCTGTACGTCACCTCGGCGCTCTTCAACCTCCTCCAGGGCTTCCTTATGACGGGGCTCACGCAGCGCGTGTGCTACCGCATGCGCCGTGCGATTATCGAGAAGATCGACCGCATGCCGCTTGCGTACTTTGAGCGTACGAGCACAGGCGACGTTCTGTCGCGCATCACCAACGACGTGGACACCGTTGGCCAGTCGCTCAACCAGTGCGTGACGCAGGTGGTGACCTCGGTGACCCAGCTCATCGGTGTCACCGTCATGATGCTTTCGCTCTCGCTTGAGCTCGCGGGCATCACGTTTCTCACCATCCCCGTATCACTCGTGCTGGTGGTTATCGTCGTGCGCGCCTCTCAGCGCTACTTCCGCCAGCAGCAGGCGCTGCTCGGCCGGGTGGACGGCATTGTTGAGGAGAGCTTCTCCGGACAGAGCGTCATCAAGGTCTTCAACCGCGAGGAGCGTGCGCTCGCCGATTTCGACCAGGACAACGACCGCCTCTACCATGCCGGCTGGAAGAGCCAGTTCCTCTCCGGTCTCATGCATCCCATCATGAACCTCGTCGCCAACCTCGCCTATGTGGCGGTGGTGGCCGTGGGCGCCTTCCTTGCGATTGCGGGCACAATTACCGTGGGCGACATCCAGGCCTTCATGCAGTACGTGCGCAACTTCACGCAGCCCATCACCCAGCTTACGCAGGTGTCGAACATGGTCCAGATGCTCTCCGCTGCGGCGGAGCGCGTGTTCGAGTTCCTGGACGCGCCGGAGGAGACGCCCGACGCTCCCGCGCGCGCCACGGGCGCCTGCGAGGGGAGGGTGAGCTTTAGCCACGTGCGCTTTGGCTACACGCCCGATAAGACCATCATCCACGACTTCTCCTGCGAGGTGGAGCCGGGCGAGACCGTGGCCATCGTCGGTCCCACCGGCGCGGGCAAGACCACCCTCATGAAGCTCCTCATGCGCTTCTATGACGTCGACGCGGGCGCAATCTTGGTCGACGGTGTGGACGTACGCGATCGCCCGCGCGACGAGCTGCGGAACGACTTTGCCATGGTGCTCCAGGACACGTGGCTATTTGAGGGCACGATTGACGAGACTATACGCTACGGCCGCGAGGGGGCGACCGACGACGAGGTGAGGGCAGCCGCTCGCGCCGCGCTCGCCGACCACTTCATCCGCACGCTGCCGGGCGGGTACGACTTCTGTTTGAATGAGGATGCCTCCAACGTGAGCCAGGGACAAAAGCAGCTTCTCACGATTGCGCGCGCCTTCATTGCGGACCGTCCCATCCTCATCCTCGATGAGGCGACCTCCAATGTGGACACGCGCACCGAGGAGCGCATCCAGCGCGCGATGGACGCCCTCATGCAGGGGAGAACGAGCTTCGTTATTGCGCATCGCCTCTCCACGATACGCTCGGCAGATAAGATCTTGGTCTTGCGCGACGGTGACATCGTGGAGTCGGGTACGCACGAGGAGCTGCTTGCGCAGGGCGGTTTCTACGCCGAGCTCTACAACAGTCAGTTTGAGGACGCAGGCGAGTAGCTTGTGCTGGCGGGCGCGTCGGGTCCTAAGGGGACGGCGCGCCCACCGTTCATCCGATGGAGTTTCATTTTGCTCCCGTGTTCTTTGCGCAGGGACTCTCCGTCGTAGTAAGATACGGTAGATTACTCCCACGATTCGATGCCTCTGCATCAGATAGGAGATCCCGTGTCTGATACCATCACCGGCGCACTCAGTGTCTCCAACGACGTCATCGCCGACATCGCGGGTTACGCCGCCCTTTCCTGCTACGGTGTCGTAGGGATGGACGAGCAGCTCCAGGGCGCCGAGAGCGTCCGACTTCTTCCCGGGCAGCGCCTTCGCAAGGGCGTTCTCGTCACGAGCGACGAGGGCGGCCTGCGCGTCGATCTGCATGTCGTGCTCGAGAACGGCGTCAACATGAAGTCCGTCTGCGAGAACCTGTCGAGTGCGGTCACCTTCACCCTGCAGGAGATTGCGCAGATCGATCCGGCGAAACTCACCGTGGGCATCCATATCGAGGCCCTCAAGAATCGCCTGAGCTAAGGCCTGGATACGGAACAACGGAGAGAACTGACATGATCGCCAAAACAATTCGCACCTGCTTTCCCATCGCGGCAAACGCCGTCTCGGACTGCTCCGAGGAGATCAATAAGCTGAACG
>CAUGVQ010000069.1 GCA_959602875.1 uncultured Collinsella sp. | reverse complement strand
ATCGCCAAAGGCGAGGTCGAAGATGCAGCTCGAGCAGACGATGGGGACGAGCGCCGCGCCCGTATCGAGCCCGATGCCGCGCGCCTCGAGCTCGCGTGCCACGCCGGAGGCGGCCTCAAGCCCAAAGGCGGAGCCGCCGGAGAGACAGACGGCATGAATCTGCTGGACGGTGTTCTCGGGGCGCAAAAGGTCGGTCTCGCGCGAGGCGGGGGCGCCGCCGCGCACATCGACACCGGCAGTCGCACCGTTTGGGGCAACGATTACCGTGCAGCCCGTACCGGCTGCGGCGTCGGTCCAATGGCCGAAGCGAAGCGATGCTACGTTGGTGAGCGGGATAGGGGAGAGCGCGCTTGCGGTCATAGGAACTCCAATCTGCGAGGGGGCGGCGTCTAGTTACGCGCGGCGTCCGGTTACGCGGTGAGGGTGCGGATGTGCCGTACGACCTCGGCGATGGGAAGGCCCACCACGTTGTAGAAGTCGCCATCGATACCGCGTACGAGCATGCGGCCGCCCGCGCCCTGGATGCCGTAGGCGCCCGCTTTGTCCGCCGGTTCCCCTGAGGCAACGTACGCATCGATCTCGTCCTCGGTAAGGTCGTAGAACGTGACGTCGGTCACTACCGAGAACACGTCCTGCGCTGCGGGCGCGCCGTCGCCGGCGGCACGCAGGAGGCATACGCCGGTCGCGACCTGGTGGATCCTGCCCGAGAGGCGACGGAGCATGGCGCGCGCGTCGGCGCCGTCGGCGGGTTTGCCGAGCGCCTCGCCGTCCACGGTCACGATGGTGTCCGCCGCGAGCACGACCTCGCCCGCCTGCGCATGCGTCGCCGCCACGGCCTGCGCTTTGGATGCGGCGAGGCGCTCCACGAGCGCGAAGGGCGACTCGCCGGGCATGGGGGTCTCGTCGATATCGGCGGGGATGACGTCCACATCAAAGCCCGCCTCGCGCATGAGCTCGATGCGGCGCGGCGACTGCGAGGCAAGGATGAGGTGCGCGCGGGGCGAGGGCGCGCCGGTAGAGGCTTCGCTCACGGGCACCGCCTAGAGCTGGATGCTGTCGCGCACCTTGGCGACGGCCTGCTCGCCCGCGATGTCGCCCAGAACGGCGAGGGCGAAGGGCAGCGCCTGGCCCATGCCCGACGCAGTGATGATGTTGCCGTCCACCACGACGGTGCGGCGCCCGGCGAGGGTGCCGGCAGGGAGATGGCTCTCAAAATCGGGGAAGCACGTCGCCTGGCGACCGACAAGAAGGCCCAGATCGCCCAAGATCGACGGCGCGGCGCAGATGGCGGCCACGTGGCGCGTTGCGGCGAACTCGCAGACGAGGTCGCATACGCGCTCGTCCTGGCGCAGGTGCAGGGTGCCGGGCATGCCGCCGGGGAGCACGAGGTAGTCGTAGTCGTCGAAGTCAACCTCTGCCATGGTGTAGTCGCAGGTGATGTCAATCTGCTGCGAGCTCACGGCGTCGCGCGTGGTCATAATGGAGATGAGGTCGACGCGTACGCCACCTCTGCGCAAGACGTCGACGATGGTCAGGCACTCGATCGTCTCGAATCCATCAGCAACCAGCACGGCGACAGCAGACATGGGCCATCCTTTCGACACGGCTCTCAGTGGGCCTTCCCAAAACTTCTGGTCTTGTACCCCGTTTTATGCGCATTCGTCACGGCATCTGCGCAAGAAACCGAGTTGACCCAGCAGACGCCAGCAACGCCGATGGGCCCAGCAGACGCCTGCGACGTGGACGGGCATGGGACAGATGGCCGCCAAATCTCGGCGCGCGATTAGCTGCGCGTGAGGTGCACGACCGTCTCGCAGTGGAAAGTCTGGGGGAAGAGGTCCACCGGTGTTGCCGACACGAGCGAAAAGACGCCCTGCTCGCGGAAGCGCTTGAGGTCGCGTGCGAGCGTGGCGGGGTCGCACGAGACGTAGGCGACGTCGCGGGCCGAGGTCTCGGCGATAAGGTCGATGGCCTCGGGCGCAAGGCCTGCACGCGGCGGGTCGACCACGAGCACGTCGGCGTCGGCGTCGGGGAACTCGCGCACCGCGTCGCCGCCGATGACATCGACGTTGTCGAGCCGTGCGCGCTCGAGATTGCGACGCAGGTCGCGGACGGCGGGCCCGTAGGACTCCACGGCAGAGACGTAGTCGCAGCGGCGGGCGAGCGGCAGCGTGAAGGTGCCCGCGCCGCAGTAGAGGTCCATGGCCATCTCATGCGGTTTGGGGTCGAGCGCCTCGAGCACAAGCTTGATCAGAATCTCAGCGGCGGCGGTGTTCACCTGGAAGAACGACGGTGCCGAGATGAGCATCTCCTCGTCGCCGATCTTCTCGTTCCAGCAGCTCTTGCCGGCGAGCACCTCGGTGGCGCTCACGCGGCGGGCCTTCTTCTCGCCCTTGCTCATCACACGGATAACGCCGGCGCGATCGGAGACGGCGTCGGCCAGCACGCGCGCGACCTGCGCGCGCGGGAAGCCGCCCGTGGGCGTCCAGAGCGCGATCTCGATAGCGCCGGTGCGGCGGCTCGCGCGGATACCCACGCGTTCGAGCGCAAGATCGCGGGAATTGGAGAGGTAAGAGAGTGCGCCTGTCACGGATTTGACGAGCTTGGGGTACTTCTTCTCAAAGAGCGGGCAGCGGTCGACCGTGATTACCTGCGCGGCATCGCACCCGTGCATGCCGAGGCGGATCTTGCCGTCCTGTCCGCGCGTGGGGGCGAGCTCGATCTTGTTGCGGTAGCCCCAAGCGTCCTTGGCGTAGCGAATGGGGCGCACGACGCGCGCGACCTCGTCGCCATCTATGCCGCCGATGCGCGTGAGCGCGCTTCTGAGGTTCTCCTCCTTGGCGGCGCGCTGCGCCTCGATGGAAAGGCCGCCCCACGGGCAGCCCCCGCAGATGCCTGCGAAGGGGCAGGGGGAGTCGACGCGGTCGGGCGAGGGGGAGACGATCTCGTCGGCGACGGCACGCACGAGCGACTTCTCCTCGGCGACCACATGGGCGCGGACCGTGTCGCCGGCGACGGCCCCTGCAACAAAGACCGTCTTGCCCTCGGGCGTGTGCGCGAGGGCGTCAGGGCCATATACCATTCGTTCACAGGTGAGCTGCATCGGGTGCCGTGCCTTTCGTCAAGCGGGATTGCGGCCTACCAGTGTAGGGGATGCACGCGCGCCGCTGTGCTTGCCTGCGCGCTGCGCACCAAAAATGCGTTGGAGACGGGGCGTTTCGTAGCATCCGCTCCGTCCAGCTGGCTTCCGGATTCCCACGTTGCCGGTTTTCAAAAGGCCCATGCCTGCCTTCTTCGAGGGCGCCCCTCTGACCTAATTTTCAATAACCAGCGCCTCTTGTCATGTAGAGCGCTTGCGAGAAGCGGTAATGACAAGAGGCGCTGGCAGATGAAAAGACGCACGGAATCATGTTCCGAGGGCGCAGCTGATGAATGCAGAGACGGCCCTCTACTTTGTCTTGGTTCCGCGCACGAGCGTGCGGATGCCGAGGCCAATGAGCGCAAGGCCCGTGCGCAGGCGGCCGGCGGGGCGCTTGGCAAGCGTTGTGCGCGCGGCGCCTTCTGCGGGTGCCTCGGCCTGCTGCTTTGCTTCGGCGGACGTGGGCGTCGACGTGGCGGCCGCGCTCTCTGCTGCGGGCTCGATGAGCTCGGCGGCGACGGCGGTCTCGGCGGCGTGGGCGCGCGCCTCGGTCTCGGCGAGGGCGGTCTCAAAGGCAGCGCGGGCGTTCTCGTCAGCCACGGTCTCGTCCACGGTGGGCGCGGCGGGGGCGGCCGCCTGGTTGCCGTCGGCCTTGGGCGCGGACGCCCCGGCCTCGGCGCGGACCTCTGCCATGGCGCGCTTGGGGTGCGCGGCGCGGCGGTACGCCTCCGCAAGCAGGAACTCCTGTGCGTTGAAGTCCGCCTCGCCCTCGGCCCTCGGCACGCTCTCCCAGGTGCCCTCGGTCGAAAGCGTGCGGGCCTTTACGTTGTCGCGCAGCTGGGCCTGCATGTAGCTCTCCACAAGCGCGCGGCACGTGGGGTCGAGCACGGGGTAGGCAATCTCCACGCGGTGCTCGGTGTTTCTCGTCATCATGTCGGCGGACGAGAGGTAAACGATATCGTTCTCCACGCCAAAGGCGTAGACGCGGGCGTGCTCCAAGAAGCGCCCTACGATGGAGCGGATGTGCACGTTCTCGGTCTTGCCGGGGATGCCGGGCACAAGACAGCTGATGCCGCGGATGATCATGTCGACCACAACGCCTGCTTGCGAGGCCTCGGCGATTTTGTCGATGATCTCGCGGTCGGTGAGCGAGTTCATCTTAAAGAACACGCGCGCGGGCTCGCCGACAAGGGCGCGCTCGATCTCGCGGTTGAGTCCATTCATGATGAGCGGCTTGAGGCCGGCGGGCGCCACACCAAGGAAGCGGTAATCGCCCCGGAGGTTGCCGAGGGCGAGGTTGCGGAAAAACGCGTTCGCGTCCTCGCCGATGCCGGGGTGCGCCGTCATGAGCATGAAGTCGGAGTAGAGGCGCGCCGTCTTCTCGTTGAAGTTGCCCGTGCCGAGCAGCGTGATACGCGTGAGCGCCATGCCCTCGCGGTAGGTGATCTGGCAGATCTTGGAGTGCACTTTAAAGCCCTCGGCACCGTAGATGACGGTGCAGCCCGCCTCCTCGAGGCGCTCGGCCCACTCGATGTTGTTCTGCTCGTCAAAGCGCGCGCGGAGCTCCATGAGCACCGTTACCTCTTTGCCGTTCTCAGCCGCGTCGATCAGCGCCTCGCAGAGACGGCTCTGCTTCGCCACGCGGTAGAGCGTGATCTTCATCGAGATGCAGTCGTCGTCAAAGGCCGCCTCGTGCATGAGGTCGAGCAGCGGGTTCATGGACTCGTAGGGGTAGAAGAGCAGCTTGTCGCCCTCGATGACCTGCTCGCGCAGGCTGCGCCCGGCGGTGAACATGGGGCTTGCCTGCGGGCGGAACGGGTTGAACACAAGCGTCGCCTTGCTGTGCTCGGGCAGGTGCCCCTCGATGCCGTAGACATAGTCGAGGTCGAGCGGGGTCGTGTAGGTGAGCACGGCGCGTCCGGCAAGGCCGAGCGACTTGCGGATGCTCTTTAACGTGGCGGGCTCGAGCTCGCCCTCGACCTGAAGGGCCACCGGCTGCAGGCGCAGGCGCTTCTTCAGGATCTTCTTCATGTGCTGGCGGTAGTCCTCGTCCTCCTCGACACCCTCACCATCGGGGTCGATGTCGGCGTTGCGCGTCACGCGCACCACGGCGCGGTCGAGCGGCTCGTAGGAGCCAAAGCAGCTGCCAAGGCAGGTGAGGATAACGTCCTCCAGGAGCATGTAGCGGTAGGTGCCCTCGTCTGCGGGAAGCGCCACCACGCGGTTCATGGAGGAGGGGACCTCGATGAGACCGAGGAGGTTCTCCTCGTCGGCGCTCTCGAGCGCGCAGACGATATAGAGCGCGCCGTTGCGGAGATTGGGGAAGGGGTGGCGCGGGTCGATCACAAGCGGCGAGATAACGGGAGAGACGTAGCTTTGGAAGTACCGCTCCGTAAAGGTGCGGTCCGCGCCCGCAAGGTCGGCCGCTGTCAGGCGAAAGACCCCGTGGTGCTCAAGCTCGGCCTCGATGGTGTGCACGATGCCGTTCTGGCGCTTGACGAGCGGTGGCAGCGCCTGGAAGACGCGGTCGATCTGTTCGCTCGGTGTGAGGTTGCTCTTGTTGTCGACCGGCTGGTGCTTCAAGGTGGCGAGGTCGGACAGGCCACCGATGCGGATCATAAAAAACTCGTCGAGGTTCGACTGGAAGATGGCGGCGAACTTGAGCCGCTCAAAGAGCGGCACGGACTCGTCGTAGGCCTCGGAGAGCACGCGGTCGTCAAAGCGCAGCCAGCTGAGCTCGCGGTTCTGCGTGTAGGTGAAGTCGTAGCGCTCGGAACGGGCGAGCTCGCCCAAGGGGGTCTTGCCGCCCTTCTTGGCTTTGGCCTGCTTCTTGTCCTTGGAGTCCTTGTCCTGCTTGGAAGCCATGGGAATCTCAACCTCTATTCTCTCGCCGTGTCGGCGGTATTGGCATACCCAACCATCTTAATCGCTGGCTGGTCGGGACCCCTCGGCACGCGATGCACTTTATCAAGTCCTTACGTTGCGTATGCAAGATATCCCCCAATGCGCGGTGGAGGAGGTGGTTTGGGTTTGCCTCGTCGCCACACGCGGCGGGGCGGGGTACCGCGCTGGGCGCCGCCGGTACCGCGCGGGGGTGCGGAGCACCGGGGCCGCGAAGCGCGTATACTATATAACGTTTGCCCGTTGAAATATGGTCATGGTTGCCGCGCGCGGCGCCGTGCCACGGGCGGGGCGCAAGGCGAGAAGGAGGGCTCAGTGGCGAGCGGGCTCAACGTAAGAAACGAGATCGGACAGCTCAAGAAGGTCATGCTGCACCGCCCGGGCGACGAGCTCACCAACCTGCCGCCGCGCGACCTTGCGCGCCTGCTCTTTGACGACGTGCCCTTCCTGCCCGAGGCGCAGCGCGAGCACGATGCCTTTGCCAACACCTTGCGCGCCGCGGGTGTCGAGGTGCTCTACTTGGAGCAGCTCGTTGCCGAGGCGCTCGACGCGGTCGAGGGCGCGCGCGAGGAGTTCCTCTCCCAGTGGATCGACGAAGCCGGTATCAAGGGCGCCATCGCCACCTCCGCCGTGCGCGAGCTTCTCGACAGCATCACCGACACACGCGAGCTCGTGAAAAAGACCATGGCGGGCATCGCGCGCCGCGAGGTGGATCTCCCCTTGGGCAGCAGCGCCACCTTAAACGCCCTCGTTGCCTCAGAGTCGGAGTCCCACCTGCTGGTGGACCCCATGCCCAACCTCTACTTCTGCCGCGACCCCTTTGCCGTGGTGGGCGACGGCGTGCTACTTAACCGCATGTACTCGCCCGTCCGCAATCGCGAGAGCATCTACGGCAAATACCTGTTCAAGTACCATCCCGCCTACCGGGACGCTTCGCTCTACTACCGGCGCGGTGCGTCGTTTCATATTGAGGGCGGTGACGTGCTCGTGCTCTCGCGCGACACCATCGCGATCGGCATCTCCGAGCGCACCGAGGCCGCTGCGATCGACGTCCTCGCCCAGAGCGTGTTTTGGGATACCGATAGCCCCGTCGAGCGGATCTTGGCCTTCAACATCCCGGTCTCGCGCGCGTTCATGCATCTGGACACCGTCTTTACCCAGGTGGATGTGGACGCCTTCACCATCCATCCCGCCATTGTGGGGACGCTCCAGGTCTTCACGCTCACGCCCGGTGCCGTGCCGGGCGAGGTGCGTATCCGCGAGGAGGTCGACACCCTCGAGCACATCCTCGCCCGCGCCCTTGGGCTCGACGCGGTGCGGCTCATCCCCTGCGGTGGGGGAGACGCCATCGCCGCCGACCGCGAGCAGTGGAGCGACGGCTCCAACACGCTCGCCGTGGCGCCGGGACGCATCTGCGTCTACGACCGCAACGTGGCTACCAACGAGGCACTTGCGCAGGCTGGTATGGAGCTTTTGGTGGTGGAATCGGCCGAGCTCTCGCGCGGGCGGGGCGGCCCGCGCTGCATGAGCATGCCCTTTGAACGGGCGGACGTGTAAACACTTGGCGTCGCGCCGGCGGAGCAGCGTGTCCTCGCGCACGCATCCGCTACGATGGGGCGACCGACTATCCGGCCCCGGCACAATGCTGCATTTGGTGCATTTGGGGACGGGGTCGAAACGTGCATCTGATACCTGCGGCAGCGCCGCGGCGAGAAAGGACTTCCATGGGCGTCAACATCTCCGGCAGGAGCTTCCTCAAGCTGCTCGACTTCTCCACGCAGGAAATCGAGTACCTGCTCGCCCTCTCCCGCAACTTCAAGGACATGAAGCGCGCCGGCACTCCGCACCGCTACCTCGAGGGCAAAAACATCGTTCTGCTCTTCCAGAAGACCTCTACGCGCACGCGCTGCGCCTTTGAGGTTGCCGGGCACGACCTCGGCATGGGCGTGACCTATCTCGACCCGAGCGGCTCGCAGATGGGGCACAAGGAGTCCATCGCCGACACGGCGCGCGTGCTTGGGCGCATGTTCGATGGCATCGAGTTCCGCGGCTTTGCGCAGGACGATGTGGAGGAGCTCGCCAAGTTTGCCGGTGTGCCCGTATGGAACGGCCTGACCGACCTGTGGCACCCCACGCAGATGCTCGCCGACGTCCTGACCATTCAGGAGAACTTCAACTACGACATCAAGGGTAAGACTGTCGTCTTCATGGGCGACACCAAGAACAACGTGGCGCGCTCGCTCATGGTGGTGTGCGCCAAGCTCGGCATGAACTTCGTGGCGTGCGGGCCCGAGACGTGCATGCCCGCGCGCGACGTCATCGACGCCTGCGAGCCCATCGCCGCCGCAAACGGCGCGACCATCACGCTCACGACCGACCCGGTTGCCGCCTGCGCCGGGGCAGATGTGGTCTACACCGACGTGTGGGTCTCGCTTGGCGAGCCGGCAGAGATCTGGGGCGAGCGCATCCGCGAGCTTTCGCCCTACCGCGTGACCGAGGAGCTCATGGCCATGACTTCGCCGGACGGCATCTTCATGCACTGCCTGCCGGCGTTCCACGACACCAAGACCTCCACGGGTGCCAAGATCGCCGACGAATTTGGCCTCACCGAGATGGAGGTCGAAGACGCGGTCTTTGAGGGGCCGCGCTCGCGCGTGTTCGACGAGTCGGAGAACCGCATGCACACCATCAAGGCGGTCATGTACGCAACGCTCAAGTAGCCGAGGTACGTGCTTCTAAGTATGCCGAGATTCGCAACCACGCTCCATCCGCGCGACGATATGAGATTGTGCGCAGATGGGGATGTGCGGGCATCCCGCCGCGCCGCTCCGCTATACTGGCTAGGTTGAAACGGAGCGGCACCGCTCCGAGGACAGAGCCGGAAGGAGCGCCGCATGCGCGAGGGGTTTAGCAACGATCGGTACATCGAGCTGCAGGCGGCGCGCATCAAGGAGCGTATCGCGCAGTTTGGTGGCAAGCTCTACCTCGAGTTCGGCGGCAAGCTCTTTGACGACTACCATGCGAGCCGCGTGCTGCCGGGCTTTGCGCCGGACAGCAAGTTCCGCATGCTGCAGAGCATTGCGGACGACGTCGAGGTCATCATCGCCATCAACGCGAACGACATCGAGAAGAACAAGGCCCGCGGCGACCTTGGCATCACCTACGACGAGGACGTCCTGCGCCTGGCGGACATCTTCCGTTCCAACGGCTTTGCCGTCGCCGCGGTGGTGCTCACCCAGTACGCCGGCCAGCCGGCGGCAGACGCGTTCCGCCGCCGCCTCTCCATGCTCGGCATCACCTGCAAGCTGCACTATCCCATCGAGGGCTACCCGCACGACATCGACCTCATCGTGTCCGAGGAGGGCTACGGCAAAAACGAGTTCGTGGAGACCACTCGCCCGCTCGTGGTGGTGACGGCACCCGGCCCCGGTTCGGGCAAGCTCGCAACGTGCCTCAGCCAGATCTACCGCGAGCATCAGCGCGGCGTCAAAGCAGGCTACGCCAAGTTCGAGACCTTCCCGGTGTGGAACCTGCCGCTCAAGCATCCCGTGAACATCGCATACGAGGCGGCTACCGTCGACCTCGACGACTCCAACATCATCGACTCCTTCCACCTCGAGGCCTATGGCGAGACCACGGTCAACTACAACCGCGACGTCGAGGCGTTCCCCGTGGTGAAGGCTCTTATGGAGAAGATCATGGGGGAGAGCCCCTACCAGAGCCCCACGGACATGGGCGTCAACATGGTGGGCTTTGCCATCACCGATGACGAAGCTTGCTGCGATGCCGCCAAGATGGAGATCGTGCGCCGCTACTTCACGGCTGCCGTCAACGTCAAGCGCACCGGCACGGGTCAGGACCACGTCGACAAGCTCAAGCTCATCATGAAGCGTGCGGGCGTGGGCAAGGACTTCTCGCCGGCCCGCTCGGCGGCGCTGCTCAAGGAGGAGACCACGGGCGCTCCCGTGGGCGCGATGGTTCTGCCCGACGGCCAGGTGGTCACGGGCAAGACCTCCGAGCGCCTCGGCGCGGCGAGCTCACTTCTTATGAACGCGCTCAAGTGCGTGACCGGCGTCGACATGGAGCTCGAGGTCATCAGCAACGAGGCGATCGAGCCCATCAGCCGCCTCAAGACCCAGCAGCTGGGCAGCCGCAACCCCCGTCTGCATCCGGATGAGACGCTCATTGCGCTCTCCATCACTTCGGCTACAAGCGACGTGGCGGCGCAGGTGCTCGCCGGCCTGCCGAAGCTCCGCGGCTGCGACGCGTTCTTCTCGGTCATCATCTCCGCGACCGACGAGTCGCTCCTAAAGCGCCTCGGCATCAACGTGTGCTGCGAGCCCAAGTTCGAGCGCAGCGGCTACTACCACAAGTAACCGTTTCTAGCTGTTTTACCGTTCACGGGTTTCGCTTCCGTGAACGGTAAATCTTCAGCGTTTGCCTGCGCGTTGAGTGCTACGATTAAGTCCCGTAAGGACAGTAGGTTCCAAGCGGGAAAGCGCAGGTACAACATATGACGAAGCACATTTTTGTGACCGGTGGCGTCGTTTCGTCTCTGGGCAAGGGCATCACGGCGGCGTCTTTGGGGCGCCTTCTCAAGAGCCGCGGCTACAAGGTGACCATGCAGAAGGCCGACCCGTACCTGAACGTCGACCCCGGTACCATGAGCCCGTTCCAGCACGGTGAGGTCTTTGTGA
>CAUGVQ010000068.1 GCA_959602875.1 uncultured Collinsella sp. | reverse complement strand
TCGCGCGCATAGACAATGTGGTCGATCTCCACGAGCGGAGGAATCACGCTGTTGGAGGGGTAGGTCATGTGGAAGCCCTCGCCCGCCTGCTCGCTCGCGTCAACAAACGAAGTGCCCAAAAGCTCGCGGAAGCGCGCGTGGTCCCACGTGGAGTTGAAGTCGCCCATGATGATATAGGCATGGTCGTAGTCCGACAGGGACCCAATGGTGGAGAGGCCCTCCTCCCATAGGTCCTGCGCGCCACGCACCGGCGAGTTGGGGTGCACGCCCACCACGCGCAGAGCGCGACCGCCGATGGTGATGGTCGCCGCGGGCATGGAGCTCGTCTGAATGGGGAGCAGGTTCTGCGAGATGTTGCTCATGGGAGCGAGCGTCCAGATGCCGTTGCGCCCACCGTTGTTCACGCCCGAAGCGCCGAGCGAGATAACGTGGTACGGCAAAAGCTCGTCGATACCCGCCGCCGAGAGCTCCGCGGCAAAGTCGTCGGAAAGCTCTTGCAGGCACAGGATCTCGACGTGCTGCTCACGCACAATCTGGACAATCTCCTCCGCCGAGGCACGGCCCGCGAGTGTATTGAGCGTCATGATGCGGGCGGCGTTGTCGTCGGTCGAGGCGGCCGTCGCGACCGCAGTCTGCGCCGCAGCGGAGACGCGCGCCGAGGGGATGAAGTAACCCGCGTGCCACCAGCCCATAACGGCGAGCGCGACCACGGTGAGCACCGCGAGAACGCGTCGGCGCCAAAGCACCGCAAGCGCGAGGCAAACGATAAGCGGCACGAAGATGATCGGGATAAGGGAAACGAGCTCCGGCACGGCGCGGCCGTTTGCCATGCTTGCCGGCAGGCAGCGGAGCGCCATGAACGCAACCGCCACGGCAAGGCCGACCCAGAGAAAGAAACTGAGGCATCCGTGCTTGGCGCGCTTGTGCGGGCGTGGGACGCGGCGCTCCGGGGTCTCGGCAGCAGCCGACGATCGATAAGCGGACGCCGAAGCAGCCTGGGGCGCCGACGTCGTCTGTGCGCCGAGGCGTTGCGCGGACGCACGGTGCCGTCTGGCGGCGCCCTTCTTGGAAGCGGTCTGTACCGGCGCGGTAGTGCCCACGGGGATTCTCCCGCGCTCGACGCTTTTTCTGGAACCGGCCCATGATGTGGGCCGCATCACCGTTTGATCCGCCGCGGCAGGCGTGCCTACCGGCCGATACGCCGGCGGCTCGGGCGCGGGTGCGTCACCAAAAGGGCCGGCAGCGGCGGGATTTGTCGCAGAGCGTGGCGCAGGATGCGCCGATGCGGGCGCCGACGCGGCGCGACGAGCCGCAGCGGAGCCCGTCGCCGGGCGCACCTCGGAGCGTGCGACCTCGCTTACGCCTGCGGCATCGTTCTGGAACCTCCACGCGTCATCCGACAAGGGCTCCCAACGCGCACCGGTGTCCTCGGTATCGAAATCGTCGTATGGCACGGCCCCTCCTTCGAACGCGCAAGCACAACAACAATGCCGTCCATGGTACCCGCCGCGTCCGCGCTCCACCGCAATCCAATATCATCGTCACAATGCGCGCATGGACGTGAAGGCGGGCGCGGCTGCGTCCTAAGGGCGCATACGCCCGTCAAAACCAATAGATTAACCCCCTGGTGCGCAAAAATCGGTTTGCTGACCCAAAAGCATGCCCTGCATACCAAGACAGGTCAGCATTATCTGGGGTTTTCGTCTTTGAAATAAGTCGAATCGCCTCTCGGAAATCGGGCACCCAAGAAACCCCAGATATCTTGAGGTCAGCAAAACGATTTTTGCGCACCCGGCAGCAAGGAAAACGCCTATGCGCTCACGCGCACGAATTCGTATGCATAATTAACGAATATTCCCGGAAATATATGCAATGCGGCGCCGTCACATGACCATGACGGCGCCGCTTACACACGATGTATTGCGCAGCAGACTATGATTCGCGGTTAAAGGCCTCTTCGGCACTCGCGGCATCCTCGGCTGCATCCTTGGCGGCGTCATCGACGACAGCTTCATCGCCGGTCGCCGTCTCGCGTGCAGCCTCAGCCTCAACTGCAGCCTCCGCGGCAATCGCCGCCTCGGCATAGCGCGCCGCATCCTCCTCAAGCTCCTCCTGCGAGAGCTTGGGCTTGGCGCTCGCCTGCGCGTCGGCGGGGGCAGCAGCGCCGGTGCGCTCGAGGTAGCTTGCCCACTCGTTGTTGAGCAGGGCCTCCACGGCCTCGCCCTCCACGGTTTCACGCTCAAGAAGCACGCTTGCCATGAGGTCGAGCTGATCGCGGCGGGCGGAGAGGATCGCCTCCGCGCGACGGTGTGCCTCGCGCATGATGCGCTGCACCTCGGCGTCAATGCGACGCGCCGTCTCCTCGGAGTAGTCCTGGTGATCGGCGTAGTCACGGCCTAAAAAGACCTGGTGCTGCGCCTCGCCAAAGACCTGGGTGCCGAGCTCCTCGCTCATGCCTAGGCGCGTGACCATCTCGCGCGCCATCTTGGTCGCACGTTCGAGGTCATTCGATGCGCCGGAGGTAATGTCATCGCACATGAGCTCCTCGGCAACGCGGCCGCCCAAGAAAACGGCGAGCTCGTCGAGCATCTCGTTGCGCGTCTTCAGGAAGTGGTCCTCCTGGGGCAGCTGCAGCGTATAGCCGAGCGCCTGGCCGCGCGAGACGATCGAGATCTTGTGGACCGGGTCGGAGTGCTCCAAGATGTGGCCCACAAGCGCGTGGCCACTCTCGTGGTAGGCGATGGTCGTGCGCTCCTTCTCCGTCATAACGCGCGCCTTCTTGGCGGGGCCGGCAATGACGCGCTCCATGGACTCCTCGATCTCTGCCATGGAGATGAGGTTCTTGTTGCGCCGCGCCGCCAGAAGCGCCGCCTCGTTCATGAGATTGGCGAGGTCCGCGCCGGTGAAGCCCACGGTGAGCTGGGCGAGCTTGTCGAACTTGACGTCGTCGGCGAGCGGCTTGTTGGCGCCGTGAACCGCGAGAATCTGCTCGCGTCCCTTCACGTCCGGGCGGTCTACGGTGACCTGCCGGTCGAAGCGACCGGGGCGCAAGAGCGCCGGGTCGAGAATATCGGGGCGGTTGGTGGCGGCGATGAGGATGACGCTCTCGGTCTCCTCAAAGCCGTCCATCTCCACAAGCAGCTGGTTGAGCGTCTGCTCGCGCTCGTCGTGGCCGCCGCCAAGGCCGGCGCCGCGCTGGCGGCCGACCGCGTCGATCTCGTCGATGAAGATAATCGAGGGCGCCTGCTCCTTGGCCTTCTTGAAGAGGTCGCGCACGCGCGAGGCGCCCACGCCCACAAACATCTCGACAAAGTCAGAACCCGAGATAGAGAAGAACGGCACGCCCGCCTCGCCGGCAACGGCCTTGGCCAGAAGCGTCTTACCCGTGCCCGGAGGGCCCACAAGCAGCACGCCGCGCGGAATCTTAGCGCCGAGCTTACGGTAGCGCTCGGGTGACGCAAGAAAATCGCGCACCTCCTCGAGCTCCTCGACCGCCTCGTCAATGCCGGCGACGTCCCTGAACTTGACCTTGGGGCGCGTGGCCTCGTTGGTCTTGGCGTCCGTCTTGCCAAACTGCATCGCCTTGCCGTTTGCGCCGATCATCTGGCGCATGAAATAGAACATGAGCACCACGAGCAGAATGGTCGGCACCACCTGGATAAGGATGTTCGACCACATGTTGGGGTCGGAGGTATCGATGCGGTAGGTAATGGAGGGGTGCGCCGCCATGAGCTCGTCGAGCGAGTCGGTCCCCACGTAGTTGGAGACAAAGCGCTCGAGCTTGTTCTCGTCGCCGCGGCTCTCGGCGTCCGGCCAGTACGTGCCCTCGACCTCGCCGACCATCACCGTGTAGGTGAGCTCGTCGACGCGATTCTCCTTGATGGCCCCAATCAGCTGGCTCGTAGGAATCTCGGTCGCCTGGCCTTGTGGGGCGCCCTGGTTCAGCATGGTAAAGATGACGTAGCCAATGAGCACGGCGCCCACGATGAGGTAGATGAGGTTGGAGCGCGGCGAGCCGTCGGGCCCGCCGGGATCGCCGTCGCTAAACGGCATCTTGTTGCCGCGATCGTCGCCGCCCGAGGGGGAGTTGTCGCCCCCCGCGCGCAGCAGGCGGAACGCCCGGGCGTGAGCGTATTCAGTTAGAGAACGAAACATCACTACGAGTAAACCTCCGGCTTAAGGATGCCCACATAGGGCAGGTTGCGGTAGTGCTCGGCATAGTCGAGACCATAGCCCACCACAAAGGCGTCGGGGCAGTGCGTGCCCACGTACTTGGGGTCGATAGCGGCCTGCTTGCCCTCGACGTCCTTCCACAGGAAGGTCGCGACCTCAAGCGATGCCGGACCGCGGTTGGAAAGGTTCTGCATGAGGTACTTGAGGGTGAGGCCCGAGTCGAGAATGTCCTCGACAATGAGCACGTCGCGCCCCTTGATGTCCATGTCGAGGTCCTTCACGATGCGGACAATACCCGAGCTCTTGGCGTTGGCGCCGTAGCTCGACACAGCCATGAAGTCGATAGACAGCGGCACGTCAATCGCGCGCATAAGGTCACCCATAAAGACCACGGCGCCGCGCAGAACCGCGATAAGGACGAGGTCCTTGCCCGCGTAGTCGCGCGAAATCTGCTCGCCCATGCGCTTCACGATCTGGGCGATATCCTCCTCGGAGAAGAGAACGGATTCTACATCGGGATGAAGCGTAGTCATGAGCAACCTTTCTGCTGTGGTGGAACACCTGCTTATCTTAGCAGCCTGCGCGGACAGCTGCACCCGCAAACGGGCGGGCACACGCGCCTCTTACAGGGAGCGAAGTGTGAGCTTGATGAGGATGCGGGTCGAGGCGGTGCATTTGAACCGGTCGTCAAGCCGGATGCCCGCCGCCCACACAATCGCGCCGCCGGGGGCGGTGCGCACCACGGGCACAAGCGGGCGCTCGGCCACGGGCACGCGCTCCTCGCCCAGGATGTCGGAGAGCTTCTTGCTGCGACCCCGCATACCCAGAGGACACATCACATCGCCCGGCGCGGGCGCGTCGACCCATAGGCGCGCGGCGCGCACCTCGGCGGGCAGGTCGGTGCCGCCCTCCTTGAGGCGGATGAGGTCTCCCTCGGCATAGCCAAGCGCCGCCGCATCGATGCAGGCGACGTTGCGGCCCGATCGGTCGTCGGCGTCGTCTGCCTGTGCGCGCGCAAGGTCGCGGGCAAGCGCCACGGCATCGGTGCCCGCTGGCACCCGCATGACCTCGGCCTCAAGCACGGCCTCATTAGCAAGCGGCATATGCCCCGGCACTGCCAGCCATCCGGCGGCGAGTGCCTCGCGCGCCGCCGGGGTGCGAAGGGAGAGCGTGCCAAACTCCATGCGCGCGTCGATGCCGTCCGGCAGCGTGAGCGACCCCTCGCCTGCCGCTACGCAGGCAAGCACCGCCTCCACGTGTCGCATCTCTAGGCGCGCGTCGCGGTCGAGCGAACGCACCGCCAGGCGCACCATGCGGCGCGCGATCACAAGCTCCGCCGCGGCGAGGCGCGCCCCGTCGAGCACGATGAGCCCCTCCTCCGCACGGCGCGTGCAGGCGCGCAGCGCGGTCGCAGCGAGCTGCGAGAGAAAGGCGTCCTCGTCGCCCAGGATGTCGCAGGTGGTGCCCACCGTGCGGGCAATCTGCCCGTTGCGCTCCGCGGCGAGGGGCATCACCTCGTGACGCACAAAGTTCCGCAGGTACGAGGTATCGTAGTTGCTCTCGTCCTCGCGCCAGGCAATGCCCGCCATCTCAAGGTAGCGGCAGAGCTCCTCATGCGTACGGTCGATCAGGGGGCGGACGATGATGTTGCGCCGCCTAGGGATACTCGAGAGCCCCGCCGGGCCGGCGCCGCGGATGGCGTTCATAAAGAAGGTCTCGGCGCGGTCGCTCGCCGTGTGCGCCGTCGCAATGCGCGCGGCGGTACGCGGACACCCCGCCTCGGCGCAGAGCTCGCGCACGTAGCGACGGGCCGCCCGGTAGCGCGCCTCACGCGCGGCGGCCTCCAGGTTTTGTCCGCCCAAATCGTCAAAGGTCGCATGCTCCACGCAAAGGGGCAGGCCAAACCGATCGCAGAGGCTGCGCACATATGCCTCGTCCCCATCGGACGCCTCGCCGCGCAGGTGATGGTTCACGTGCAGGACATGCAGGCGCTCGCGGGCAATACGCGCCGGCCCACGGCCATCGGCAATATCGAGCGCGCCCGTGCACGCCATAACCAGAAGCGCGGTTGAGTCCGCACCGCCTGATACCATAAGCACCACAGGCGCCGACTGCGCACGCGCCGCGTCCCCCGCCGGGGCGCCGCCGCGGGCGCGCTTCCCAAAATGCTGTGCTACCGTTGGCACGTGCACCTCCTAGCCTCGTACCCATTGTATCCGCAACGAAAGAGCCATGATGACATCCAAAACACTCCCGAGCAACTCCCCGCACACGCCCGCACCCCATGCTCTTCGCCTGCATATCCTGGGCAGCGGGTCAAAGGGCAACTGCGCGCTTGTCGAGGGGCCGGAGGGCTTCATCATGATCGACAACGGCTTCTCGCGGCGCGAGACCATCTCGCGCATGCATGAGCTCGATCTTGACGAGAGCCGCGTGCGCGCGCTCATTCTCACCCACGAGCATTCCGACCACGTGAGCGGCGTCTCGGTGTGGTGCCGCCGTTTTGAAGGCGAGCTCTGGGCGAGCAACGGCACCGCCGAGGCACGACCGTACCTCGCCGCGCTGCCGTTTCAGACCTTTATGCCGGGCGACGTACTCGATGTTGCCGGCGTGCGCATCGTAACGTTTCCCAATACCCACGACGTGGTGAATCCCGTGGGCTTTCGCTTTGAGTGCGCGGGCGACGCCATCGGCTTTGCGACGGACACGGGCGCGCTGACCCCCGGCGCCCTGCGCGCGCTGGCGGACGTACGCGTGCTCGCGCTGGAGTCAAACCACGACGTGCCGATGTTGCGCACCGGCTCCTACCCGCGCTACCTGCAAGACCGCATCATCAGCGAGCGCGGCCACCTCTCCAACGCGCAAGCGGCAGAAGCCGTGTGCGAGCTTGTGACCGAACGCACCGAGGACGTGGTGGCGATGCACATCTCACAGGAGAACAATCGCCCGAGCCTTGCGGTGCGCGCGCTTGCCGAGGCACTCGGCGCGAACCTCGACAATGAACTCGGCAGCTCCGCCACGCTCGCGCGCGAACCTGGCCTGCCGCCGCTGCGCATCCGCGCCGCCGGCCAAAACCGGCCCATCAGCGTTGGCTAAGTCCGCGCACTCGGACAACTCCCTAAACGAAAACAGTCCAACTCGCCAAATCGAGGCGTCTAGCTCGTACTTTGTAGATACATGGCAAAGGGGAGAGCCTCTCTTGAGGCTCTCCCCTTCTTCCGTCTTATTGACGCGCGCACAGCTTACGCCGGAGCGTCATCCGCGGCCGCTCGAGCTGCGCTTAGTCGATGGCGATCTTGGTGACGTTCTTCTTCTCGACGATCTTGGGCACGGTGACCGTCAGCACGCCGTCGGCGTACTTGGCTGCCAAGCCCTCGCTCGCCGCGTCCTTGAGGTAGACGCCGCGCGTGGCGCTGTAGGACGTGAACTCCTTCTGTAGGTAGTTCTTGCCCTTGTCCTCTTCCTTCTCCTCCACGTTGACGGAGATGGAGAGACGGCCCTCGTTGAGCTCGACGTCGATATCGTCCTTGTTGACGCCGGTGAGGTAGGCCTTGACCTCGTAGCCCTCACCCGTGTCCTCAACATCGATGGGGAACGCCTTGGCAAGCGGTGCCTGAGCGAAATCCATCATGTCGTCAAACGCATCGAGCAGCGACGTGTTGAACGGACGGAGACCAAAAACCGAACGATACGGAACCATGCTAGACATAACCGATCACTCCTTAGTGACGACCCGCGTCCGCGTTGTTGTGGGCGCCGGGATTTCTTGAACCGCTTTTGTTATGCCCGCGCAAGACGGTTCTATTCGCGTAGTCGCAGATTTTTTAAGCGTCACAGTATCATCAAATCTAAGTATGAATGACTTAGATTTAGATTACGAGTGTGAGTACACCATCCGCAAGGGAAAATGCCGACCTATGTCGCCCCCATGAACCCTCCGTGAATATACCGGCGTTTTGCGATTGAGGACAGGCGGGCGCAGCCCAGACCGTACAATAGCCTCAACGCCAGCCGACTATAGAGGGGCACGTGATGGACAACCTGGGCAACACGGGAGAGCGACCGCGCGTCGATCAGCGCGCAGGCACCCCCTCCCCCCACCGGCTCCACATGGGCGTCGCGACCTCGGACCCTCAGTATCTTCCCGTTACCGAACCGGCACGTCGCACACCGCGCGGCGCCGCACCGGGTACCGCGCCCCAAGGCCCCGCGCACCCTGTTAGCGAGCAGCGGGCGCCCCTCCATTACGATCGCTATCTCCAGACCCCCAAGCGGGGCCGTGCTATCTTCTCGTCGCGCCACGAGCGCGCCCGACGCCGCACGCGCGTCTTGCTCGCGCTGCTCGTTCTGGCCGTCATCATCGTCGCATTCGTGTGGTTCGTTATCCTCCGCTAAGGTTTTCGCTGGACCGGAACGACCATGGACGAGAACACCCCGTATATTTACGCCGATAACGCCGCCACCACGCCGCTCTCGCCGCGCGCGCTTGAGGCTATGACACCCTATTTGACGAGTGTGTTCGGCAACCCGAGCGGCATCCATCGCATCGCCCGCGACGCCGCGGCAGCCCTAGACGAGGCCCGTGAGCGCGTGGCTCGCGCCCTCAGTGCGGGCGCGCGGGAGATCTACTTCACCAGTGGCGGATCGGAATCGGACACTTGGGTCCTCCGCGGCGCGGTGCGTCGCTTCCGCGACCTCTACGGCGCGGGCGTACCCGCGCGCCTTATCACCTCTGCCATTGAGCACCATGCCGTGCTTCACACCTGCGAGACCCTTGAGCGCGAGGGCGTTGAGGTCACCTATCTTCCCGTGGACAATCTTGGCCGCATTGACCCCGCCGATCTCGAGCGCGCGCTCGCCGATGCCGAGGCGCGCAACCGCGCCGCAGAAGTCACCGCGCCTGCCTGCGCGCTCGTCTCTATCATGCTTGCAAACAACGAAGTCGGCACCATTGAGGACGTGCGCGAGCTCGCGCGCATCGCGCACGCACACCAAGCGCCCTTCCACACCGATGCGGTGCAGGCGGTCGGACACATCCCCGTCGATGTTGCCGAGCTTGGGGTCGACGCGCTCTCGCTCTCGGCCCACAAGTTCCACGGGCCGCGCGGCACCGGTGCGCTCTACCTGCGCGAGGGCTTCTCTATCCCGCCGCTCATCCAAGGCGGCGCGCAGGAGCGGGGCGAGCGTGCGGGGACCGAGAACGTCGCGGGCGCCATGGGCCTTGCCGCCGCGCTCGAGGAGGCTGTCGAGAACCTCCCAGAGCGGCGCGAGCGCCTGGCGCACCTGCGTGACGAGCTTGTCCGTCGCATCGTCGACGCCGTCCCCGATGTGCGCGCAACCGGCGACCCCGACCCCGCACATCGCCTGCCCGGCACGGCGTCTTTCGTCTGCCATAACGTGGACGGCGAACTCTTGGTGGTCCTCCTCGACCGCGCCGGCGTGGCAGCCGCAACGGGATCTGCCTGCTCGACCGGCGAGACCGGCCCCTCCCACGTCATCACGGCGCTCGGTATCACCGATCCGCGCTGGGCGCTGGGAAGCCTTCGCCTCACACTCGCCGATGACATCACGGCAGAAGAAATCGACCTGCTTGCCGAGCGCGTCATCGCCACCATCAAGCGCACGCGCAACCTCAGCGCCGCCGTCTAGGCAGCAAAAAGGGCGGGCACGCTAAGGATGCCCGCCCGAGTCGCCATAGATGACCGGCCGTTAGACCCGGTCACGACGTGAAGGCCGCGCTACGAGAGCAGCTTGCGGCCGTCCTCCTCAATCTTGTCCATAAGCGCATCGGCCGCGGCAGCGTCCTCGCCCTTGGCGAAGATGTAGAGCTTGATCTTGGGCTCGGTGCCGGACGGACGGACGATAGCCTTGTTACCGCCCTCGAGGTCGAACTCGATGACGTTGGCCTTGGGCAGACCGTTCACGCCCTCGCCGTAATCAACAACGGCCTCCACCGGGGAGCCCGCGATTTCGGTCGGCGCGGTCTCGCGGAGCGCGGCCATGATGCCCGCCATCTTGGCGGCACCGTCAGCGCCGGGGTAGCTGAGCGAGATGGTCTTGTTGTGGTAGTACCCGTACTTCTCGTACAGCGCGCGCATGGCCTGGACGAGGTTCAGGCCCTGGAGCTTGTAGTACTGAGCCATCTGGCAGATGAGCAGCGACGCATTGACGGCGTCCTTGTCGCGCACGTGGTCGCCCGAGAGGTAGCCGTAGCTCTCCTCAAAGCCAAAGATGTAGCGGTCGACCTCGCCGGCATCGGAGAGACCGGTGATGATGTCGCCAATGTACTTGAAGCCGGTGAGGCAGCGGCGGAGCTCAAATCCGTGCTCGGCGGCAAGAGCGTCGACCATAGCGGAGGACACGATGGTGGTCACCGCGACCTTGTTGGTGAGATCCTCGCCACGCTCGGCACGCATCTTGCAGATGTAGTCGAGCAGAAGCACGCCCATCTCGTTGCCGGTGAGCAGCGTGTAGTCGTCGCCGTCCTGGCAGGCAACGCCCACGCGGTCGGCGTCCGGGTCGGTAGCGAGCAAGAGGTCGGGCTGCACCTCGGCGCAAAGGTCGATACCCTTCTGCATGGCCTCGCGAATCTCGGGGTTGGGGTACGGACAGGTGGGGAAGTCGCCGTCCGGATCCTTCTGCTCGGGCACGATGGTGATGTCGGTAATGCCGGCCTTGTTAAGAACGGTCGTCACCGGGATGAGGCCCGTACCGTTGAGCGGGGTGTAGACGAGCTTGAGCGGCGCGCCCGCGACCTGCTCATCGGTAAGGTTGGAGACGGAGCACTTGAGAACGGCGTCGTAGTAGGCGTCGAGTACCTCGTCATCGATCCACTTGACGAGGCCCTTCTCCACGGCCTCGTCGAAGTCCATCGTCTTCACGTCGGGGAAGGGGTTGGGGGCCTCCATCG
>CAUGVQ010000067.1 GCA_959602875.1 uncultured Collinsella sp. | reverse complement strand
CCCGACGTGACGGCGGGCCGCGCGGCAACTGTCGCGGCGCTCGACGGCGACCAGACCGCTCCGCCTGCAGAGGGTTCCGTCGGCGCCGGCGCGGGCGCGACCGTGGGCAAGCTCAACGGGCCCGCCTGCGCCATGAAGGGCGGCCTCGGTGCACGCGCCTTCTCCCTCGGCAACCTCTGCGTGGGTGCCATAGCCGTGGTCAACGCCTGCGGTAACGTCTGCGACCCCACGACGGGCGCTACGATCGCCGGCATGCGCACCGCGCCCGACGCGCGCGAAATCGCTGACATGGAGGACGCCCTGCTCGCCGCCGGCGCCCGTGCCCAGATGCCGCTCGACCGTACGAATACCACCATCAGCTGCGTTGTCACCAACGCCCGCCTCACCAAGGCCGAGGCCACCAAGGTCGCCCAGATGGCGGCGGACGCCTATGCACACGTCATCCGCCCTACGCACACCACCAACGACGGCGATACCGTCTACGTGATGGCAACCGGCGAACTCGAGGGCGACCAACCCCCGCTCGACGTCATCGGCCTCGCCGCTACGCGCGCCCTCGAAGCCGCGCTCGTGGCCGGCGTCACCGAAGCGACCGGCTCCCACGGCACACCCGCGGCGCGCGACCTCGCGTAGGCACCACGCTTTTCCATACAAGAGACTTTTCATACAAGAAGGAGGGTCCCGCAGGACCCTCCTTGCGCTATTGGCTTGTGCTTCGCCTTAATCCGGATGCTACGCCTCGAGCAGCTTATGGATCTCCGGTGCCAGAAGCTCCGTCAGACGGTCAAACCCCACATCGTTCAGATGCAGACCGTCGCGGTAGTACTCCGTGCGCGCCTCGTTCTGCTCGTCCACAAACTCCGGGAACACGTCCACAAACGTAACGTTGCGGTCACGTACGAGTTCGCGCTCCTGGTCAAAGATCATCCGCACCAAATCGTTGTTCCTGATACCCGGCACCTGGTGGTAGCTGCGCAGCGCCTCCACGCAGGGCAGCGTCGACCAAAGGAGCACGCGCGCATCGGGCAGGTTGCCGCAGATGACGTCGATGAGCTCCTTCACATGGCAGGCGATCTCCTTAGGGCTTGCCATCGCCGTGTTGCCGAGGTCGTTGATTCCCACCATGAGGACTACAAGCGAGGGGCGGTACTTGATCACACCCTCGTCCACGATCCAGAGCAGCTCCTCCGCGGTGGCGCCACCGAGGCCGCAGTTGTACTTCACGGGCAGCTCAGGAAAGCACCGCTCTATGGGATAGGTCTCGGTCAGGGAATCGCCAAAGAACACTACCCCGCCCGGCTCGGCGCCGCGGTTGCCGCGCACGATGGTGAGCATGCGCTCGAGCTGTCCCTCGCGCAGCTGGTAGTAGTGCGGGTTGTAGATCATTTCCTCGCGCATATCACGCCTCCAGCTCTATCTCCATACCGATCTCGAACATGCGGCGCCAGGGCATGTAGACGCTCTCGATGCGCACCGGGTGTTCCCGTGCCAGGTCGAGCGTGTCAAAACGCTGCTGGAGCTCGCCGCGAATGAGCTCCTCCACATCCGCCCGTCGGACGCCAAAATCGTAATACGAAAGCCCCATCGCGGGCAGGTCGCGATCGACCACCGCGGGGCGCACCTCCGCCTGGTAGAAGACATCCTCGATGATGCGGTAGCAGAGGTTGCGGGTGGCCGCCTGCCCGGGGCGCCCGACGATGGCCTGGGCGAGCGTGGTGCCGAGCGTGTTGCAGTTGGTGTTCCAGCCGGCGTAGCTCGCAAGCGAACTCAGCACGCCCAAACGGTCGAGCTGCTCGATGCAGGCGCGGTCGCCACCGTTGCTAAAGGCGCTGTCGCAAAGGGCCACGCGGCGCCCGCGCGCCAGATGTTCAGCGATGCGCTGCGTAAAGTCGGCGAGGTTGCGATAGCTCGTGTAGGTGAGGTCAACCTCCTCGGGCGCTACGAACGACTCCTGCATGACCTTGCCCGGAGCGTTGATGGCAAGTATCACGTCGGCCTCGGAGGGTACGTCCGCAAAGCGCGCGCCCGCCACGCGCACATGGGACTTCAGGCTCTCAAACATGGGCCGGTCCTCATAGTTGGGCACGATTGTGGGGCCGAGCACCGAGGCGTAGAAGGGCCAGATGCTCGGACGCAGACCCTCATGCTCCACCCAGGCGCGCGTGAGAAGCGACATGGCCACCTCGTCGGCGCCGGGGTAGATCATCACCCGGTCGTCGAGGCGGCGCTCCTTCAGCGCGGCGATGACGCGCTTCTGCGCGATCGCGGTGTAGCCAAAGGGAGCCGAGTCGTCCTGCGGGATTACGAGGAAGTCGATGGCACCCTCGCCGATGAGGTCGAGGACGGCGATGTTCATATCGCAGTTGAGGTCGCGGCGGTGCTCGTAGTCGCTGAGCACCTCCTCGGGCACCTCAATGGCGGCAAGCTCGCGCTCCTCGTCGGCGGAGAGCTCGCCGGTGCGCTCGCGCACATCGAGGAGGTACTTGCGGCGGAACAGCACAAAGCCAAAGTCCTCGTAGTAGTCGGGCTCTTCCTCGGCGGAATCGTACGACGGGCAGCGCATGATGCACTGGAAGGCGTACACGCGCATCGCCGGGTTTGCGCGCTTGAGGGCGCGCACTGCATCCAGGCGCCCATCAAGCTCCGCACGCTCCAGGTGGTGCAAGCGCGAGGGGATGAGGCCACCGTAGAGCAGCATGTCGAGCGAGAGCACGGCGGCGTCGCAGCCGGCAGCCTGCTCCTCGAGGAAGGCGGAGATGCCCGCGACGTCGGCAGGCTTTTTCTTGTCGCCTAACAGCTCGAGCGGCGGGACGACGAGCTCGATCTCGTCGTTTGACTCGGCGATCATCTGCGGGAACACGCGGTTGCAGGGCCGCTCGTCAAGCGGCAGCAGCAGAACCTTCATGGTCACACTTCCTATCGATAGGGTGCGACCGCCACGCCCGGACGGGCGGGCGGCCGCACCGGTTCCACTACATCCAGCTTACCCCAGCACGCGGGAGGCAATGTCCTCAAGCGCTTCGGCGATGCTTGGGCAGCGCACGACGTCATAGGGGCACTCGGCATCGGAGACGAGATAGCCCACGCGCGCGACGTCGAACATACCATAGTCGTTCGGAGCGTCGCCGATGGCGTACACGTCGCATCCCGGGTAAAGGCTCTCGATGGCCTGGCCCTTGGAGACGTCGACCGACATGAGCTCGAGCGAGGTCGAAGAGCTCATAACTGCCTGCGTGCACGTGCAGGTGGCACGCACGTGCTCGGCTATGGGCGCGAGGTCGCGCTCCTCGCCGATGAGCAGAAACAGAACCACCGGCTGGCACTCGATCAACTCGAAGAAGTCGCTCTTGATGACATGCGAGTCGTAGAGCTCCTTGGGGAAATCCGGGTCGCGGTCGGAGTGCCAGTAGCGGTTGGCGACCGTGTTCATCTCCACGCGGATGGGCGCACCCGAAGCCTCGATGTAGGTGAGGATCTCGCGAGCCTCGTCCTTGTCCATCAGCTCCGCGCGGAGCGTGGAGCCGCTGATCATGACGGCACCGTGCTGCGAGATGCGGTTCTTGAAATCGAGCCCAAAGCGAGCCCCCGCGCGGACGATATCGTGATCGAGTCGGCCGGTGCAGATTGCCATCGTGCAGCCGGCGTCCTGCAGGCGCCCCAGGAGCTCGACGGTGCGCTCTCCCCCGATCACGTTGCTGTCGGCGTCGAGCAGAGTGCCGTCCATATCAAAGACGACAACGGACCTGTTCACGCTCTTCGACCTACCTTTCTGTTAGACGTAAGGGATGAAACCGTACGGTTTGGGATACGTTCCTACTTCTCCTCGGTGGTGACGGCGGCGTCCATGGCCTTCACGAAGGGCATGTAGATGAGGACGGACACCACAAAGATCACGGCGCAGGTGATGACGGCGCCGATGTTGAGACCGGTCGAGAGCAGGCCGCCGAGCAGCGGCGGGGTGATCCAGGGGGTGAGGACGTAGGTGTAGCCCATGAAGCCGGTGACGGTGGCGAGCGCGCCGATGCCGAGGCCAGCGAGCGTGACCATGATCATGGGGGCGATGAGAATCGGGTTCATGACGACGGGCAGACCGAACATGATGGGCTCGGAGATGTTGAAGAGACCCGGGACGAAGCCGATCTTGGCCATCGTGCGGTAGTCCTGACGGCGGGAGATGATGAGGATGGCGACGACGAGGGCGAGCATGTTGCCCGCGCCGCCCATAAAGGCCACGGAGTCGAGGAACGGCTTGGTGAGCACGTTCGTGGCGGCCTCGCCGGCGGCGATGGCCTCGGCGTTGGCGTTAAGGGAGATCAGGTAGAGCGGCTCGAGAACACCGTTCATGATGCCGGCGGAGTGGATACCGAAGCCCCACAGCAGCATGTAGAAGAAGTAGATGACCGCAACGCCCACGGGCGAGGACACGAGCGAGAGCACCGGCGCCTGCACGAACGTGGTGATGAGGTCGTTCACCGGGGTGCCGGCGAGGTTGGTGGCAACACGCACGAGGCCAAAGACGATGACGGTGAGCGTAACGGGGATGATGGCGTTGATTGAGCGGGCGATCGCAGGCGGGACCTCGTCGGGCATCTTGATGATGAGCGCCTTGAAGCCCATGAAGAAGCGGTAGACCTCAACAGCAAGAAGCGAGGTGATGATGGCGGTGAACATACCCGTCGAGCCGAGGTAGCTCGTGGCCACGACCTCACCCCAGTCGTCGCTTGTCACAAACGGCGTGAGGCACAGGAAGCAGACGACCGAGCAGGTGCCGGCGATGGAGGTGTCGAGCCCGTAGTTCTCGGCAAGCACGCGCGCCACGGTGAAGGAGAGCAGAAGCGCGAGCACCGACATCGACGCTGAGCTGATGGCGGCACCGAGCTGCTGCGCCTCGGTGAACGGCGTGCCAAAGAGGGCGTTCAGGATGCCTCCGTCACCCAAGATGACGCTGTTCACGAGCGTGAAGAGCGACGCGGTGATGATGAGCGGCATGAGCGCGATGTAGCCGTCGCGCACGGCGCTCAGGTAGCGGTTGCCACCGATCTTCGATGCGATGGGCATCAGTTTCTCGGCGAACGATTCCATAGCGTTAGCTTTCATGACCCTTCCTTTCCTTTGTATGGCCCTTAAGCTGCCGTCGGGGTGGCCCCGACGGAGAAACGCCCAATAAGCGCGCGCAGTTCCTGCTGCTCGCGGTAGACCTCGATGAACTCACGCGCCACGAGGCCGATGCTCTCGGCACTCATGAGCTGGTCCTCAGCGTGGGTGAGCATAAGCGTCATGCTCGTAGGCTCGCCCGCCGCCTCGCGCTGGATAATGGAGGCGTGCGCGTGATGCCCCTGGCTGAAGCACTCGTCGCCCTCGTCGAGCAGCTCCTGCGAGCGAACGAGGTTGCCCTCCTTGGCCGCGCGCACCGCCTCCAGATAGAGGCTGCGGGCACTGCCCACCGCGGCGATGATCTGGAAGCTGATGCTGTTCAGCTCGTCGCGATCAGTCATGGAGCACCTCCCTCGCCTTCTTGAGGACGCCCGCCCCGTCCATGGCGCCGTACTCGGCCATAGTGATGGCGTACGTGGGGCAGCCGAGCTTGGCCTCGACGTTGTCCCGCTCGTACATCACCTGGGGGCCGAGCAGCACAATGTCCACGTCAGCGGGAATCTTCTTTAGGTCAGACAGCGGGTATGCGCGAATCTCGCAGGCGTAGCCCTCCTTCTTGGCGGCGTCCACCATCTTCAGCTCGAGCATGCTTGTGGACATGCCCGCGATGCAGAGCAGCGCGATCTTTCTCATACCGATCCCACCTCCCGTCTCTGCTGTTTGCGCACGAGCGCAAGCAGCGTCTCAAACCTTCTATCTTCCAAAAGCTCCCGGACCGCGTCCGTATCCATAAGAACCCGCAAGAGCGTGTGGTAAAACGCGTTGAGGTCGAGGTCGCGCTCGGCGGCGAGCGAGATAAGGAAGACGCCCCAGACCTCGTGCCCCGCCCAGGTGACGGGCTCGTCGAGCAGACCCACCGTCACAAACGTGCGCTTGCTCACCGCCCGCATGGGGTGCGGGAGCGCAACGAGGTTGCCAAAGGCCGTGGGCGCGATACGCTCGCGCTCCTTCACGAGCTCGGCAAAGTCGTCGGGCAGCTCCTCCACCGTTGCGGCGAGTGCCGAGAGCGCCTCGATGGCCTCGTCCGGCGTGGTAGCGGCGAGATGCGCCTCAAACAGGCGGCGGTCATAGCAGGAGAGGCCTTTGTCGACGGGCGCGGAGAAGAGCTCGTTCAAAAGCGAGATGTCTGCATCGTCCAAGAAGTACTTCACCAGACGCACGGGCACCGGGAGCTGCCGGTTGAGCGGCACCGTGGTGAAGACGTAATCGATCTCGCTGAAATCGACCTCGTCGATCTCGGAGACATCGCAGACGATGATGCGGTCGAGGTGCGTGCCGAACTCCTTGCGGTAGCGGTACTCAAGCAGACGCGCACTGCCCTGCCCCGAGGCGCATACCACGAGGATGTTGCTCTTCACGGCACCCGACTGCTTGCGCTCGAGCGCAAGCGCGAAGGAGAACGCCAGGTAGCCGATCTCATCCTCGGAGGGGTGCGCGCCATACGTGTCGGCGAGCACCGGCGCGCTCTCGAGCGCCATAGAGTACGCAAGGGGGAACCGCTCCTTCACGTCGGCCAGAAGCGGGTTCTTGTAGCTCAGGTGGTAGGTAAGACGCACCGCAAGCGGCGCGACGTGCTTGGCAAGGTTCATGCGCAGCTCGAGGTCATCGCGGAAGTCAAAGCGAAACGCCTCCCACACCTTCTCGAGCATGCGCGAGACCACGTCCCACACCTCGTCGGAAATGACGAGTGCCGCGTCATCGGCGCCGTCTACAGGTGCGTCCAGCGTGCGCTTGCCCGCCAGATGGATCGCGATGTAGGCAACCTCGCCCTCCGGCAGGGCAACGCCCATGCGCTCCTCGATGGCCCGCGCGATGGCGCCTGCCACCGGATAGGCAGAGGACTTCTTTACACGCTCCGTGTAGTCCTCCTGCGCAGGCAGGTAGCAGGCGTCCTTTATGCGCACGAGGGCGATGGCGATGTGCACGAGCAGGTTCTGGTAGGCGACGGCGTTGATGTGCATGTCATTCTCACCAAGAACCGTATCGATGCACTGCGAGATAGCGTCGAGGTTCGCGCGGCTGATGGGCGCCGTGCGGGCATCGAGACCCGCCTCTCCCCCGCCATCGGTAACGAGCGACGCCAGGCAAAGCCTGCGGCCGATCTCGGGGCCCTCTACGCGGATGCCGTAGTGGGGCTTCCGAACCAGAGTGAGGCCATAGGCACCGAGCCGCTCCTCAACCCTCGGGAGATCTTTGGAGATGGAGACGCGTGAGACGTAGAGGATGCTCGAGAGCATATCGAGCGTGACCCAGTCCGTGCGGAAGAGCAGGTCATTCAACAGGTAGCGAACGCGTTCCGCCGAGGTGGTGGGCATTCCTGTGCGCAGGGCGTCACCGCGGCGGCGCAGCCACTCCGCAAAACGCTCGTCATCGGCGACCGCAAGGGCAAATCCCTCGCCCTGCCGTTCGATCTGCGCGATACCGGCGAGGTCGTCGTTGACTCGGTTGATGCGGTTGTACACCGTACGCGTGCCCACAGAGAACCGCTCGGCAATCTCTGCCGGCGATGCCGTGCCGCTCTCGCGTATGAAGCTGACGAGCTCGTAGTTCTTGGATGCCACAGGGCGCACCTCCTTCTGACTACAACTGTACGGCGCGCTCCACATTGTTTCCATATGCAATAGGTGCACGGATTATGTGAAAGGAAGTTTACGAATCGGAATCCTCCACCGGAGAGGCGAAAGCTACCGATGCGCCATGTAGAAATCCAGATGGCAACGAACAAAGAAGGCCCCGGAGGGCCTTCACATGCAAATCTTTATGAGGTGCGGGCACATCCCCGCGCGGCTTGACGCCTAGTTGAACTTAAAGATCTTCTGGGCCGCGCGGTAGAGCCCCACGGATACCTTCTCGCCCACAGGAGTGGGCAGGTTCGTCCAGAAGCCAAGAAGCCCCCAGCGTGCGTGGTTGTACATCTTCTTGTCGAAGGCCTTGAGCTCAGCCCAGATCTTGATGACCTCGTCCACCTTGCTCTTGTCATGCGCGAGCTTGGAGAAGATGGAGCACACGACCATCATCATGGTGAAGTAGCCCATCATGCACGAAGCGAGCGGCTTCTCCTCGATGTCGTCGTAAAGGTGATAGGCCTTCATCATGATGCGCGTGATGCGGAACTGCTGGTCGATACGCTTGACCATCGTGGACTCGTTCACACTCTGACCCTCGCGGCCGATGAAGTAGCGGTAGAGGTCGATGTCGGCGTAGTAGAGCGTCTTGCAGCGCGGCAGCGGCACGTATGCATAGATGTTGTCCACGTAGAACGTGTGCGGCGGAAGCGGCAGATCGCCGGCGCGCAGTACGTCGGTGCGGTAGCACAGGCTGTGCATGAGCAGATGCTGGTCGGGGCGGAAGTAGCCCACCTCGTTCCAGGTGATGATCTTCTTGCGCGGGATGGCAAAGCGGTAATCAATGGTGGTGTGCGTACCCTCGTGAACCTTCTCGTAGACGTAGTTCGAGATAAAGAGGTCCACGCGCGTATCGCGCTCCACAAAGCCGCGCAGGCACGAGAGCATCGTGGCGAGCGCCTGGGTGTCGAGCCAGTCATCGGAGTCAACGACCTTGTAGTAGACGCCCGTGGCGTTCTTGAGGCCCGTCAGCACCGCGGTGCCATGGCCGCCGTTCTTCTGGTGCACCGCGCGGATGATACCGGGATAGCGGCGCGCCCAGTCGTCGGCCTTGGCCGGCGTCTCGTCCACGCTGCCGTCGTCCACGATAATAATCTCCACGTCCGGCGCGTAGCCGCTGCCCTCGAGAATCGAGGTGATGCACCGGTCCATATCCGCTGCGGAGTTGTAGCAGGGGATGCCGAACGAGCAGATTTTGAACAGAGTATGGCTGGTATCAGACATATTAGGCATGGGTCGCAATGATCTCGTCGGACAGGTCGAGGGCAGAGGCAGTCACCGCATCCATATCGTAGTAGCGGTACTCAGCGAGGCGTCCCACCGGGTGGAAGTTCGTGAGGTTCTGCACGCGCTCGAGATAACGCTCGTAGAGCGCCTGGTTCTCGGGGTCGATGATGGCGTAGTACGGCGTCTGGCCGCTGCCCGGCTCAAAGGCGTGGCTGTACTCCTTCATGATGGTGGTCTTGCCCGGCACCACCTGGCCGGTCATGTTCTTGAACTCGGTGATGCGCGTGAAGTCCTCGCTCGTGGTGTAGTTGACCGTGCCCACGGGCTGGTACTGGTCAACGTCGAGCGTCTCGAACACCATGTCGAGCGTGCGGTACGGAAGCGCCCCCAGGTCGAGGTTGAAGAGCTCGTCGAGGGGACCGGTGTAGATGATCTCGCCGCCGTAGCACTTCCCGCAGACGTGCACGTTGGTATCCGTGATCTCAAGGATGTCGCGGGCGTCGACGTTCACGTAGACGTCGATGAGGTCATGGTCGAGCATGTGCTCGAAGAGCTTGGTGTAACCCTCTGCCGGCATGCCCTGGAAGGGCGCCTGGGGGAAGTAGCGGTCGTCGTCGCCGATGAAGATGGGCACGCGCCCGGTGACGGAGGGGTCGATCTCATCGGGCGTCTGGCCCCACTGCTTCATGGTGTAGTAGAGAAAGACGTTCTCGTAGACGTAGTCCGCGACCTCCTGCAGGTCGGGGTCGTTCTTCTTGCGGAGCTCCATGATGGGGACCTTCTTGTTCTCGCCGAAGGCCTCCACGAGCTTCTGGTAAAGCTCCTCGCCGCGCTGGTCGCCAAAAGCGAGCTTGAGCGAGGTATGGTTGAAGGGCACGGGCATAAGCGTGCCGTGGATGTTGGCGAGCACCTTGTGCTGGTAGTCGGTCCACTTGGTGAAGCGCGACAGGAAGTTGTGCACGCGCTCGTCGAAGGTGTGGTAGATGTGCGGGCCGTACTCGTGGATGAGGATGCCCGCCTCGTCGGTGCAGTCGTAGGCGTTGCCCGCGATGTGGCCGCGCCTCTCAAGCACCGCCACGCGGAAGCCGGCGCTCTCGGCAAGACGGCGGGCGCAGACCGATCCGGCGTATCCCGCACCGACGACGATCATGTCGTAGGAAGCGGGGTTGAACGACTCGGGCAGACCAGATGTGATATCCATCGATGCTCCTCACGAGGCGCCGGTACCGCCGGCCCCTCATTCGCTGTTCCAGCCCTGCCAAGGGCCGAATAATCAGACCGATTATAGCGCTCAGGTGCCTATAATAGGGAATGCCACACAAGGAAAGCTCAACCATGCGCGCGCTGATCCCGCAAATTCGGTGTCTACCGGGCAAAACGCCAGCACGCACACGGTCGGGCGCGTTTTCGAGGAGCTTACATGAGCGACTTCCTTACCCGTATGAAAGATGCTGCCCGTGCGGACAAGAAGACGATCGTCCTGCCCGAGGGCGAGGACCCGCGCACCATCGAGGCTGCGAAGAAGATCGTGGCCGAGGGCCTGGCGAACCTCGTCATCCTGGGCGACCCGGCGACCATCGACGTCGAGGGCGTGACCGTCATCGACCCGACCTCCCCCACCGCGCCCAAGCACGAGGCTTATTCGCAGAAGTTTGCCGAGCTCCGCGCCAAGAAGGGCGTCACCATCGAGCAGGCGCGCGCCCAGATGATGGACGCCACCTACTACGGCACCATGATGGTCAAGATGGGCGACGCCGACGGCCTCGTCTCCGGTGCCTGCCACTCCACCGCCAACACGCTGCGCCCGGCTTTGCAGATCCTGAAGACCGCCCCGGGTACCAAGCTTGTCTCCGCCTTCATGGCCATGTGCACCCAGACGCCCGAGTTCGGCGCCGACGGCACGCTCGTCTTCGCGGACTGCGGCCTGAACATCGCGCCCACCTCCGACGAGCTCTCCGAGATCGCCATCGCTTCCGCGAACTCGTTCAAGACGTTCATGGACGGCGTTGAACCCAAGGTTGCCATGCTCTCCTACTCCACCATGGGCTCGGCCGGCGGCGACACCGCCAAGAAGGTCCAGGAGGCCACGGCCTTCGCCAAGGAGAAGGCGC
>CAUGVQ010000066.1 GCA_959602875.1 uncultured Collinsella sp. | reverse complement strand
GTACTCGACCGTGTACTTGGTGTCGGTGTTGGCGGTCCACTGCGCGACGTAGGTGGTCTCGGCGTAGAGGCCAGTCTTCCCGTCCTTATTCAGATTCGCCAAAGCATCTTCCACCGAAAGCGTATCGCTGTCAGTAATCTTTTTATCGCCAACGTACCAGCCATCAAACGTATAGCCCGGATTCGTGGCAGCAACGCTGGAACCCTCCAGACCATTTGCGGTGTCTTGACCGATGGTGTCAGAATCGTTGCTGATTGTGCCACCAGCAGCGGGATCAACCGTATACGTCACATCAACGGTGTTCTCATCCCACTGAGCCTTGAGCGTGAGCGAGTCGTCGCCTTTCTTGTCTTCGTTATGGCGATATTTGAAGGAATCGCCTGGCTGATAGATGGTCTCGCCATCAGCCCACCCCGTAAAGGTATAGCCATCGAGCTGCGGTGTGTCCTTTGGAATGGTTACCGTATCCTGGTAATCGTATTGCTGCGAATCCAAATAGAAATTATTGTTGGAACCAATGGTGATGGGATTGCCCGTATTTACACCATTCACCTTCATCTTATCAATGAGGGTCGAAGGCGAGGGATTCCATTCAACCTCAGAGGTGTCAACACCCATATCGTACTGTAGATATGAGCTGCCTTCCCATTGCGCATACAGAACGTCGTTGCCCTCGGTCAGCTCATACGGATAGCCAGGTTCGTAGTCAACGCCGGTGCCGTCGGCCCTGGTGTTCCAGCCGGCAAAGGTATACTCAAAGCTATAAGAGCCAGCATTTAGAACGCGGTCGAATCCGTTTTCGGCAACGGTCACGTCTCGACCGGTCACGCCTCCCGTCGAAGACGTGGAGCCGGAAGTCGCACCATTACCGTCATACGTCAACTCATCGTTGTTCTGCGCGACGTATTTCGCATAGTAATTCTTGTTTCCATTAATCTGACCATTGAAACTAGCGGTCTCGGTGCAGTTTTCATCTGTATACCATCCATCAAAGATATAAGTAACCCCATCTTGGACGATAGACTGCTGCATCTGAGGCTTAGGGAGACTTGATTCCCTTGTCCCGTCCTCCACGATTCGTGAATAATCGGTCTGAATGGTGAAATGATCATCTTCGGGCATCTGAACACGCCATGTCACCGTCCAAAGATTTTTTTCATTTATGAAGATTTGCCCGTCATAGTGGAACGTCGATTCATTGTTAACTACGGGGTTGTAATCATTTGCGCCAGCATTTGCGCCGTCTGCTTTAACAAGACGAATCCACTCAATTGTGTAATAACCCTCGGTATTCTCGTTTCCACTACCCGGGGCTGCGTATTCATACGTACGCCCGCCGTAAGTAATGTCAGGATATGACGAGGGGAAAGTCACCTCGACCCCTTGGCCAGAAAGGTCCGTGCTGTCGTTGGGGTAACTATCCGGATGGTTTAGACCAGTAACCGAGCCAGTACCCATGCCATTCCAGATTGAGTCAGGTGACCCCGTACTTTCGAGAGTCTTTCCCGGAATCAGCGAATAGAAGTAAACCGTATAGCTTCCCTCGGGTTGAGGGGAGGAAACCGTGAACGTGGAGATGCGGTAATTGTTATTGGTTCCGTAACGAACCTGGTAGACATCACCAGGCTCCGCGTTTCCGTTCACGCTAAACGTTGCCGCGGCATCTTTGCCAAACCAGTGGTCCCAGCTAGAACCAGAACCGTTAGAGCTCACGTAGAGGGTGGCGTCGCCAACCCTGCCAGTGTCGCCTTCTCCGTTGATGGTCTGCCAAGACCCATTCGTCCCCTTGCGAATGGACCACTTTCCATTTCGCTGATAATCCGCAGACAAGTCTTGGCTGCCGTTGGGCGCAATGGAGTAATTATTCTCGGTATTCGCCAACAGCGAAATGCCGTTACTGGCGGACTGCTCGACCGCATCCCCTTCGGTGGCCTCTTCGCCCTCGGTAGCATCCTCGACCCCGGTCGACTCCTCGGTAGCGGGAGTCTCCTCGGTTGCGTTTTCGGTCTCGTCAGTCGCAGGCTCATCGCCAGCGGTGGCAGAATCCTCGACCGGCTTCTCGGCAGAATCAGCCGGAACCTCGGTCGTGGCGACATCGATCTTCAGACCGTCGGCAACCTTGTCGGCAGCGATTGTGTACTCGCTGTTGGCGTCGGCGGTAAGCTCGGTCTCGACACCGTCGGTAGCAACCTGCTTAACGGTATTAATCTCAAAGCCGTCGGTGGGGGCGACGGTGAACTTGAGCTCCTGGTTGGCCGGAGCCTCGAGCTGGGTCTGGTCAGAGGTGTAGGTGGTTCCCTCATAAGCCAGCGTGCTCTGGTTGAGCGCGAGCGCCACGGTGGCGGTGGTGTCCTCCGCGGGCGCGGCTACCGCACTGTTGTTATCTGCGAGGTTGCCCCCCCAAGCCATTTTCGTCCGCCGGGGTGTTCTGCTCGGTGGTGGGAGCAGGCGTCTCGGTGGTAGTGGACTGCTCGGTCTCCACCGGCGTGGTGTTGGCCGGGTCAGCCGGAGTCTGGTTGGTCTCCACAGGCTGCTCGGGCTCCGCCGGCTCGGACGGCTCCGCTGGTGCCGCGGGCGGCGTCTCCCCCGGAGTGGTCTCAACCGGCTCGGACTCCTCTACCGAGGCCGGAGCAGGCGTGGACTCCTCAACGGGAGCCGTCTGCTCTGCGGGCGTCTGCTCGGGCGCGGGAGTGTCCTCCACGGTAGCGAGGGCCTCGCCGCCGTCGGTCGCCGCCGAGACAATAACCGGCAGATTTGCGCACTGGATCGCAAGGACCACTGCCAAGAACAGCGCAAGCCCTTTGCGTCCCTTACGGATCAGTTCGTTGCGCCTCTTGCTAGAGATATGCATACGTACCACCCCACCTTGGTCGCTGACGGGTGCCACCACACCCGTTTGTCGTATTGCCCCTTGTAGTGGGTCTTTTTTTGCAGACCCGGGGCACATTTTTACTAGATGCGTGACAGGATAGCCCAAAGCTTTAAGAAAAGCTTTAACCTTTCGCTAGTAATTCGACGAGCGGCGCGTTTTTGCAGGTAAATGTTTACCTCAAAATTATGAGATTGCTACATGTGGTAGCGCTGTACCGGGGATGACACTATATATTGACGGCCGTCAATAAGATGCGGGGTACGGTGGGACGGATTGGCGGTTTACAGCGTGATTCACGCTCATTCCTTGATTTGGCGCACTCATTCCGCGACTTCAAATCCATCAATGTAACGGCTCGGCGCTAACGTCTCCCCTCGAGGTTCCTGAGCGCCACTACAGCTCGTAGATTCCTTCTAGTCCAAGCGCGACCCGAGATATGGCCTGACTTTGTTACTTTTTCATGATTATTGCCCGTGGGCCCAATACCTCAGCTTCCCCAAAGAACTCTAAATTCACCGCCTCTCACCTGCGCGGTTAATCTCGTATCAGATCGCTGTCCACGAATGTTGGAATCCACGTTAGCTACTGGATCAAATCTGTTTGAGGTGCTCCTTATGCTTCGAAATTGCAGGTATCGCATGAAAGGAGCACTTCATGAGAACAAATCTGAGAAGCAAGATGATTAGCCTTGATACATATTTAGCGTTACGCTAAATTGGAGGTGAAGAGATGCTCCGCAAGTTCGACGCTAAACCGTCCTACTCACTTCCGCTAGCACGCAATCACGTCCTGAAAGGAGACTTCTACTTAGCAAAGCGCGCCCGCTCCTTTATTACTAACCACTACGGGATTGGCCAGGTGGCTGCAACTGTCCAATCGGTATTTTTAGCAACCAGAAGCGAGCACTTTTATAAGACGGTGGAATTGGTCTATCTACCGGGAACATTCGCGGATGTCTATAAGGGTATCCGATACGACGGAATTGACTGGTACCTCAAGTTTTATCTTGCACCCGATGACTCACCCACAGTTGTCATCTGGTCAATCAACTGGGAAGGCAGCGTTCATTAGGAGGGAACAATGATTTGCCCTGAATGCGGGACGCCCATGATTCTTAGCAGCGAGCCCGTCAAAGAAACGTACCGCAACGAGACGTTTGTTCTAGCAGGCTTCACACGCTATGCGTGCCCCGAATGCGGCAACGATATCATGAGTGCTCAAGAAGCAACCCGCTTGGGCCGTGCCCTTGCAGAAAAATATGCGCAACGGCACGGACTTCTCACAGCATCCCAAATCAAAGAGATCCGAAAATCGCTTGGTCTAACGCAGAAAGAATTAGAGCGCCTGATTGGCGTTGCATCACCCACGGTAAGTAGATGGGAAACGGGTGCGATGCAACAATCCGCCACCGCCGACAAGCTTCTGCGCCTTATTCGGGATGTCCCCGCGGCAGCCGATTACCTGCGAGCGCAATACCGCGCAGAACGCCGTGAGAGACCTAGGGGCGATTCCACCACCCAGGAACCCACTCTCTCAAGTTCTTTGAGCAAGAGACCAGTCCTCCGCAGCGCTGAGATTGTTGAATTTGACCCAGCCTCTTCCGCAGAGGCTCTATAAAATCCGGAGGGCCCTGTCAATCGACAGGGCCCTCCCGTGGCGCCTACTGTTGTTGAGCAGCCGTGTGCCCCGATTACATGTAATCCTGCATGGTCGGTTTGCCGTTCTTGGTCAAAGACCCCCGCAGAATAATAAAAGACCCCCTGATACGAAGGCTGTGACACCGGCATGAGGCACATCGTTCATGCACGGTGAAAAACCGCAATGAATAAAAACCGCAGCTCATCGCGCCGCCCTGCTTTTCTTTGCTTGATGGGAACACGTAAAGGCAGCCTATAACAGGGGGTTCTTTATTATTCTGCGGGGGTCTTTGACCACTGGCGCCGGGTTTTGGTCTCAGTTCGCATGCGTTGGACCCAATGTGACTCCAGATAGACACAAGCAGGGGTCCGGCCGGCGGCCGGACCCCTGTTGCTTGTTGCTTGCGATCATAGAAACGGGGGGGGGCCGAAGCCGCCCCGTCTGCACCGTTAATCTTTATCGCGGGCTACACCTCGTACTGCGGCAGGTCCTGCAGCGCGATGACGTCCATGCCTGCGTAGGCAGTAAACGGATCGGCCGCACCCACGCCCTGTGCGTCGGCGCCGTGGGCCTCGGCCTGCTTTGCCGCCTTAACAGCCTCGATAGCCGCCACAAAGGCGCTCGCGCCGGAGAGCGACGTGGCGCTCGTCACGCCACGACGCACCGCCTCGGTGCGCATCTTGTAGCCGTCGCCACGGGCGCCCTGACCGTACGGTGTATTGATGATAAGCGCGATCTCGCCGTTGGCAATCATGTCGCCAATGTGCGGGTGACCGTCGGAGAACTTGTTCACAACCTCGCACTTCACGTTGCCGCCGCGCAGAACCTTGGCCGTGCCCGAGGTGGACACAATATCAAAGCCCAGGTAGCGCAGGGTGCGCGCCGTGGACAGGATATGGCGCTTGTCGCGGTCGTTCACGCTGATGAAGACCTTGCCCTGCTCCGGCGAAGGCAGCTTGTAGTCGATGGCGAGCTGCGTCTTGGCGTAGGCCTCGGGATAGCTCTTGGCAATGCCCATGACCTCGCCGGTGGACTTCATCTCGGGCCCGAGCACCACGTCGGCGCCGGGGAAGCGGCCCCACGGCATGACGGCTTCCTTCATGCAGAACCAGTCGAGCTCGCGGTCGTCCGCCGGCAGATGCAAGTCGGCAATGGACTCGCCGGCCATGATGCAGGCTGCCGCCTTGGCGAGCGGCACGCCGGTGGCCTTGGAGATGAAGGGCACCGTGCGGCTCGCGCGCGGGTTGGCCTCGATAACGTAGACCGTCTCGCCCTGGATGGCATACTGCACGTTAATGAGACCGCGCACGCCCACCTCGAGCGCGATGCGACGGGTGGTGTCGCGCAGCTTCTCAATCAGCGAGTCGGAGAAACTGAACGGCGGGATGCACGTAGCGGAGTCGCCAGAGTGGATGCCAGCCTCCTCGATGTGCTCCAAGATGCCGCCGATGTAGACCTCTTCGCCGTCGCAGAGCGCATCGACGTCGCACTCGATTGCTCCCTCCAGGAAGCGGTCGAGGTAGACCGGGTAGTCGGGGCTGATCTGCGTGGCCTCGGCCATGTACTCGCGCAGATGCGGCGCGTCGTAGGCAATCATCATGCCGCGGCCACCGAGCACGTAGCTGGGACGCACGAGCAAGGGGTAGCCAATCTGCGCGGCCACCTGCTCGGCCTCCTCAAAGGAGCGCGCCTCGCCCGCGGGCGGGTACATGATCTTCATGCGGTCGAGCAGCGAGCTGAAGCGTTCGCGGTCCTCGGCAAGGTCGATGGCGCGGGGCTTGGTGCCCATGATCTCCACACCGGCGTCCTCAAGGGCGCGGGCGAGCTTCAAGGGCGTCTGGCCGCCGAGCGTCACCACAACGCCGTCCGGGCGCTCCACGTCCACGATGTCCATGACGTCCTCGTAGGTGAGCGGCTCAAAGTAGAGGCGATCCGAGGTGTCGTAGTCGGTGGAAACGGTCTCGGGGTTGCAGTTGACCATGATGGTCTCGTACCCGCGGCTCGCGAGCGCGTAGCTCGCGTGCACGCAGCAGTAGTCAAACTCGATGCCCTGGCCAATGCGGTTGGGGCCGGCGCCCAAGATCATGGCCTTCTTCTTGTGCGTGTGGGTGACCTCGTCAGGCGCCACGCGCTTCTTGGCCTCCACGCCGGGGCGCAGCAGGTTCTCGTAGGTCTTGTAGTGATACTCGGTCGCACTTGCAAACTCGGCGGCGCAGGTATCGACCGTCTTCATGCATGGCACCACGCCAAGGCCCTTGCGGTAGGCGCGCACAAAGCGCTCGTCGCTGCCGGTGAGCGCGGCAATCTCGGCGTCCGAGGTGCCGTACTGCTTGAGCAGGCGCATCGCGTCGGCGTCGATGTCCTCCACGCGGAGTCCGCGGATGGACTCCTGCACGGCCACCATGTCGGCAATGCGCGAGAGGAACCAGCGGTCGATCTTGGTGAGCTCAAAGATCCGCTCCACGTCCCAGCCGCGGCGCAGGGCCTCGACCAGATAGAAGACGCGGTCGGCGGTGGGCTCGGCCACGTGAGCGGCGAGCTCCTCGTCGTCCATACCCACGCCCTCGTTGCCGCCGGCGGAAAGGCCCACGTGCCCGTCCTCGAGCGAGCGCATGGCCTTGCCAAAGCTCTCCTCAAAGGTGCGGCCGATGGCCATGATCTCGCCCACGGCCTTCATGCGGGTGGTAAGGCGCGTGTCGGTGCCCTTGAACTTCTCAAACGCAAAGCGCGGCACCTTGACCACGCAGTAGTCGATCGACGGCTCAAAGCACGCCGGTGTGGCCTTGGTGATGTCGTTCACAATCTCGTCGAGCGTGTAGCCCACGGCCAGGCGCGCGGCGGCCTTGGCAATGGGGAAGCCCGTGGCCTTGGAGGCAAGCGCCGAGGAGCGGCTCACGCGCGGGTTCATCTCGATCACGATGATGCGGCCGTTGTTGGGGTTGACGGCAAACTGCACGTTGGAGCCGCCGGTCTCGACGCCCACCTTCTCGAGGATGGCGAGCGACGCCACGCGCATGCGCTGGTACTCGAGGTCGGAGAGGGTCTGCGCCGGTGCCACGGTGATGGAGTCGCCGGTGTGCACGCCCATGGGGTCGAAGTTCTCGATGGAGCACACGATGATGCCGTTGCCGGCGTGGTCGCGCATGACCTCCATCTCGTACTCTTTCCAGCCCTCGATGGACTCCTCCACAAGCACCTCGCCCGCCGGCGAGAGCTCGAGGCCCTGGCGCACGATCTCGCGGAGCTCCTGCTCGTTGTGGGCAATGCCGCCGCCCGCGCCACCGAGCGTGAAGCTCGGGCGCAGGACGCAGGGGTAGCCCACGCGCTTGACGATCTCGAGCGCGTCCTCGATGGAGTAGGCGTAGCCGCTGCGCGCGACCTCGAGGCCGATCTCTGCCATGGCCTCGTTAAAGAGCTTGCGGTCCTCGCCGCGTTCGATGGCGGCAAGGTCGCAGCCGATCATCTCGACGCCCTCGCGCTCCAGCACGCCGGACTTGGCGAGCTCGACCGCGGCGTTGAGTCCGGTCTGGCCGCCGAGCGTGGGCAGCAGTGCGTCGGGGTGCTCGCGCTTGATGACCTTCTCGATAAACTCGGGCGTCACGGGCTCCACGTAGGTGCGGTCGGCAAGGCCCGGGTCGGTCATGATGGTCGCCGGGTTGGAGTTGACGAGGATGACCTCGTACCCATCCTCTTTAAGAACCTTGCAGGCCTGCGCGCCGGAGTAGTCAAACTCGCACGCCTGGCCAATGACGATCGGGCCCGAGCCAATCACCAAAATACGCTTGATGTCAGTCCGCTTAGGCATGGTCTACATCTCCTCCTCTGCGAACTTCCACCCCGCGAGGCGGTCTTTCGAGATGTCGATGTTGAGGTAGTCGGCGTCGCCGTCCATAAGGCGCGCGAACGCGGTAAAGAGGTAATGCGCGTCGGTGGGGCCGGGCGAGGCCTCGGGGTGGTACTGCACCGAGAAGCACGGCTGGTCGAGCAGCTGGATGCCCTCGGCGGTACCGTCGTTCAGGTTCACGTGCGTGAGGCGGATGCGGCCGAAGCGCTCGTTTTGGACAACAGGCGCAACCCCGCGCTCCACCCAGAAGCGCAAATCGCCGGTGGCGGCGGTGCCGTCGGCGCCGGTGGGGTGCTCGGTCACGCCGCCCGAGAGCTCGGGCACAAGGGCGCCGAGGCTCGGGAACACCAGGCCAAAGCCGTGGTTTTGCGCGGTGATCTCCACACGGCGGGTGAGCAGGTTCATGACCGGCTGGTTGCCGCCGCGGTGACCGAACTTGAGCTTCTCCATATCGGCACCGCAGGCGAGGCTGATCATCTGGTGGCCCAGGCAGATGCCAAAGATCGGCAGCTTGCCGATGAGCTTCTGCACCTGGGTGTAGGTCTCGGTAACGGCATCCGGGTCGCCCGGGCCGTTGGAGAGAAAGACGCCGTCGGGCTCGAGCGCAAGCACGTCCTCGGCGGGGGTGTCCCACGGCACGAGCGTGAGGTCGCAGCCGGCGCGGACGAGGCCCTCGAGGATGCCGCGCTTGATGCCGCAGTCGTAGGCTACGACCTTGTGGCGCGCCGGCACCGGGTCGGCGGAGGCAAAGGCGTGGTCGGCCGGCAGGTCGGCGGCAGTGTAGGAGCGGCGGTCGGTGCGGCTCACGGTCTTGACGAGGTTCTCGCCCACCAGATCGGGAGCCTCCGCGAGCAGGCGCGCGAGCTCCTCGAGGTCAAAGACCTCCGTGGTGATGATGCCCTTCTGGGCGCCGTTGTCGCGCAGATGCCGCACGAGGGCGCGCGTGTCGATGCCCTCGAGCGCCACGATGCCGCGCTCGGCAAGGTAGACAGGCACGCTCTCGGTGGAGCGCCAGTTGGACGGCGTGCGGCACATGTCGTGCACGATCATGCCGCGCAGCGCCGGGCGCGTGTTGAGCGTGGGATCGCCGTCGGCGCCAAGGCCGGTCTGGGTGTCGACCGGATCGATGCCGTAGTTGCCAATCTGCGGGTAGGTCATGGTCACGATCTGGCCGGCGTAGCTCGGGTCGGTGAGGACCTCGAAGTAGCCTTCGAGCGAGGTGTTGAAGCAGACCTCGCCCGTCGCCGTGCCCTGAGCTCCGCAGGCGCGACCGTAAAAGACCGTGCCGTCGGCGAGCATCAGAATGCCCGGAACACTCGACTTTTTGCTGGTTTTGGAAAGCATGTGCTGCGCGAGCTCACTTAAGGCTGCGCTGCGGACGGCGCGGTCGCCGCCGGAGGTGCGGGCCTGCGCGCCCGACACGTCTGTAACCGCCATATGCACTCCTTCCCGGCCTCGCAGGACCGGCTTAAAGGTGGATGGGCTGCACCTCATTGTAGGCGTTTTCTGCCATGCGCGCCCGCCGGGTCGCGCCGTCCGCGATAATTCCGCACCCCGCCCGGCGCGAGGTGCTCGGCGGCGCGCCGGGCGCCATGGCAACACGCCCGCGGCAGGCAGCGCGGCCGCGCCGCGCCTGGTGCGAAGCGCGCGCAATGTGCGCTCTCTGTTTCGATGTGAATACGCACCCGCCGGCACGCCCACGCGTACTATGCTGAGTAACCGTACGCTGGTCCATAAGTCCGCGGATGAAAGAAGGAATACCCATGTCCAACGGAATCAGCATGTCTACACAGCCCCTTTACCAGCGTGAAGGGGACTACATCCCGCGCGTTGCCGCCGTCCACGACCTGTGCGGCTACGGCAAGTGCTCGCTTGGCGTCGCCATCCCGGTCCTCTCGGCCGCCGGCTGCGACGTCTGCCCGGTCCCGACCGGCCTCTTCTCGTCGCACACCGCCTTCCCCGGCTGGTACATGCACGACACGACCGAGATCCTCTCCGATTACCTCGCCGCTTGGAAGGGCATCGGGGTCGATATCGATGCAATCTACTCCGGCTTCCTCGGCGCGCCCGAGCAGGTCGACCGCATCCGTGACCTCTACGCTACCTATCCTCAGGCGCTGCGCGTGGTCGACCCTGTTATGGCGGACCACGGCAAGATCTACCCCACCTACACCCCCGAGCTCTGCGACGCCATGGCCAAGCTCGCCGAGGGCGCAGACATCCTCACGCCCAACCTCACTGAGGCCGCCATCATCCTGGGCGAGCCCATTGGGGACGCCTGGGCCGGCGAGGACATCACCGACGACGAGGCGCACCGCCTGACCGACGCGCTGCTTGCAAAGGGAACCAAGACGGTTGTCCTCAAGGGCATCCAGCGCGGCGACGGACTCATCCGCAACTTCGTGGGTGCGCAGGACGGATCGTTCTTCGAGGTCAACAACGAGCTGTTGCCCTACATGCTGCACGGCACCGGCGACTTGTACTGCTCGTGTCTGCTTGCCGCCGTCATGGCTGGCCGCACCACGGAGGAGGCCGTGCGTTTTGCCGGCGACTTCGTGCACGACGCAATGATTGTGTCCTCCAAGCAGCCGCAGTTCCAAGACCGCGGCGTCAGTTTCGAGCCGCTTCTGGGCAAGGTCGCCGCGCTTCTGGACTAACCCAACAGCCTCACGCGCTTGAATCTAGGGGTGCCGCGCGGCGGCGCGGCCCCCCCACAACATAAAGGTAACAAGTTTGGCGAGGGCGCAAATAGAAAAAGAGACTAAAAA